>JALRKL010000228.1 GCA_023268875.1 Bacteroidia bacterium
TAGAAATCCATTTTTTAGTAACAATTTAGGATGCGAATGGATTTTCCGTTCCACGAGAATTCTTCATGGGGAAGCTTCCCTAAAAGCGCCGCGCCGAGTGGAGAGGCAGTGGAGATGGCGCGGATTTCGAGTGTGTCGATCTTTACATTTCCGATGGCGGGACCTATGTATAGGGTATGGGGTTGATTGTCGATACTTATTTCGGCGATGCTGCCGGCGTTGATGCGGTCGTTATTGGTAGAATCGGCGAATAGGGCGAGGGAGCTTTGAAGGATGGAGCGTTGTGATTCGAGTCGGTCGAGATCTGCCTGCAGCATTTCGCGGGAAGTTTCGTATTTATCGCCTGCGCTGCTTTTGGTTTCCTCTTGCAGGGCTTGTTCGGTTTGGTTTATGGCATCTTGAATGCCTTGCAGGGAGGCGTTCAATTTATTTTTGAAGGCATTAATAATTTCGGCTTTGGATGGCATTGGGTCAAAAATACCACCGACGCGTATATTTTGGATGTGTGTAATCAAAAATATAGGTGAAACTTCCCTTATTAATTGAAAAGAGAGAAATTAAATTAGTATTAATTTGGGTTATATTTTTATCTTCAGTCATTTTGTTAGCGTGCAAAATGTTTAAGTCGACTCAATTTAAAGGCCGTCGATTTTTCCACCGCTCTTAAACTTTGATTGTACCTTTGCGCTATGAATTCAGATTCACCTATTCGTTTCGACAATATCGAAGATGCAATTGAAGATATCAAACAGGGTAAGGTAGTTATTGTGGTTGATGATGAAGATCGCGAAAACGAGGGCGACTTTTTAACGGCTGCACGTAACATGACGCCAGAATTGGTGAACTTTATGGCAAAAGAAGGTCGGGGCCTTATTTGTGTGCCACTCACCGAAGAGCGCTGCGATGAGCTAGGATTGGAAATGATGGTGGGTAAAAATACCGCCACACATGAAACCGCATTTACCGTCTCTGTTGATTTGCTCGGGTATGGATGTACTACAGGTATTTCTGCACAGGATAGATCAAAGACCATAATGGCATTGATAGATCCGAATATTAAAAACGAAGAATTAGGTAGGCCAGGACATATATTTCCTCTAAAGGCAAAGGCCGAAGGAGTGTTGCGCAGAGCTGGACATACTGAAGCGGCGATTGATTTAGCCCGTATGGCAGGATTTGAGCCTGCAGGTTGTATAGTTGAAATTTTAAACGAAGATGGCACTATGGCCCGTTTGCCGGATTTAGTGAAAGTGGCGGAAAAGTTTCAACTAAAGATAATCAGTATCGAACAATTGATTAAATACCGCCTTGAACACGAGTCATTGATTCAAAGAGAGATTTCAGTTCAAATGCCCACCGATCAGGGAAGTTTCGATTTGGTAGCGTATAAACAAAAAGATACCGAACAGGAACATGTGGCGCTGATAAAAGGAACATGGACCGAAGACGAATCGGTATTGGTTAGGGTGCATTCAAGTTGTTTGACCGGCGATGTATTCGGTTCTTGTCGTTGCGATTGTGGAGAACAACTAGAAAAAGCAATGCAGTTAATTGAAAAAGAGGGGAAAGGCGTAATTGTGTATATGAATCAAGAAGGAAGAGGAATAGGCCTTCTAAATAAATTAAAAGCATATAAGTTACAAGAACAGGGATTGGATACCGTTGAAGCCAATCTAAAACTAGGCTTTGGAATGGACGATCGCGATTACGGTGTAGGCGCCCAAATACTGAGAGATTTAGGGGTTCGTAAAATGAAATTAATGAGCAATAACCCGCGCAAAAGAACAGGATTAATAGGTTATGGCTTGGAAATAGTAGACAATGTTCCCTTATTGGTGGAGCCCAATCCACATAATGCCAAATATCTAAATACAAAACGCGTAAAGATGGGGCACACTCTAAAAGAAGAAAGCAAGTAAATTATGTTAGTTATCGATCCAAAAGAATTGCCCATACCTCAGTTGCACCAATATTTGATTGGGAGCGTGGGTCCGCGGCCTATATGTTTTGCGAGTACCGTTGATTCAAATGGCGTACCGAATTTGGCACCTTTTAGTTTCTTCAATGTATTTAGTGCCAATCCTCCTATTTTGGTTTTTGCACCTAACAATAGCGGTCGGACTGGCCAGCCAAAGCATACTTTACTTAATGTAAAAGAGGTTCCCGAAGTTGTAATTAACGTAGTTACAGAGGATATGGTGGAGCAGATGAATGTAGCCGCCGCACCTTGGGATCGAGGAATTAGTGAATTTGAAAAGGCGGGATTTACCCCCGTTAAATCTGATATAGTTGCTCCATGGAGAGTGGCAGAAAGCCCTTCTCAATTGGAGTGTAAAGTATTAGAAGTAAAGGAAATGGGCGTTGGGGGTGGTGCAGGTAATTTGGTTATCTGTCAGGTAGTGCGTATCCACATAAAAGAGGAAGTTCTCAATGAAGAACAAAAGATCGATCAACGCAAAATGAAGCTTGTAGGTCGACTAGGAGCTAGTTGGTACTCCAAAACAGACGATGCCGCTTTGTTTGAATTGGCCCAACCTATGTCACCTACATTAGGTTACGATGGCCTACCTGAGTATGTTAGATTAAGTAAAAACTTAAGCGGCAACGATATTGGAAAGTTGGCTTCTGTGCCGACACTTCCGGATTTGGCCCTTAAAACGGCTGTTGCGCAAGAACGCGATGTAAATTCAGAATGGCAGCAGATTCGAGGCTATATTGATAATGGGGATTATCAGAAAGCTTTAGCGCTATTGGAGTTGATTCATACTTAATGTATTGATAGACTTACATATTAATTTATTCTTTTCTTCGAAACCAATGGGTGTTTAACCTAATCACTGGGTTTTAGATTTCCTCAGTTAACCGTGATAGTTGTATCTTTGCGGATATGACTTTGGCAGAACAGATTAATGAAGGCATCAAAGAGGCAATGAAAGCCAAAGATGCAGATCGTTTACGTGCTTTGAGAGGTATCAAAAGTGCTTTTATGTTGTTGCAAACATCAGAGAAAGCTGCCGATTTAAAAGAGGATGATTACACTAAAGCCTTACAAAAATTGGCGAAGCAAAGAAAAGATTCTTTGGAAGTATACGAGCAACAAGGTAGAGAAGATCTGGCATCTGTTGAGCGTTCTGAACTCAAAATTATAGAAACTTTTTTACCAGCTCAAATGGATGCAGCTGAGGTGAAATCTGTTGTTGAGGGTATTATTTCTGAAATGGGGGTAAGCGGTCCCGCAGCAATGGGAAAAGTAATGCCTGCTGCAATGCAAGCTCTTTCAGGTAAAGCCGATGGTAAATTAATCTCGCAATTCGTTAAAGATTTATTAGCTACGAAGTGATGAATAGACCCGTTCGTGTGCGATTTGCACCTAGTCCAACCGGACCTCTTCATATAGGTGGAGTCCGTACCGCATTATACAATTATTTATACGCCCGTAAACACAAGGGTACCTTTATACTTCGGCTTGAGGACACGGATCAAACTCGCTTTGTTCCGGGTGCGGAAGCCTACATCAAGGAAAGTTTGTCTTGGTTAGGTATCGAAATTGATGAGGGTCCGGATCAATCAGGTCCTCACGCTCCATATCGTCAGAGCGAACGCAAACCTATGTACCGACAATATGCCGAGCAACTTATAGAAAAGGGATTGGCTTATTATGCGTTTGATACTTCTGAGGAGTTAGAAGAAATGCGTAAGCGTTTAGAAGCGAGTAATATGCAGCCTGCATACGATGCCGTAAGCAGAATGAGTATGAAAAATTCGCTAACTCTTTCAGCGGATGAAGTCAAAGAGCGTTTGGATCGAGGTGATAATTACGTGATTCGAATAAAACTTCCCCGGAAAGAAGAAGTGAGGTTCCACGATATTATTCGCGGATGGGTAGTGGTGAGTACCAACCAAATGGATGATAAGGTATTATTAAAAGGCGATGGAATGCCCACTTATCATTTAGCGAATGTTGTAGATGATTATATCATGGGCATCAGCCATGTGATCCGAGGGGAAGAATGGCTACCAAGTGCACCGCTGCATGTAATGTTATATCGTTTTTTAGGTTGGGAAGAGGCAATGCCAGAATTTGCCCATCTGCCCTTATTGCTAAAGCCAGAAGGCAATGGTAAATTAAGTAAACGCGATGGTGATCGTTTAGGTTTCCCTGTGTTTCCTTTAAAATGGACGGATCCAAAAACGGGAGAGCTTAGTTCGGGTTATCGAGAGGCTGGTTATTTTCCAGAAGCTGTTGTAAACATGCTCGCATTACTTGGATGGCACCCAAGCGACAACCGCGAACATTTTAGTCTGGAAGAATTGATTGAGGCATTTACATTAGAGCGTGTAAGTAAAAGTGGTGCAAAATTTGACGTCCAAAAAGCTTTTTGGTTCAATCAACAATACCTACAACGCAAACCTTTATCTGAAGTTTATGAGTCCGTGAAGGATATTATCGACGAAAAAGGCTACGATGTTTGTCAAGAATACGTGGAAGGCGTCATTGCTATGATGCGCGAAAAGGTCCAATTTGCTAAGGATACCATTTTACAAGGAACTTATTTCTTTGAAGAGCCAACGCAGTACGACGAAACAGTAATCCAGAAAAAATGGACATCAGAAACCAATGCAATTATCAATCGATTGGCGGATGTATTTGGGGGAATTTCGGAAACGGCTTCGGCCGATGAATACGAAAGTGCCTATAAGTCTTTTTGTGAAAACGAAGGGATAAAGCCTGGCAGTTTGTTGCAACCCTTAAGAGTTGTAGTTTCCGGGGAAGGGGTAGGAGCACCAATTTGGGAGATGATTGCCCATATAGGTAGAGACTATATTACTGAGCGTATGCGCAAGGCCACAACAAAAATTTCATTTTCAATTGCCTAATCAAAACCGTATTTTCGCCTTTCATTAAATTTTGAAATATATAAAACATGCGTTCTTTATCTAAGTTGAATGTAATTATAGGTTGGATAATGTTCATCGTGGCCCTAGTGGTTTACACATTGACATTAGAGCCTTCTGTGAGTCTTTGGGACTGTGGTGAGTTTGCCTCTGCGGCTTATCGTTTACAAGTTGTGCACCCTCCTGGGGCACCCTTCTTTCTTATGGTTGGGAGAATGTTCTCTCTATTAGCTTCTTCTCCTGAAACAGTAGGTTTTTGGATAAACATGCTATCTGCTGTTTCATCGGCAGGAGCGGTAATGTTTACCTATTGGATTACCATCATGTTTGCCGAGAAATTGGTTGATGAGGAATCCGAAAGTCGCAACATACTCATTATTGGAGCGGGTGTTGTAGCAGCCCTTACCAACACCTTCATTGATACTTTTTGGTTCAGTGCTGTTGAAGCTGAGGTATATGCAATGAGCTCATTCTTCACCAGCTTAACCTTTTGGGCTTTACTAAAATGGTACAACGCAGAAGATAATAAATATACCGATCGTTGGTTGGTATTTATTGCTTTCATGATTGGTTTGGCGTTGGGAACGCACATGTTGAACTTGTTGGTTATTCCAGCAGTAGGCTTGGCCTATTATTTTAAGAAATTTACAGTAACGCGTAACGGTGTAATATATGCGTTAGGTGGTTCTGCTTTGGCATTGGCGGTTGTGATGAAGGTCATTTATCCGGGTATTCCCTGGTTATTGGCGCGTTTAGACCGCATGTTTGTAAACGGTTTTGGCCTTCCTTTTTATTCTGGAGCTATTGCAGCAATTGTGTTGGTATATGCAGCAGTTGCCTATTTGGTAAATAAATTCCAGAAGGATGGCAAATACAATTTCAATCTCATTTTTATGTGTATTGGATTTGTGATTTTCGGTTACTCTTCATACGCAATGGTGATAATTCGAAGTATGGCAAATCCAGCCATAGATATGAATAATCCAGAGGATCCGTATAAATTCTATGGGTACATTACCCGTGAACAA
The DNA here is from genome assembly GCA_023268875.1 of Bacteroidia bacterium. GTDB lineage: Bacteria > Bacteroidota > Bacteroidia > NS11-12g > UBA955 > VMCP01. Next base: position 5,925 of record JALRKL010000228.1, read on the forward strand.
TACGGTGATAGACCTCTTGCTTATGGTCCTTATTTTAACGCCCCACAAACCGATTATAAAATTAAAGGCACTCGTTATTATAAAGCTTCTGAAAAATATGAAAAGGGTGGAGATATTTATGAACCTGTTCATAGTCCTGTAGATATTGATGGAGATGGAATAAGTGAAGATTATAATACGCTATTCCCTCGAATGGGAAAAAGTAATAAACCCAATGATGCTCGTGGTTTTAGAAGTTATGGCGGTATGCAGGCAGTTCAAGATGAAATTGATCAGTTGAATCAAATGAGTCAACAACGTCAGTTATCTCCAGAGGAAAGAAACCGTTTAAACTACTTGAATTATCAAATTCCTTCTTTCGGAAATAACCTAACATATTTCTTTAATTACCAAATTAGGTACATGTATCTGCGTTATTTCATGTGGAACTTTGTTGGACGATTCAATGATCAACAAGCTGTTTCAGGAAATACCAAGCTAGACGGAAACTGGTATAGTGGTATACCATTCGTAGATAAATTTGTAGTGGGTGACGTGGATGAAATGCCCGATTACTATAAAAATCAAAAGGCTCGGAATAAATACTATTTCTTGCCATTGATCTTAGGATTGCTAGGATTGGTTCTGCAGTATGGTAAAAATAAAAAGGATTTCTGGTTGATAATGACCATGTTTGTTTTCACCGGACTGCTAATTATTGTTTACACCAACCAACCTCCATACGAGCCGCGTGAACGTGATTATGCGGTTGTAGGTTCGTTCCAAATATTTTGTATTTGGATTGGTTTGGGCGTGATTTCCTTAGCCGACATCCTCAAGAAATATTTGGGTAAAAACGCCGCAATTATTAGTTCTCTAGCAAGTTTAATTTTAGTTCCTATTAATATGGGTGCCGAAAACTGGGATGATCACGATCGTTCTGGTCGCTACATTGGTATAGATATGGCAAAGAACTTTTTGGAGACCTTAGAGCCTAATGCCGTGTTATTCTGTAATGGGGATAATGATACCTATCCGCTTTGGTACGCCCAAAACGTTGAAGGAATTCGCACAGATGTTCGTATAATCAACCAATCGCTCTTGCCAACCGAATGGTATAGTATGGTATTATTGGATACTGTCTATAAATCGTCTCCATTGCCTTTGACTATTTCAAAAGAAGATTTACAAACGGGAAGTTTTGAGTACGGTATACCTGTAAATAAGCAGATGTATAAAAATTCCCGCAAGGTAGAGGATGTTATTGCGGAATTGAGAAAAGCCCGATTGGCAAATAACGGAGAAACGGGAAATATTACTTGGAATGCCTCGAAAATGCATGTTCCGGTTGATAAAGAGGCGGTTTTGAAGGCCGGTATTGTGCATCCTGCATATCAAGCTTTGATAGTTGATTCAATTGAAATAAATGTTGGATCTGAATACTATACGAAGGGTGATTTGGTAATGTATGACCTGGTTTCCACCATGATCAAAGAGGGATGGAAACGCCCAATTTACTTTACTTCAGTATCAGGATATGATTTTGCGGGCTTAAACGATTATTTGCAATTAGAAGGTCTTGTGTACAAGTTTGTACCTATTAAAGGTGGTTCAAGAAGCCGTCAGCCCAATCGTGTTGATCAGTATAAACTTTACAGCAACTTGGTTAAAAATTACAAGTACTATGGCATGAAAGAGAAGAAGAATTTCTTCTTGGATGATAAAGCATCTTATGTGCCGAACGATCTACAACAAATGGGATTATTATTAGCGTCGTTTTACAACCAGAAAGTAAGTGTTCTGGAGCAAACGGCGAAAGAAGCTGAAAACGGACGTGATTTAGCCCAAGTAGCAAGCCCTGAACCCGGTTTCAATAATGCCGCAGATTTTTATGCGCATTACAAAGATTCTGTTTCGGTTTATAAAGCTAGAGGAGTGGAAGTCTTAACTCATATCATGAAGGAAATCCCAGAAACCGTAATGCCTATGCGACGTGAGTATCGTTTAGATTATGGGGTAACTTTATTGAATTTGGGAGATGAGAAACAGGCGGAAAAGGTATTAACCGAAAGTATCAAAGAAAATGTAGATTATTATAAGTTCTTCAGCAAGGATGCCGATAATGGCAGCATGTTCGCGGAGAGAGAAGTCTATGTTTCTCAAGATTTAATAAGAAGAACCATTAAGTCTGTGGAGCAAGAAGGCCGAAAGGATTGGGCTCAGAAATTCCGAAATATGGCCCAAGTTGCTGGCAGGTTTTAATTAAGATTTAAATATTATATCCCGCCGAAAGGCGGGATTTTTTATGAAAAAGCAAACATCACTATTATACGGAATACATCCGGTTAAGGAAGCTTTGGAGTCGGGTGCGACTATAGACAAAGTATGGATTATCGAAGGCCATCTGCAAGGACAGCTATATGAGTTAATGGGTATGTTTCGTAATCGAGGCATTATTTGGAAACAGGTTCCCGCCGTTAAGTTAAATTCCCTCGTTAAAGGAAATCACCAAGGAATTGTAATCTCTTTGTCGGTTGTGGACTTTGCTAAAATTGAAAATGTGGTGGACATGGCCTATGAACAAGGAGAGGACCCATTTATACTTATTTTAGATGGGATAACAGATGTTCGTAATTTCGGAGCAATTGCACGAACAGCAGCATGTGCAGGAATTCATGGTATCGTGGTTCCGGAAGTAGGCAGTGCCCCTATTGGACCTGATGCCCTAAAAACGTCGGCCGGTGCTTTGATGCATATTCCCGTTTGTCGTACGCAAAGTTTACACCATACTTTAAAGTATTTGAAAAACTCCGGATTGCGCGTTGTGGGTGCCACGGAAAAAACAGAGAATGGTCTTTACAGTCAAGACTTGAGTGGTCCCTTAGCAGTTGTTATGGGCAGTGAGGATACGGGTATGGATAAAGAAACGGCCAAAATGTGTGACGATTTTGTGCGGATTCCTATTTCAAAGCGTGGTGTAGATTCATTAAATGTATCTGTTGCCACTGGAGTGGTCGTTTACGAAGTAATTAGGCAACGTACTAAATAAAAGGGCGTGCTTTAATTCAATAAATTAAATTTGTTGTATGGGAGCAATCCAGATGGTAAATCTTCAAGCACAGTATAATCGATTTCAATCGGATATACGAGATGCATTTGAAAGAGTGTGTCATTCTGGAGCCTTTATAAAAGGAAGTGAAGTTTCGACGTTTGAGCAGGAATTGGCTGTAAAACTTAATGTTAAGCATGTAATTGGGGTAGCTAACGGCACTGATGCCTTACAAATTGCCCTAATGGCTCTGGACCTAAGTCCAGGAGATGAGGTGATAATTCCCGCATTTGCCTATGCCGCCTTACCGGAGGCCGTGCTTTTACTTGGATTAAAACCTGTTTTTGTTGATGTATCTGAGTTGGATTTTTTAATAAATCCGGATTTAATAATTGCAAAAATTACAAATAGAACCCGTGTAATAGCGCCGGTACACTTATTCGGCTTAACAGCCAATATGGATGTTTTGGGGGAAATCGCCGAACAACATGGTCTATTTTTATTAGAAGATGCCGCTCAGAGTATGGGCTCGCTTTTTTGTGGAGAGCGATGCTTTGGAAGCAGCGGAACTTTAGGACATATTGGAACAACGTCATTCTTCCCAAGTAAAAATTTGGGTTGCTACGGTGATGGTGGGGCAATTTTTACAAATGACGATATCTTAGCCGAAAAGGCGCGCATGATCGCCAATCACGGACAAAGGAAGAAATATTATCATGAAGTTATAGGATTAAACTCTCGTCTTGATGCGTTACAAGCGGCCATACTTAGGGTTAAACTACCGCATCTCGATTCCTTTATCTACAGAAGGAATCAGGTAGCACTTTTATATAGTGATTCGTTTCGTGAAATTTCTCAGTTAAAAATACCAGCGTTAAATTCTGAAAAAAGTACGCATGCGTTTCATCAGTATACCTTGATTATTCGTGATGGAAGTCGGAATGAATTATCGGAGTATTTAGCACAAAAAGGTATTCCTTCAATGATTTATTATCCTTTACCTTTGCACCAGCAAAAGGCTTATTCAACGGCAGAAAGAATCCCAGTTTCGGAAAAGTTATGCGAAGAAGTCATCAGTTTGCCTATTTGTCCGGAGTTAACAGATGAGGAACAGTTAGAAATTGTTAAAAATATTAAGTCATTTTATAAATCATGAAAATTGCAGTAGTTGGAACAGGTTATGTAGGTTTAGTAAGCGGTACTTGTTTTGCAGAGACCGGAAACGATGTAATCTGTATTGACATTGATCAATCTAAGGTTGACCGTTTATCTAATGGGCAAATCACCATTTTTGAGCCGGGATTAGAAGTATTGTTCAAGCGCAACCTAAAGGAAGGTCGTCTAACCTTTACGACTTCATTAGAAGAAGCCATAAAGGATAGTGTAGTTATCTTTTTAGCTTTGCCAACTCCTCCTGGTGAAGATGGCTCTGCTGATTTGAGATATGTATTGGGTGTTGCTGATCATTTGGGAAAAATCATGACGGATTATAAAGTGATTGTAGATAAGAGTACGGTGCCAGTTGGAACTGCTGATCGAGTAAGAGAGGCGGTAGCCGCAAATTACAAAGGTGATTTTGACGTAGTTTCAAATCCGGAATTTTTGCGCGAAGGCGTTGCGGTTGATGATTTTATGAAGCCTGATAGGGTAGTAATCGGAGCGCAAAGTCAGAAAGCGTTTGATATCATGGATGAATTGTATGCTCCTTATGTGCGCCAAGGAAATCCGGTAATGCATATGGATACCCGCAGTGCAGAATTGACGAAGTATGCCGCTAATAGTTTCTTGGCAACCAAGATTTCTTTCATGAATGAAATTGCTCGTTTGTGCGAATTATTGGGTGCTGACGTTGATATGGTTCGTAAGGGTGTAGGCAGTGATGACAGAATTGGTAAACGATTCTTATTTCCGGGAATAGGTTACGGCGGAAGCTGCTTCCCTAAAGATGTAAAAGCCTTAGTTCACAGTGCGGCTTCAGTTGATTATGATTTTAAGATCTTAAAGGCCGTTGAAGATGTAAATGCCAATCAGAAGAAAGCATTGGTACCTAAAATTATGCAACATTACGGAAGCATTCAAGGTAAAACAATTGCACTATGGGGACTTGCTTTTAAACCTAATACCGATGATATACGTGAAGCACCAGCTTTGGAAATGATAGAATTATTGACCGAAGCAGGAGCAAGTGTCAATGCTTATGATCCAGAAGCAATGGAGAATGTGAAATCTATTATGGCAGACAAAGCGACTTTCTGTAAGAGTTCTTATGAAGCTCTAGAAGGTGCTGATTTCTTGGTTATAGCAACTGAGTGGCCCGAGTTTAGAACACCAGATTTCTCAAAAATTCAAACTTTGTTAAAGGATAAAGTTATTTTTGATGGTAGAAATTTATATGAGCTTGATTCTTTAAGAAAACACGGATTTACGTATTACAGTATTGGACGAAGCGATATAAAATGAAAAAAGAACGTGTTTTAATTACTGGTGCAGCTGGTTTCTTAGGATCGCATTTGTGCGATAGGTTCATAAAAGAGGGTTACCATGTAATTGGTATGGATAATCTCATTACCGGAGATTTACGCAATATCGAACACCTTTTTCATTTGCCCGATTTTGAGTTTTCACATCATGACGTATCAAAGTTTGTGCATGTTCCAGGTGAATTAAAGTATATATTGCACTTCGCGTCTCCTGCAAGTCCAATTGACTATCTCAAAATTCCTATTCAAACGTTGAAAGTTGGTTCATTAGGAACACATAACCTATTAGGTTTGGCTATGGCGAAAGGGGCGAGAATATTGGTAGCAAGCACAAGTGAAGTTTACGGAGATCCTACCGTGCATCCCCAAACTGAAGATTATTGGGGAAATGTGAATCCCGTAGGTCCTCGTGGTGTTTACGATGAAGCCAAGCGTTTCCAAGAAGCAATTACCATGGGTTATCACAGCTATCATGGTCTCGAAACACGTATTGTCAGAATATTTAATACCTACGGTCCTCGTATGCGACTAAATGACGGTCGTGTTTTACCGGCATTTATGGGACAAGCATTGCGAGGCGAGGATTTAACCGTATTTGGAGATGGAAGTCAGACACGAAGTTTTTGTTACGTTGATGATTTGGTTGAGGGTATTTATCGTTTGTTATTAAGTGATTGTGCGGATCCTGTAAATATTGGAAATCCTATGGAGATAACCATCAAAGAGTTCGCCGATGAAATCATAAAGTTAACCGGTACAGATCAAAAGGTTATTTACAAAGAATTGCCAACCGACGATCCAAAGCAGCGCCAACCTAATATTGAAAAAGCCAGAAATATTCTAGGTTGGGAACCAAAATATACCCGTGAAGAAGGTCTAAAAATAACCTGGGAATACTTTAATGGTTTACCCAAAGAGCGCTTATACGAAGAAGCGCACCATAGAGATTTTAAGGCTTAATTTGTTTTTAAAGCCAATTGCCCACAAGCCGCGTCGATATCCTTGCCGCGGCTTCTTCGTATATTTACAATTAGTTTTTGCTTAGATAGGGCTTCCGAAAATGCCTCCAAGCGACCGGTTGGTTGATAAAGCGCGGTTGAAATTGGATTGTACTCAATTAAATTTATTTTACAGGGAAACCTTCTTGCAAAAACACCCAATGCCTTTTCCGCCTCGATAGTATCATTTACACCGGCAATTACGGTATACTCCAAAGTAGGGCGGATATTTGTCTTTTCGTACCAATAAAGCAAGGCAGCAGCTAAGTCTTCTAAAGGATTAGAATCATTTATAGGCATGATTTCCGACCGTTTAGCATTGGTTGCAGCATGTAAACTAAGTGCGAGATTTGTTTTAATTCCGTCGTCGGCGAGTTTATAAATCATTTTGGTTATGCCAGCTGTAGAGAGTGTAATTCGGCTAGGGCTCATAGCCATACCATCAAGGGCTGTAATTCTGTCGACGCTCTTCAGAACCTCACTATAATTTAACAATGGCTCGCCCATACCCATATAAACGATATTGTCGAGTTTTTTGTCATAATGTTTTAGAGAAAGTTCATTTATCAAAACTACCTGATCAACCATTTCGTAGGCTTTTAAGTTTCGCTCACGCTTCATGGATCCAGTGGCGCAAAATTTACAATCCAAACTACAACCAACTTGACTGCTTATGCACGCTGTGGTTCTCGTTTTGGTTGGAATCAGGACCCCTTCAACCTTATTATTGTCGGAAAGTTGAAAAACAACCTTTATGGTTCCATCTGCCGAATATTGCGCTGTAAGTATTTGTGTTTGCGCAAATTCGAAGAGTTCAGATAATTTATGTCTGAGTGAGATGGATAGGTTGCTCATTTCCTCGAAGGAGCGGGCGTGTTTTTGCCAGAGCCATTGCCATACCTGCTTTGCACGAAAAGAGGGTTCACCGGCCTCGGTGAGTTTTGTGGTGATTTCGGCTAAACTTAATTCGCGAATGTCCATTAAAAAGCGTGTCGGTTTGGTTTATTTTTCTCTTGAGGGAAATTTGTGAACGGCTTCCCCCAAGAAAATCAAGGGATTATTTTTTACGGAAATAGATGCTAATTGGCACCCCATTGAAGTCGAATTCATCGCGAATTTTATTTTCGAGAAAGCGCGTGTAGCTTTCTGCTACGTATTGAGGAAGATTACAATAAAATGCGAAAGCCACTCGTTTACTAGGTAGCTGATTTACGAACTTAATTTTCACAAATTTGCCCTTTTTACTTGGTGGAGGCGTTGCTTCCATTATAGGTAAGAGGTAATCGTTAAGTTTCCGCGTAGAAACACGGGAGCTTAATGATTCGTGAACCTTACTTATCGTTTCAACTGCTTGGAAAATACGTTGTTTATTGAGTGCGGAGATGTAAAGTACTGGAACATCGGTGAACGGAGCAATTCGGCCTTCAATATGTCCGGAAAATTCCTTGGCTGTATTGGTTTCTTTTTCAATAAGATCCCACTTATTAACTAAGATCACTATTCCTTTTCCAAGTCGGTGTGCCAACCAAAATAAGTTAATATCTTGTGATTCCATGCCTTGTGTCGCATCTAATACGAGCACAACAACATCTGCATTTTCCAGAGCACGCAGGGAGCGCATTACGGAATAGAATTCGATGTTTTCATGTACTTTACTTTTTTTACGTACCCCAGCTGTATCGATTAAGATCATCTCTTTTCCGAATGCATTGTAATGGGTATCGATACTATCTCGGGTTGTTCCGGCAATTTCGGTAACTATGTTGCGATCCTTTCCGAGTAGGGCATTAATTAAACTGGATTTTCCGACATTAGGTCTTCCAACTATTGCAACTCGAGGCAGTTCGGGTCTTTCGATTACAGGTTCAGGAATTTCCTTTAGGTATTCGGTAACTTTATCTAATAATTCACCTGTTCCAGAGCCACTCGCTGCAGATACTTCAAAGAGTTCCTCATAACCGAGTGCGTAAAAGGAAGGAGCTTGGAGGCGTAAATTTTCATTATCGACTTTATTAACACAAAGTACTACTTGTTTTTTGGAACGGTGAAGAAGTGTCGCAAATTCTTCATCTAGGGGGTGAATATCGGCAATAACATCTACCATAAAAATGAGAACGGATGCCTCTTCGATTGCGATATGAACTTGTTCGCGGATGGCGGCTTCGAACTGATCATCCGAGTTAGGCACAAATCCGCCGGTATCAATTACAGTAAATTCGATTCCATTCCAGTCGCTTCTTCCATAATGCCGGTCGCGGGTTACTCCACTGAAATCGTCTACAATGGCTTTACGTTCACCGGTAAGGCGGTTGAACAGGGTACTTTTTCCTACGTTGGGTCTACCGACGATTGCTACAATGCGACTCATCCTGCAAAGATAACCACAAAGTGGGTAAATCGCTGTTAATGACATGAACGGGGTAGAATGAATTGTTTTACTACCGAAACATGTCATAAAGAGATTTAAATATTTAGGTGTATTTTTGGACTTCTTGGAAGTCTCAACTAAACAAAAAGTAATAATTATTGGTGCAGGACCCGCTGGTTTGACGGCGGGTCTTCATATTTTGGAACTTTCAAAAGATCAATTTGAAGTTATAATTCTTGAGCATGGAAGTTCAGTAGGGGGATTATCACGTACTCATAATTACAAAGGCAATCGTATGGATATTGGAGGACACCGATTCTTTTCCAAGTCTGATAGAGTCATGCAATGGTGGCAAAATTTAATGCCGATTGATCATGACATGCATTCTGAATCTGAGGCAGTTGAAATTTCCTATCAAGGTAAAAAAAAGGAGATTAACATACAGAATAGTGAATCATTGGCTCACAAAGAATCCAGAAAGAATGGCACTGTCATGTTGATTCGAAAGAGATTATCTCGAATTTATTACTTACGAAGATTCTTCAGTTATCCGATAAATTTGAGTGAAGAGACATTACGTTTACTAGGTCCAATACGATTGGTGAAAATAGGTACTTCCTATGTTTACTCGCGTTTATTTCCTATTCGAAATGAACGGTCGCTGCAAGATTTTTTAATCAATCGTTTCGGTAATGAATTATACAGAACATTCTTTAAAGACTACACTGAAAAAGTCTGGGGCGTTCCTTGCGAACAAATAAGTGCAGAATGGGGGGCACAACGAATTAAAGGATTAAGTATTACAAAAGCTATTGTGCATGCGCTTCGACCAAGAAAAGGCAAGAGCGGAATAGCACAAAAGAAAACCGAGACGAGTTTAATAGAACGATTTATGTATCCACGCTTAGGTCCAGGCCAAATGTGGGAATTGGTAGCGGAGAAAATTAAAGCGGCCGGCGGGAAAATCGAATTTGGTGTTGAAGTGTTGGGAATGGATGTCGAATCAACATCAGTACGATCGCTAAAGGTTAGAAAGTCGAATGGTGATGAAGAAGTAATTACTGCGGATTATGTTATTAGTTCGATGCCCGTGAAAGATTTAGTTAAAGGCGTTCGTCCACTTCCCCCGGAGAACATAAGAAAAATAGCGGATGGGTTGGTATACCGTGATTTTATTACTGTGGGGTTATTGATAAAGAAATTTAAAAACGATGCACAGTTAAAAGATAATTGGATTTATATACAAGAGAGGGATGTAAAAATTGGGCGCTTACAGATTTTCAATAATTGGAGTCCGGATTTAGTGGATGATAAGCAAACTATATGGTTGGGATTGGAATATTTTTGTCAGGAAGACGATGAACTTTGGAAACTTTCAGAAAGTGAGTTTTACCAATTCGCCATTTCAGAAATGGTGAAACTGGACTTGATTAATGAGGAGGATGTTTTAGATGGGACTGTTTTAAAAGTTCCGAAAACATATCCCGCCTATTTTGGTTCTTATGATAGGTTTGATGATATAATTGATTATCTCAACGGTATAGAGAATCTATTTCCAATAGGAAGAAATGGTATGCACCGATATAATAACCAAGATCATTCAATGTTAACAGGTATGATGGCGGCAGAAAATATTATTAACGGCAATAAAGACAAAACAGCAATGTGGAAGATTAACACCGAAATGGAGTACCACGAAGAAAAATAGATATGGAAATTTCAATGATTGTTGCGGTTGGATTGAAAAACGAAATTGGTCGTAACAATGAACTTATGTGGCATTTACCAGATGATTTTAAATGGTTTGTGCAACATACAAAACATAAAACCGTGGTAATGGGTCGAAATACCATGTTAAGCTTAGGAAAGCCATTGAAAAATCGCCGGAATATAGTTTTGAGTTCAAATAATAATAACATCTTGGAGGGCTTTGAATATTTCTCTGATTTAGAATCGGTAATCGATAGCGTACAAAAAGAAAGTAACGAATTAATGATAATTGGCGGGGCGCAATTGTATTCCTACGCATTGTCTTTAGCCACTAAAATTTACATCACAAGAGTGAATGCCACTTTTTCTGATGCGGACACATTTTTTCCTGAATTAGATTCTACTGATTGGGATTTGATCTTTTCAGAATTACATGATCAAGATGAAAGGCATAACTATAATTTTGAATTTCAAATACTTGAAAGAAAACGAAGTGAATAGTTAGAATTGGTTTAAAAATGATTGAAGTAAGCGCCGTATTTGGAAAATACGGCGCTTTTGTTTGAGTTATTTGCAATTTTTCAATTGGATGATGCGCTTTTAAATTAATACCTTTGAAGTGAGCGTCGAAGATGACGTTCGATAAAATATTTATGAAAGTTGGCATTTTTGCGAAGTCTGTATTGGACCCTAAACATCGAGACGCACTCTTAAAATTAGTTTCTGTATTAGTTGAAAGAGGGCATGAGATATGGTGTCCACCTAGTTTGGAGGACTTTGTGCGAATGAATTTTTCTCAAGTAGCACCCCAAGTATTTGATCGATTCACTTCGAAATATAAGCCAGTAGATGTTCTATGTAGCGTGGGGGGTGATGGAACTATTTTGAGCACTTTGCCCCTAATTAACGATAGTGATATTCCGGTTTTTCCGATAAACACGGGTCGTTTGGGCTTTTTGGCTGGAATTCCTTCTGATCAATTGGAGAATGCCGTTTCAGAATTAGAAAAGGGTCATTATTCGGTAGAGGCTAGATCACTTTTGCATTTAGAATCAAGTGAGAAGATTTTCGATTTCGAATACGCATTGAATGATTTTGTAATCCATAAGAAAGAAACCTCGAGTATGATTGTGGTTCATGCATATTTAAATGGAGAATTCCTCAATAGTTATTGGAGTGATGGCTTGATAATCTCGACTCCGACAGGTTCTACAGGATATTCTTTAAGCTGTGGTGGACCTATTATTTTTCCAAAATCTGATAGTTTTGTTATAACACCGATAGCGCCGCATAACTTAAATGTGCGCCCGGTGGTAATATCAGATAATACGGTTATTTCTTTTGAGATAGAGGGAAGGGCTAGTAGTTATTTGGCAAGTATGGACTCTCGAAGTGAAAGTATCACTAATGAGGTATCAATGGCGGTTAAGAAAGCGGATTTTCATTTGAATTTAATTCGATTAAATGAAATTAATTTCATGGACACGTTGCGTAGTAAATTAAATTGGGGTTTCGATAAACGTACCGAACACTAAATGTCAGCGGTTATAAGAAATTGCTTTTGGCTTTTGTCGGGCTTCCTTTGGTTCTTCAAATTAGGGGCACAAATTCCCAAAATTGGAAGCGATGATCGTTTGGATGTGATGACATGGAATGTTGAATGGTTTGGTAGTTCATCAAATGGCCCGACAGACGATGATTTACAGCTATCATATATAACGGATTTAGTAAATACAATAGATGTTGATTTAATAGCGGTACAAGAAATTAGTGATGTAGCATATTGGAATCGGTTGTTGTTTAATTGTAAGGACTATAATGGTGTCTTAAGTACTTGGACTCAAACCCAAAAAACAGGATTACTATACAAAAAGGGTGATTTTGATTTTTTGTATCAGAAGCATATACTTCCCAATTACGAATATGATTTTGGAGGAGGGCGTTTGCCTTTAGAGGTTGGTTTAATGCCCAAACATCCTGATTGGCCTAAAACGGATACGTTGAGAATTTGGGTGTTGCATATGAAGGCTAATACTGGTTCCACATCTTCGAAAGTTTTGGCGTATAACCGACGATATAATTCGGGACTTGCGTTAAAGCTGTATATAGATAATTTGGGTAAACAAAATAAGGGTATCGTGTTAGGTGATTGGAATGATGATTTTGATCAAAGCATTTTAACGGGTTATGCGTCGCCTTATCAAAATTGGATTAAAGACACAAATTATGTCGTAAACTCATATGGTCTAAGTTTGAGTAAACAAAGATCCACGGTTGGGTACCCAGATATGATTGATCATATTGTTTCTTCACCAGGAATGAAATTGGAATTGATCAGGGATTCAACGATGGTCTTGTATGCAGATAAATGGATTAGTAATTATGGCAATATTGTTAGTGATCATTATCCTGTTTATTCTCGTTATAAATGGAGTAGGGGTAAATTAAAAACCTTGAATATGAATCACATAGATCTTAAATTAACTTACTCAAATGATAATTTGTTTTTTGAGATGGAAGGATTTGGGTCATTAAAAGGATGCGAGATAGATATTTTTGATGTTAATTTTAAGCAACTATCAAAAATTGAGGGCATGAATTTTAAGAATCCGATAAAAAATAAATGGTATTTTTATAAAATTAGAAATTCTAAGGGATCCCAAAACAGGATAGGCATGTTCTTGATATCCGACGATGGGTATATATTCTCTCGATAAAGGGAAACAAAAACACAATAACTTTATCGTCCTTTGCACTAACTAATCATGTTTAAAAGCAAAGTTTTTGGTTTCATTGTTTTCGCCTTGTTTTTCTTTCTAATTGACCTCTATACATGGCAAGGGGTGAAGCTGTTGGTAAAGAATACAAGTGATCAAACTAAACGATGGATAGCAGCTATATATTGGGGATATTCAGTATCGTTGATTCTGTTTTTTCTAGCGTTTCGATTCATGCAGGTTCATATGGAACCTATCGTAATGAGATTTGTAGCCGCCTTAATTTTCAGTATTTTCATAATAAAGTTAATCTGGACCTTTTTTTTAATAATTGATGATATTTTAAGGGTGTTTAGGTGGTTTACCCAGGATATTATTAAACCCTCATTACCGGGTTTTGAATCTAACGCTGAAGGCACAGGAATTTCACGTTTGAAGTTTTTGAATTACTTAGGTCTCGGTGTAGCCGCATTATTTTTCTCAACCGCTCTTTGGGGAGTAGTTAAAGGGGCGCACAACTATTTAGTCAGGCGACGCAAATTGGTTATTAAAGATTTACCAGATGCCTTTGAAGGTCTGAAATTAATCCAAATTTCAGATATTCACTGTGGAAGTTTTTGGGATAGAAAAGCGGTTGAAAGGGGGATAGAACTTATTAATGCTCAAAAACCTGATATGATTTTTTTTACGGGTGATTTGGTAAACGACACGGCCAAAGAGGCGCAACCATGGATTGATGTATTTGAGAAAATTAAAGCGCCTATGGGGGTTTTCTCCATATTGGGAAATCACGATTATGGTGATTATGTGGCTTGGGAATCAAAAGAATCAAAAGAAAAAAATTTCCAATTAATGCTTCAAAATCATAAAGATTTAGGATGGGATTTGCTGCTTGACGAAAGTCGAATTATCAATAAAGATGGACAAAAGCTGGCTGTAATTGGAGTCCAAAACTGGAGTGAAAAGGGCCGATTCCCTAAGTATGGCAACCTAGAAAAGGCGTATAAACAAGCTGAATCCGCTCAAGTGAAGTTATTGCTGAGCCATGATCCATCTCATTGGCGTGCTCAAGTGTTAAATCAAAAGAAAGATATTGCAGTTCAGTTTTCGGGGCATACACATGGCATGCAGTTTGGTGTAGATAGCCGTTTTTATCGCTGGAGCCCAATTAAATATTTATACAAAGAGTGGATAGACTTATACACAGAAGGTAATCAGTCATTATATGTTAACAGAGGTTTTGGGTACTTAGGTTATCCCGGGAGAATGGGTATTTATCCCGAGATAACCGTGTTTACCCTAACTAAAAAGTCCTAGTCTACTGTTAAGAATGATTTTGCTTTCTGAATGAAGCGCTCAAGATCTGCTCCTTGCAGTAGATTCTTTTCGAGTAAGGCCAAATCTATGTGGTATTGAAGGTGTTCCTTAACCGTTTCCTCCTGCTTGGTCAATATTTTACTTGCCAAAGCATGGTTGGTATTTACAATGATAGTTTTCTTTTTACCACCAAGATCTCCAAACGGCATTGATTGCCCCATTTTCGCGTACTCCTCCATTCTTCTTTCCCATTCATTTTTATGAATACTTAGAAACTCTTGCTGTGGGGGAAGACTTTCAAGTTTAACCTCGAAAGCGGCCTCATTTAGTAAGGATTTTAAATGCTTTTCTAGATTTTCTTGCTGTTCTTTATCTAGAACTGATTCTATGGTTTCTTCTTTTTCAATTAGTTTGTTAACGGGGTCGCTGTCAACACATTTAAAGCTTACTTTTTCGAATTTGCCCTCTGCAAAACCCGCAAAGTGAACATCTAATGGTCCGTTTAACGTTATCACTTCGTATCCCGCGTCTTTTACGGCCTTTACGCTCATGTATTGCGCAGTGGCATCGGTAGTATACAATATAACGGTATTGCCATTTTTATCAGTTTGGTTAACCTTACAATGGTCGATCCATTCTTGAATGGTATGGAATGTGCCTTCAGTTGTGGTTACTAAGCAGTGATCCTTCATACGATCAGCGAACTTCTCGTCAGATAGCATTCCATATTTAACAATTAGATCTAAATACTCCCATTTATTTTGGTAATCTTCACGATCATTTTTAAATATTTCGGTTAACTTATCGCTTACTTTTTTAGAAATATGGGCGGTTATCTTTTTAACATTTGTATCGCTTTGTAGGGCACTTCGGCTTACGTTAAGAGGAATATCAGGGGAGTCTACTACACCTTGTAACAGAACGAGGAATTCTGGAAGTACATCTTTTACATCTTCTGTAACGAATACTTGGTTGCTGTATAACTGAACCCGATCTTTACGGTTGTCAAGGGCTTGTAATACTTTAGGGAAATATAAGACGCCTGTGAGATTGAATGGATAATCTGTGTTTATATGAATGTGAAACAGAGGAGCCTCTTGCATCGGGTATAAATCCTCGAAGAACTTCTTGTAATCTTCTTGATTTAGGTCTGATGGTTTTTTGGTCCAAAGAGGTTCTTTATCGTTTATTGTTTCGCCATCGAATTCGATAGTAATTGGTAAAAAGCGGCAATATTTGCGAAGCAACTCACGTATTTTCCATTTACTTAAATATGTTTCTGCGTCTTCATCAGTTAAATGAAGTATTACATCTGTACCGCGCTTTTTGCGTTTTCCTTTGTCAATACTGTAGGAAGTTGTTCCGTCACATTCCCATTTAACTACCTCTGCCCCTTTCTTGTAAGATCGGCTTACTAGTGTAACCTGTTTTGCAACCATGAATGCAGAATAGAATCCCAATCCAAAATGACCGATCATTTGGTCTGGGTCTTTGTCCTTCCATTGATTAACAAATTCTGTAGCACCGGAAAATGCCAATTGTGTGATATACTTTTCAACTTCTTCATCTGTCATTCCAACACCGTAGTCTGAAATGGTTAGTGTTTTTTTCTTTTCGTCGATGGATATTTCTACTTTCAGATCACCAAGATCTTCGGAGTATTCACCGATTCGACTAAGAGTTTGGATTTTTTTAGATGCATCAACCGCATTACTAACTAATTCGCGGATAAAAATTTCCTGATCGGTGTAAAGGAATTTTTTAATTATCGGAAAAATATTTTCCGATTGTACTGAAATTTGTCCGGTTCTCATATGTATTTCTGAAAAGCAAACCTTATTCCAATTGACGAAAACTGCAAAACTGTCATAAATATTGTTAAAAACTGCAAAAAATGTCAGCAATTACTGTGAATAGTGTAATTTAGAGGTATGACTTGGCAGAGGAAAGCGCAATTCGTAACAGTTGATCAAGCCATACAAAAATTGGAAAAATATTGCGCCTATCAAGAGCGCAGTCAAAAACATGTTCAGGAAAAGTGCAGGAGTCTCGGACTAACCGAATCCGAAGCAGGCGAGGTTATGATTCATCTTTTGCAAAATGATTTTTTGAATGAATCTCGATTTGCCTTCGCCTTTGTTCGAGGAAAGAGTAGAATTAAAGGTTGGGGTATTCAAAAAATCCGTCAAGGATTAAAATTAGCTGGAGTTTCAGATGCTTTGATAAAAAAATCTCTCGAACAACTCGATGACAATACAACTGAAGTTCAAATTGAGAAATGGACTAGCAAAAAGCTGAAACAATTAGGTTATTCAGAAGAGGAAATTCAGTTTATTCAGGAAGGGGTAAAGAAAATAAGTTTTGAAGAAAAACAAAAAATTAAAGCGTTCCTTTTTCAGAAAGGATTTGTAATAGACAGAATAAACGCGACACTTAATTTTTTGAACTAAAGATAAATTATTGACTTACGGTTTCTTTCATGACCCCTTTTATGGTAAGCGGAATATTTACACTTACCATTTCCATGTATCCTGCGAGGTTAAGATTTTCTTCGTTGTAGGTTACTAAGTAATCTGATAGTCTCACTTTCATAATACCGGTGGAAC
Source organism: Bacteroidia bacterium (assembly GCA_023268875.1). Classification (GTDB taxonomy): domain Bacteria; phylum Bacteroidota; class Bacteroidia; order NS11-12g; family UBA955; genus VMCP01. The sequence continues at coordinate 23,149 of JALRKL010000228.1, forward strand.
TTCCTTCTACGTGTTGGTGAATATCGTAATTACTCATGTCGTAATTATGATCTAAAACAATTGTCGTATTGGTAGTGAATTCTGCTTCTTCAGAATTCATTCTGGTCAAAACTAGTGTTTTGTTAAAACTGTAAGGGTTACCTTTATGGTTTAATTGAAAACTATCTCCCAGAAATAATTCTTTATTGTGTTTGAAGTAGACCATCATATTGAGCCCTAATTGAGCGTTGTTAATTCCAGACAACTTCAAGGCTTTGATATAATTGGTGTCTCCTTTTATATTGGTTAGAATACCTTTTGAATCTACAACGTAAAATAATTCGTTTGAAGTATTTTGACCAATATCTTGTTTTATGCCATTTGTAGAAATGTAGCCCTCAACTTTGAACGGAAATACTTGCAGTGTTTGTGAGTCACCTGCTGGAGCAAAAATCACTTCTGAAGTATAGGTTGTGCTTACCGCATCCATTTCAATATTCTCGCCCATATTCACCATAGAAGTATGCATATTTTGTTCCGTAATGCGTTTAAGGGTGGTATTTGGATAAAACTTAGCAAAAGCCTTAATGCTCTTTCGAGAGGAATTTGCATCTTTTTTCTGTCCTTTTAAAGGAACTGCAATAGCAGCCGCAATGGCAAGGAATAGGTATCCAAAAGGCTTTATTCTGTTCATTGTATCCAAATATAGTCTAAGACGATCAAAAATTATGCCCACGATGAAACTTGTGACTAAATCATACAAAAAGGGTTTTGGGTAATTTTAACCATTGTAAAGCTGAGTCGCCTAGCATTATCGATTGTTCTTCGAGCGTAAATCCTGAACTTTTAATAAGTTCGCCGGGAATATCTTCTCCAAGTGGGAAGGGATAATCGGTTCCTAAACAGACCTTATCAATGCCCACTAATTCGGTTATGAATCGGAGCATTTTAGGATCATGCACCAAACTATCCAACCAAAACTGTCCTAGATATTCACGTGGATTTTTTTGATTATCTACAGCTACTAAGTCTGGCCTTACGCGCCAACCGTGTTCGATACGTCCTATAGTTGCGGGAAACGCACCACCTCCATGCGCGAATGCTACTCGAAGTTGGGGGAGGCGTTCAAAAATTCCCCCGAAAATCATACTGGTAATCGCCAAAGATGTTTCAGCCGGCATACCTACGAGCCATGGGAGCCAATATTTGGGCATTTTCTTTTTTGCACTATACCACCAGGGATGCACAAAAAGGGCCATGTCTAGGTCCTGCATCGCTTCAAAAATGGGAAATAAGGCAGGCTCATTTAGGTTCCAGTCGTTGATATGAGATCCGATTTGTATGCCTTTTAGTCCAATGTCTTTGCAACGTTTGAGCTCTTGGATAGCTAAATCGGTATGTTGCATTGGTAAAGTTCCCA
>JALRKL010000007.1 GCA_023268875.1 Bacteroidia bacterium
AGCAGGTAGTCCTGTACGCGCCAAAAAGCGCCATCAGGATGTAATTGATCAAGTGTTTTCTCTCTAATTGAACAAATTTCCGAATTGAATTATATCTCGGCTTACTCAATTATAAACGATAACAGTTTAAATGTCCGGGGATTTGTGAATCTGCCCTATTATTCAAATCGCGTGGATTTATACCGACAAATTTCGAGCTACATGGTAACAGTAGTGAATGTATTCGTCATTCTATTTGCTATAGTTTATATCATAACACAAATTATATCAACCCGCATTACGCAGCCGCTGTTGTTGATTCGCGACGAAATATCACGAATGAAATTAGGAGTTCGGAACGAGCCCATCCCCTGGAATCGCAACGATGAAGTAGGTTTATTGGTATCTGAGTACAATAAAATGATTGATGCCTTAGATGTAAGTTTGAACAAATTATCTGAGGTAGAACGCCAGGGTGCTTGGCGGGAAATGGCCAAACAAGTGGCCCACGAAATCAAGAATCCGTTAACGCCCATGCGACTTTCTCTGCAGCATTTGGAATACGCCATAAGTCGCAAAGATGAAAATATTCAAGAAAAAACGAAGAAAACCATACAATTGCTAATCCGTCAAATCGATAGTTTGAGCTCCATGGCAGAGGAATTTTCATCCTTTGCCAAGATGCCCGAACCCAAAATGCAAATCACCAATTTTGTAGAGGTATTGCAAGATGCGGTGGCATTAATGGAGCGTGAAATGGGCTATACCATTCATTGTAATATCCCAGAAGGTCCTATAGAAATTCAGGCCGATCCACACCAGCTCGGTCGCGTATTTAACAACCTATTTAAAAACGCTATCCAAGCCATTCCCAATGACCGGCAAGCTCAAGTTCAAGTAAACGTAGAGATGAGCCAAGCCAACTTCACAGTAACGGTTATGGATAATGGAAAGGGCATTCCCAAAGATTTGTATGATAAAATTTTCAGTCCGAATTTCTCTACTAAAAATAGTGGAATGGGACTGGGCTTGGCCATTTCTAAGAAAATCGTTGAGCAGTTTGGAGGAACCATTGACTTTGTTTCACAAGAAAACATAGGAACCACCTTTACTCTTGTTTTTCCGAAGTTGTAAGTGCAATTGACCCGGAGTTTTTTGTCCGACAGGTTTAACCGTTGGTTAAAGGAGGTAGCAGCTGTGATCTATAAATCCGAATCCTTCTGAAATTGATTCAGTAATTGTTGTGCTTTATCAAAGCCCATACGGGCAATCGGACTCTTTTTAAAAGTGGTTTTGAATTGCGATTCTTGCAGGTTTTTCCATTCTTCTAAATTCCAATCTATTGATTCCGAAGCTTCAAATCGCGGTTCGGTATGCGGTTCCGAAAAACGGTTCCACGGACACACATCTTGGCAGATATCACATCCGAAAAGCCACCCGTGCATCATCTCCAATTCCGATTCTTCCAGAGGTTCGGACTTTTCGATACTCAAATACGAAATGCATTTGGTGGCATCGATAACCTGGTCTTGCACAATGGCTTGGGTCGGACACGCATCAATACAGCGGGTGCAGGTGCCGCAATGGTCGCTTTGAATTACCGGTGTCGCTTCAATCGACACATCTAAGAAAATTTCTGCTAAAAAGAAAAAACTTCCTTCCCCTTTTCGAAGCAATAAGCTGTTCTTACCAATCCATCCCAATCCCGCTAATTGGGCCCACTGCCGCTCCATAACCGGTGCCGAATCAACGAAAACACGGGCTTGTACATCAGGAAATAGGGTTTGAATGAACTGCAAAAGCTTAAAACAGTGGTCTTTTACCACACGGTGGTAGTCTTCCCCATATGCGTATTTTGCAATTTTTGGACTCTCGATTTTTTGCGATTTCTGCGGAAAATAATTATACGCCAAACTCACTATCGTTTGTGTGCCTGGAACGAGTAATCGCGGATCCAATCGCTTTTCAATATTGCGCTCCAAGTAGCCCATGCTACCCTGATAGCCGCGATTGAGCCACGTTCTCAGCCGTTCTTCTTCTTCCCCCAGAAAGCGCGCGCTTACCAATCCGCAGGCTAAAAAACCGAGTTCTAACGCTCGTTTCTCGATTTCTTGCGCCGGATTCATGCTAAAAAAGGGTAGGAGATTGTCCTTGATGCGGAATTTTACCCAAATGACGGAAGGCTTTTGGCGTGGCTTCTCGGCCTCGCGCCGTTCTTTGGATATAGCCCTCCTGAATTAAAAATGGCTCGTAAACCTCTTCGATGGTTCCGGCATCTTCACCCACCGCCGTGGCAATGGTATTGAGTCCAACCGGACCTCCGCGAAACTTGTCAATAATCGTACTTAAAATACGATTGTCCATTTCATCAAGTCCGTCGGCATCCACATTCAAGGCATTCAAGGCAAATTGAGCAATATCTAATGTGATGGTACCGTCGCCTTTTATCTGGGCGAAATCGCGTGTACGTCGCAAT
>JALRKL010000106.1 GCA_023268875.1 Bacteroidia bacterium
GACCATTAAAACGAGAAGGGTTTCCGGCGAAAACTTCACCAGGGATTGCCATTTGTGCCATTGCAGATCCAACTACTGCGAAAGCAACTGCGAAAAGTAAGGTTAATTTTTTCATGATTTTTGTTTTTAGTTTGTTTTGAATTGTATGTTACAAAGACCGTGCCAAAAAAACACAAACAATAATAATCATTTATAAATCAATCACTTATAAACTTATATGATTGATGAGCGGTATTGAATAAATGTATATTTTACCCGTATAATAGTCCATAATTGTGTATGTTTACAGAACCAAAGCATATGTCGAATCTAATGCGTTTCATAATTTTAATTGCGATTATACCAATAATCCCAGTGCTCGCTTACAAGTGGATAAATCCATATTTTACCGCAACTCAATGGAGTCAAAGAGAATTGCGAAAAGAAAAAGGGCCTTGGGTAAAACTAAATGACATCCCCGATATATTTGAAAAAGCAGTCATTGCCGCCGAAGACCAGCGATTCTTTGAACATTCTGGATTTGATTTTGAGGCCATAGAAAAAGCCATCGAACACAATAAAAAAGGCAAAACCAAAAGAGGCGCGAGTACCATTAGCCAACAAACAGCAAAAAACATTTTTCTTTGGGAAGGAAGAAGTTGGTTTCGGAAAGGGTTGGAAGTGTATATGACTTTTTGGATGGAACTACTTTGGGATAAAGCCCGTATTTTAGAAGTGTATATTAATGTAGCGGAAATGGGTCGCGGCGCTTTCGGTATATCAGAGGCAGCCCGATACTACTACAAAACTTCCCCACAGAATTTAAGCTATCAGCAATGCGTAAATATCGCATCAATGTTGCCATGCCCACGAACTTGCGGAATCAATCACCATATATCTAGAAAACGACAACAACTAATTAATCGAGCCATACAGAGATACGGTATAGATCTAAAGTATAAATAAATCCTTCCACGAGAAGCACACAATTACTTACACAAAACAAATAAAAGCCTCGCTAGGTATTTAATCGGCAAATAGAAAAAGTCGACTTTCACCGCTTTTTAGTAATTTTGCCCTAATTATGGCAACTACAGCAGATATATCCGTAGGCAGTTTTATTCGTTACAATGGCGAATTATGCCAAGTGATAGAATGGCAACACCGCACTCCCGGAAATTTACGCGCATTTTATCAAGCAAAAATGCGCCGCGTGAAAGACGGTAAATTAGCCGAAAATCGTTTTAGAAGTGGAGAAACCGTTGAATTATTGAGGGTAGAAACCCACGACTTGCAATATCTTTATGAGGAAGGCGATTCATTTGTATGCATGAACAACGAAACGTACGATCAAATTCCGATTTCAAAACACCTTTTTGGAGATGGTGCCAAATTCATGAAAGAAGGTGATACCGTAACTATAGCGTTCGAAGGTGAAACGGCCGTTTCTGCCGATGCACCTCAAAATGTGGTTCTTGAAGTGACCTACACCGAACCAGGTGTTAAAGGAGATACTGCAACTAATACACTAAAACCTGCAACGGTTGAAACTGGAGCCCAAGTAATGGTGCCTTTGTTTGTTGACACCGGCGAAAAGATAAAAATCGATACACGAACTGGCACTTACATGGAACGGGTCAAATAATCCATTTTATGTTAAAAACCCTTCCTGCAGATCAAACTTTTTTAGCTCCACCAGAAGACCGTTTGGCCGATTTGGAGGGTTCTAAAATTGCCATTCAACTCCTGCCTTACGAACACACCTCTAGTTATCACGAGGGTTCATTCAAAGGTCCGAAGGCCATTATCGAAGCATCTCATTTTGTGGAATTCTACGATGAAGAAACCGACTCTGAGTGTTACAAAGAGATTGGAGTTGCAACTCTAGAAGAAACAGACTTTACCAATTGTGTGGATGCCGATGCTATGCAACGTATCAAAGAGCAAACCAACGCTTTATTGGAAAAAAACAAGTTTGTGGTTTCACTTGGTGCCGAACATACAGTAACCGGTGGGATCGTTGCTGCGTTCAAAGAAAAATACCCCGATATGTGTGTGCTCCAAATTGATGCCCATTCTGATCTACGCGAAGCATACCAAGGAAACCCGTATTCTCACGCTTCTGTAATGGCTCGTGTGCATGATATGAAAGTGCCCATGGTTCAAATTGGTATTCGCGCCCAATGCAAAGAGGAGGCCGATCTGCGAAAATCAAGTACTATTATCAAAACTTGGTACGCACACGATATACATCAAAATCCCAATTGGATACAAGAAAGTATCGAAGCTCTTGGACCTAACGTATACGTAACTATAGACGCTGATGGATTCGACCCGTCTGTTGCACCTGCTGTAGGAACCGCCGAACCAGGTGGCCTAAGCTGGTTTCAAGGATTAGACCTTTTAAAAGCAGTTGCAGCCTCTAAGAATATCATAGGTTTTGATATTGTAGAAATTGCTCCTAGAGAAGGCGACACACTTACAGAATTCACAATGGCTAAACTTTGTTACAAGTTCTTGAGTTATTTACATCACAACAATCAAATTTTAAAATGATCGAAAATCGCATCTACCTCGATAATGCCGCCACTACCCCACTGGACCCTACAGTGATTGAAACCATGGTTGAAGTAATGAAAGAGCATTATGGAAACCCAAGTTCTACTCATGGGCATGGGAGAAAAGTTAAAAACTTAGTGGAAGAATCTCGTAGCCGTATTGCTAAATGGCTGAACTGTAAACCTTCAGAAATATTCTTCACATCGGGAGGAACAGAAGCCGATAATCTAGCACTTCGTGGCGCTGCACAGCAATTAGGAGTAGATGCAATAATTTCATCCCCAATTGAACACCATGCCGTTACCCATACCGTTGAGGAAATTGCCCAACAAAAAGGCATTCCATTACACTGGGTTAATATTCTAGAAAATGGACACGTCGACATGGAACATCTCGCTGTCTTGCTTCAATCCTGTGAAAAACCTTTAGTGAGTTTAATGCATGCCAACAACGAAATCGGCAACATGATCGACATCCAAAGAGTGGGTGATTTGGTTCATCAGCATAATGGTATTTTTCATTGCGATACCGTACAGACAATGGGACATTTTTCATTCGACCTCAGTACCGATTCGGTTGATTTTATATGTGCAGCAGCACACAAATTCAATGGTCCGAAAGGAGTAGGTTTTCTGTATGTTAATAAAAAACACAGAATCCCAGCAGAAATCACAGGCGGATCACAAGAGAGAGAGATGCGCGGCGGAACCGAGAACGTTTACGGTATTGTAGGAATGACTAAAGCCCTTGAAATTTGTTACGCCCAACTAGACAAAAAAAGGTCACAAATTCAGGCGTTGAAAGACCATATGATGTCGGAATTAATCAAATATATTCCTGGAATAGAATTCAATGGAGACCCTAATGGTAATAGTTTATACACGGTTTTGAGTGTATCCTTCCCCGCAAATGATGCCGGTTCAATGTTACTCTTCAATTTAGACATAGCAGGTATTTCAGCTAGTGGCGGAAGCGCATGTTCTAGCGGATCTACAAAGGGCAGTCACGTTATCAATGCTATACGACCAAACACAGATCGCACTACTGTTCGATTTAGTTTTGGCAAATTCAATACCATAGCAGAAATCGACAATGTAGTCGAAAAGCTTAAAGAATTATACGGTCAAAATGCGGTTACTGCACAGTAAATTTGCTTTAAAATGCCAACCCTGTATATAACACGGAAAGCCCATTTCAATGCGGCACACCAACTTTGGAATTCAAATCTTTCCGAACAGGAAAACTTAGACCTATTCGGGAAATGTGCCAATCCTCATTTTCATGGACACAATTTCGAATTGTTCGTATGTGTTAAGGGACAACCAAATCCAAAAACGGGATTGGTAATGGATTTGAAAGATCTCAAAAAAATTATAGAACGCGAAGTAATTGAGCCACTTGATCACCAAAACCTAAACTTAGACGTTCCTTGGCTGGATGGCACGATGCCATCTATAGAAAACGTAGTTGTAGCTATATGGGAACGTATCGAGCCACATCTGCCTTGGGGTGCTCAACTTCATAAGATTACTCTTTGGGAAACCCAAAATAACTTCGTTGAGTACTACGGCGAAAATTAAATTCAAGAACGCTTAATACGTTTCACATCCGGCCATAAATATCGCAATACAGAAATCTGTAATGCGAAAAGAAGCCCGAACCATAATAGGTGTGGCGTCTCTGTAGCATCTATTACGGCATGATCCAATTGGTGCAGGCGAATTCGAAACTGAATCAACAAATGGGTGAGTAAAAAGACCATAAAGAAAAACGACATAAACGACAATACAAATTGCAATCTAGGTTTACGCGGAAAGAAAATTGCCACGATACTACAGATTGATACCATTAATAACAGAGTTCCGTGGAGCACATCGGTTTTCCATAAGGGAATTGGGGAACCCTTTCCTATCATTGCATAGTACCAAAATTGCGTAAACTCCATTTGCGTCTGATTTCCAATCCTAAAATGAATCTCATTAACAATGGGATTTTCAATAAACAGCGTAGTGCCTAAA
>JALRKL010000162.1 GCA_023268875.1 Bacteroidia bacterium
TGCAGCGCACCGACATTTGCAATGCCCGTTTATAATCAAGCTTTGATGTACAAAAATCTAATTGCCCCAGATAATAATATTCCCCCAGAGGAATCAAATGCGGCGCGTCGGGTAGTGGAAGCAGTCGCCGAATTTCCGGAAATGGTAGCGGGTACCAAACGGTATTGTACCGATTTAATGGCAATTACTAAAGGAAAGATAATAGGCAAAACGGGAGCTGACGGTGTATATTGTTTGTCAATTCCGGAAAAAAAATGGGGTATAGCAATAAAAGTAGACGATGGTAAAATGGGTCCTCAGTATCAAATAGCTCAGCAACTTCTAATAAAGCTAGGTTTGCTTAATGAAGTTGAGGCAGGTTTACTAGATCCATACCGAGAATTTGATATAATTAATTTTGCTGGTAACTTAGCCAGTCATTCAAGGGTCGTAAATTTATAAAATGCGGATTATAAAAATAAAATTGATGGTGCTTTTTATTGTATTCACGCGCGTAAATAACTCAATCGCTCAATTTCGATTAATAAAAGCTCATTCTGATTTAGAGGATAGAATTATTTCGTCTGATCTAAGCTTGGTCAATACGTTTCGAAATTACAAACAATCCCCTGCTTTTATTTCAAGATTGTCACAAATAGACAGTTCCAAATTATTGGCTATAGAAAAAGAATTAAGTTTCAATCAGCGTAACTTTAATTTTTTCGCATGGAATAATCCAGAATTCGCAGGAAATCATAGAACCTCGTTTACTAATGGAAAATGGTTGGAGAAAATTGGAACTTCTAATCTATGGAGAAATCCAAATAGATTTTTCTCTTGGGAAAGTGACGATAAAGAGGATTATCTAGTTGTTAATCCTATTTTGGATCTGACATATGGCCCTAAAATAGGTGTTTTTGATACTCTAATTTCGAATGGAAAGGGCATTGAATTATTTGGTCAAATGGGTGAAAGAATAACATTTTACTCTCAAGTGTATGACTACCAATATAATTACCCATTTCATATAGATAATTACCGTAAAAAACATCAGGTCTATCCTGGAGTTGGCAACGTTATGGTAAATTCTTTTGGTTTGAATGACTTTTTTTACACAACGGGTTATGTGGATTTTAATATTTTGAAAAAGGAAGATACTTTAAAAAATGTGAATGTGTATAAAATTTCTTCAACATTTGGTCATGATAAACAACATATTGGTTCCGGATTTAGAAGTTTGATTTTGAGTAATTTTTCTTTGCCGACTTTATTCTTAGAAATCAACTATAAATTAGGAAATTTTAAATACCAAAATCTATTTAAAGAGTTGATCAGAGACATGACTTGGGACGAGTCGAGCGCATATAATAAAAAATATTTGGCCATGCACCGAGGTACTTTAGAATTTAAAAATCCCCAGTTAGAATTAGGATTTACTGAAATTATTGTACACTCCAGACCTGACAATCGTTTTGATTTAAATTATCTTAACCCTATTATTTTTTATAAAGCAATTGAAAAGGATCTGGGATCTCCGGACAATACTATGATTGCTTTCGATGCAAAATGGAAAAAAGATAAATTTTTATTTTACGGCCAACTTCTTATTGACGAATGGAGATTTTCATCAGTCCTAAAAAATAGAAATGAATTTCGTAATAAGTTCGGAAATCAAATTGGTTTTTATTGTCACCTTTACTCTTCTCAATTGAAACAATCTTATGTTCAATTAGAATATAACTCGGTTCGACCGTATACTTATTCGCATTTTACTAATTTCTCTAATTATTATGGGGGATATAATCAATCAATGGCGCATCCTCTTGAAAGTAATTTTCGGGAAATTATTTTTCGAGCTTTTCTCATCCCAAAAAATATGCAAAGGATTGCCATTAAAAACACCACTCAAATTGCTATAAAAGGGTTAAATAAGGATGGTTTAAATTATGGGAGTGATATAAGGGTTCCTTATACAACTGCTGTTAGTGAGAACAGGGCCGTAATGTTACAAGGGAGCCGTCAAAACAGGTTTAATTCAATGTTGACGATTATATATTATATGCAGCCAAATGCTAAACTAGAGTTGACTCATCATTGGTTTATTTCTAATGACGATCAAAAAAATAACAACTTTCAATATTTGTCTTTATCGATGAAATATAATTTTACTGATACCCGTGAGTCGTATTTGTTCTAGACTGGTTAATTTATTCTTTTGAATATCTTATCCCAACGAACTCCCTTGGTGTCATACATCATATTATTGCCTTGAATCATAGGTTCGCCTATCTCATTTATTCCGATTACTTTTCTCAATGAGAAGAAGGTAAACAATGGTTTGCCCAAGATATGATTCTCAGGAACATAACCCCAATATCTGGAATCAGAGCTGTTAAAGCGATTATCGCCCATCATCCAATAATACCCGTATTTAAACGTGTATTCAGTGATTGTTTCGGATCCGTAGTTCGCATAAAACGAACCGTTTTCTTCAATAATATCTTGGCGTTCTTCGTAAATATTTATGGCGGCTTTATACCAGTCCCAGTTTTCTTTGCTCAACTTCACTGTTTCACCTCGTTTGGGTAGGTGTATGGGTCCATAATTATTCAAATCCCATTTGTGCTTTAAAAAGGAGGTGTTATTAGTGTCTGGAAACAAATGACGGTCATATCCCTCATCAATTACATCCTCAAAAACAGCAGCCACAGAAGGGTGTTTGCGTATTTTTTCTACGTTTTCTTCCCAGGTGTAAATATGATATGGAGAAAGCCTTTGTCCTTGTGCCTCCGTTTTTCTCAATATTTCAGGAGCCACACGATAGGGTATTGTAAAGTCTCCCAAATCATTCTCAAGCAAAAACTCTTGAGAAATATAGTCTTTCAAGAGCACCAAATAACGCTTTTGTTGCTTGTCTACCTTCGGTAATTTATTGCCGTTAATATATACATCGCCATTTTTAATTTCTAGATTATCACCAGGTATTCCCACACATCGTTTTACATAATTGTCTTTTTTATCTACTGGGAAGCCTTCATCTGCGGGCCAGTTAAAAACAATTACATCGTTATTCTTAATGGTATACCAGCCAGGTAACCTCATGTATGGAAACTCGATTAACTCAGAATAAGCTTTCATGCCGGCAATTTCTTTAGGGGCTAATACAGGCACTGAAACAGGTGTTAATGGGATGCGCATACCAATATTTGTTCGGCTTACAACCAGGTAGTCACCAACCATTAAATTCGATTCCATCGAAGGGGTAGGGATTTGGTAAAGGTCAAAATACAATGCACGCATCCCACCGGCTACATAAGCCGCAAATAACAACGCATCTGCCCATTCGCGTCCTCCGCCCGATTTGGGAACATGTTGTTCGCGCCATTCTTTATTTCCCGCAGCCCCAACGAACTTAAGCGTTTTGTCAAAAAACAAATAAGGGAAATATGCAAACGTCAAAACTATCCCGGCAAATTGCTCCCAGAAGCCATTTTTACCAAAACTTCGTAAAAGATCGAGTTTGATGTTGAAACTAAATAAGATATTCAGTCCGGGAATAACCATGCCCGCCATATACCACTTTGGTCGGCCTACAAGCTGAATCCAAAACCACCAATTTGCAATTGGAATCCAAGCAAGTATAGGATTGATGCCGGCTAATTTGAACATACGCGACAATCCCAGACGAGTAAGCAAAAATGCTATTGTCCATATAGCAATGAAAATGTGTAAATTATAACTATTCATATAAATTAAAACTTCAATAGATCATTCATGTTGAAGATGCCTTGTTTACCTATTAAAAAACGAGCTGCAGATATAGCACCCTGAGCAAATCCCAAGCGACCTTTTGCTTCATGAGTGATTTCGATTTTATCGATTTCATTTTCATAAATCAAGGTATGTGTTCCTGGAACATCGGGTTCGCGAAGCGCCATGATAGGTAAGGATTTGTTTTCGATTTTTTCAGATTCAAACCCATCTGTAAGCGTGTAGCCCTCTAAGCGATCCATTTTTTCAATCGTTTGTTCGGCTAAGGTTATTGCAGTGCCTGAAGGAGCATCTTTTTTTTCAGTGTGGTGAATTTCAACCATCCTAGGTTGGTAGCTAGGTTGGGTGTTCATCCATTTTGCTAAGTTTCGGTTCAAAGCAAAAAAAAGGTTAACACCTATTGAAAAATTGGTTGCATAAAACAAGCTGCCGTTATTTTGATTTACGTATTGCCTAACCTCATTAAAATGCTCATACCAGCCTGTAGTTCCCATTACTAATGGCAATTGTAAGTCTGTTGCGTGTTTTATATGAGTGGCAGCTAGTTGTGGCGTAGTGAAATCAATGGCTACATCGGCAGTTGATTTTTTACACGTCAAAAAGGGATTGTTTTCATCGTAAATTTCCGTTACTTGGAAATCCATCTTTTCAGATAGAGATTCAATTGTTTTCCCCATTTTGCCGTAACCGATAATTGCAATTTTCACGAAACAAAAATAGGATAGATTCCCACATTAAGCAGATTCTACTTAAAATACATGATAAATTTCTCATTTTTGTCGAGTAAAATTTTCATGAAGCGCATTGTAAAACTTGTAGGGCTATTAACATTAATAATAGGACTGGTGTTGTTTTTGTTGTTATTCGTTCAATCAAGTTCAAATGACAAACATCAAGAAGTATACATTAAAAAACACTGGTCTCCAGATGAATATAATCGCTATTTGAATCTAAATTTCGGTTTTAACTTGCCAATGGGACTTGCGTACTGGACGAATGAAATCGGATTTAAGATGCAGACAAGCCGATTTGTATTACCTCCCCATACCTCGATTTGGAATTATTTCAAACTGCTGCGAAAAAACAGGAATCAAACGGTTAATGTAACCATACCGCCTGGGTTTTTTTATAAAGAAATAGAACGATTGCTCATGAAGCAATTCGCTTTTGAAAAGCGAGATATACGCGATTTTTTTAGCAATTCTGACAACTGGAGTGATTTGGGTACCGACGCTTTCAATTGGACCTCACTAATCATTCCTAATACCTACAACTTCTCGCGAAATACAGATTTGTTTTCCTTTTTTGAGAGATTAGCATCAGAAAAGGCATTATTTTGGAATGCTGAAAGAAAAAGTAAGTTACGAAAACAAAAGCTGACATTGCAAGAGGCTGTTACTTTAGCGAGTATCGTACAAAAAGAAAGTTTAAAAACAGACGAATATGAAACTATTGCCGGTGTTTACATCAACCGCTTACGCATAAATATGTTTCTCGGTGCCGATCCAACATTGGTATTTATTCGAGGCAAGGGAGGTCGAGTATACAACAAAGACATGAATCTGGATTCTCCTTACAACACATACCGCAATAAGGGTTTACCACCAGGTCCTATATGCATTCCTTCCTCTCAAGCTATCGATGCCGTATTGAATTACACAGAACATCCGTATTTATATTTTTGTGCTAAAAGCGACCTTAGTGGTTATCATGTTTTTGCCCGGCATTACAAAGACCATTTAAAGAATGCCCGTCTGTTTCAACGAAAATTAAATGAACTTGAACACAAAAAAAAATCACACCGAAAATGAATGTTCGGTCTGATTTTAAAAGGAATGCCTTTAGTTAGTGCTTAACAAAACGACCTGAGCCTTTGCTGCCGTCGGTGTTGATGTAGTTCAAATTGTAAACTCCAGGGCTTAGATTTTGTAAACTAGCCAGTGAAGAATTGGAAAACTTCAAAACCATTTTACCTTGATTATCCCAAATATAGCCTTGTTTAATTGTGCTTTTCAGATGAAGTATCTCATTTACTGGATTTTGAATAATGCCATTTTTGTTTTTAGCAGTTTTTAGGTTAGAGTTTTGTGATTCTTCGGCTATTGTAAAAGTTTGTTTAATAAAATAATCACCGCTGTTGTTGCCATTTGAGTTCGATAAGACAGCGGCCATGAACATACGAACATCACCCGATCCCTCTGCAGGAGCCGTCCATTTGGCTGTCCATGTATTTGAATTAGCTGAAGTACCAGGACTTGAATGCCCCCAAATCTGTTGATTGCCTGAATTATATGCTTGAGTGCCCGCACTGGTTTGTGATATGCTACCAGACGCAGTGTTATCATTGTTTATGGCGGATAGTTGAAAGCCCATTTTAGAGGAGTTGCCTTTGATTAACAACTCAAGATCGTAAGTTTTTCCAGGCTGATATTGGGTTACTTTAGTTCCATTTTCCATCACCGATAAAGTAATTTCACCAGTGGGATCCGGATTTGCTCCATGGCAGCCACTACAATCTCCTGACGAACCTGGTGCGCCAGTTCTATTTCCGCCAGGTCCATTTGAATTGCTAAGTAATGATAATGAAAGGATTACGGAGATAGATAATATTCCGAGATGTATGTATTTATTTTTCATGTGTTTAATTTAGACTTCAAAAGTATCCAATCTTGACAAAAAAATTGAAGTTTTATCAAGATGTTGAACAATTCATCGCTTGGGTTATATTATTTTTGCTTCGAGTATGAGCACACCTGAGAGTTATTTACCCATATTGATACAATTGGGATTTTCCATAGGTTTTGTTGTGTTGGCATTGTTCCTTTCACAATTACTAGGACCGAAAAAGAAAACAAAACAGAAAGTTGAAGTGTTTGAATGTGGTATTGAAAGTCAAGGAGACGCCCGTTTTCCGGTATCTGTAAAATACTTTCTTTCGGCAATTTTATTCGTGTTGTTTGACGTTGAGGTGATTTTTTTCTATCCCTACGCGGTAAACTTCAAAGAAATGGGTTGGGAAGGTTTTTTTGCGGTACTCTCATTTGTTGGTTTTTTCTTGGCGGGATTCATTTATGTTTGGAAGAAAGGCGCTCTAGAATGGGAGCGTTAATTAGGAAGATATGGTAAAAATAGTAGACGCACCAGCAGGAGTAGAAGGACAGGGGTTCTTCGCCACATCATTTGACAAAGTAATCGGTATGGCAAGGGCTAATTCTTTATGGCCATTACCGTTTGCCACATCATGCTGTGGTATTGAATTCATGGCTACGATGGGGGCAAATTACGATTTAGCGCGATTTGGATCTGAGCGTATGAGTTTCAGTCCTCGGCAATCTGATTTATTAATTGTGGCAGGAACTATTTCCAAAAAGTTGGGTCCAGTGCTCAAGCAAGTATACGATCAAATGGCTGAACCTAAATGGGTATTAAGCGTTGGCGCATGTGCTTCAAGCGGTGGTATATTCGACACATATTCTGTCCTACAGGGAATAGATCACGTGATTCCGGTAGATGTATACGTCCCTGGATGTCCTCCGAGACCTGAACAGATAATCGAAGGAATACTTAAAATTCAGGAACTCGCGAGAACCGAAAGTTTGAGAAGACGCGATAGCCCTGAATACCGTAAAATGTTAGAAAGTTACAATATCCAATAGTCAGGAAATGAGTGAATTTGCAACCAAAATAAAGGATTCTATCCTGGAAAAATATAACAACACTTCATACGAATTGGATACCTATGGCGAGCATAATTTTATATGTTCGAAAAACGATATTCATGCCGTAGTTGAATTCCTAAAAAACGAAGGGTTTATTTTTTTAACGGATTTAACCGGAAGTCATTACCCTGAAAGTGAAGGAGCGGAGTTCCAAGTTGTATATCATATCCACAATCTTGCTGAAAATGTTAGATTCCGGCTCAAGGTAGACTTAGCGCAAAATGATTTGCATGTTCCTACTTTAACGGATTTGTTTGCGGGTGCGAATTGGATGGAACGAGAGACTTTTGATTTCTTTGGAATTATTTTCGAGGGACATCCCAACCTTACCCGTATTTTGAATGTCGACGATATGGATTATCATCCAATGAAAAAAGAATACGCATTAGAAGACGAAACTAGAACTGATAAAGACGATACGTTTTTTGGACGATGAGCGAATTAGAACTACAAAATAAAAAGGCTGCCGCATTCGTTAGCACTGAGACCATAGATGGAGAAATTGCTACGCTGAATCTGGGCCCAACCCATCCCGCAACCCATGGAATTTTTCAGAATATTCTACAAGTTGACGGAGAACGTATTTTAAGTGCGGAACAAACAGTAGGGTATATCCACCGTGCGTTTGAAAAATTGGCTGAAAGACGTCCATACAATCAAATTGCACCAATTACCGACCGATTAAATTATTGTTCTTCTCCCATTAATAATATGGGATGGCACATGACTGTAGAGAAACTTATCGGAGCGGAGATGCCCAAGAGGGTTGACTACATGCGTGTGATTGTTATGGAGCTCGCTCGTATTGCCGATCACCTTGTTTGTAATTCGGTTATCGGTGTGGACACAGGTGCCCTCACGGGTTTTACCTATATGTTCCAAGAACGCGAAAAGATATATGATATCTATGAGGAGATTTGTGGTGCACGTCTAACAACTAATGTTGGACGAATTGGTGGATTTGATCGCGATTTCAATAAAGAGTTTATTACTAAGCTTCGCGCCTTCCTAAAAGAATTCCCTAAGAAATTTGACGAATTTGGTGCTCTTTTGGAGCGCAACAGGATTTTCATGGATCGTACCATAGGAGCGGGACCTATTAGCGCTGAAAGAGCATTAAGTTACTCATTTGCGGGTCCTAATTTGCGAGCCGCTGGTGTTGATTACGATGTGCGCGTGATGAAGCCTTATTCTTCTTATCAGGATTTTGATTTTAATATTCCTGTTGGAAATGATGGAGATACTTACGATCGATTTATGGTTCGCCAACAAGAAATCCGTGAATCCTTAAAAATAATTCATCAGGCATTAGAGAATATGCCACAAGGCGATTATCACGCCGATATTCCTAGTTTCTATTTGCCCCCCAAGGAAGAGGTTTATTCTAGCATGGAAGCGTTGATATACCACTTTAAAATTGTTATGGGAGAAACCCCTATTCCTCAAGGTGAAGTTTATCATTCCGTTGAAGGTGGAAACGGAGAATTGGGGTATTATTTAGTTTCAGACGGTGGCCGAACTCCATACCGATTGCATTTCCGCAGACCTTGCTTTATTTACTATCAAGCGTACCCCGAAATGATAACCGGATCATTGTTAAGTGATGCTATTTTAACAATGAGCAGTATGAACGTAATCGCCGGTGAATTAGACGCATAATTTATAAAATCGTGGAAGAAGTTAAAAC
The DNA here is from genome assembly GCA_023268875.1 of Bacteroidia bacterium. Lineage (GTDB taxonomy): Bacteria > Bacteroidota > Bacteroidia > NS11-12g > UBA955 > VMCP01. Next base: position 9,157 of record JALRKL010000162.1, read on the forward strand.
AAATATCGAATTCCCTAGAGAACTTTTAGATGAAGTTCAACGTGTTGTGGGAATGTTTCCCGAAGGAAAACAAAAAAGTGCCTTATTGCGTGTTTTACATATCGCTCAAGCACATTGGGGACATTTAAGTCCAGACATCATGGATTACGTTGCGCGATTGTTGCACATTCAACCAATAGAAGTTTATGAAGTTGCGACTTTCTACAGTATGTATGATACAGCACAGGTTGGAAAAGTGAAGTTAGAAGTTTGTAGAACAGGACCTTGCATGATTGAAGGGGCGGAGAAAATAATCGCTTACATTGAATCCAAATTAGGAATCAAAGAAGGTGAAACAACTTCGGATGGAATTTTTACCTTAAAAGCGGTGGAATGTTTGGGTGCTTGTGGTTATGCGCCGATGTTGCAAGCCGGTGAAAAGTTCCATGAACATCTCACTGAAGAAAAAGTAGACGAACTAATTGAGCAGTATCGCCAGAATCCAGTGGCAAATTATATGGGATTGCAAAAATGACGAGAAAATTATTATTAGAACACGATCATATTGAGGGAATTCGAACCTATGATGTGTATCGTAAAAATGGCGGCTATCGCTCGGTTGAAAAGGCACTTAAATCAATGTCTCCAGATGATATTGTTGAGGAAGTGAAAAAATCGGGATTGCGTGGTAGAGGAGGTGCTGGTTTTCCAACAGGTATGAAATGGAGCTTCTTGGCGAAGCCTGACGGCGTGCCTCGGCATTTATTGTGTAATGCCGATGAAAGCGAGCCTGGTACTTTCAAGGACCGTTATTTGATGGAGAAAATCCCCCATCTACTAATAGAGGGGATGATCGTTTCGTCGTTTGCTTTGGGTGCCAATCAATCATACATTTACATTCGTGGTGAATATATGTATGTGCTTCAGATACTTGAAAAGGCAATTCAAGAGGCATATGCTAACGGATGGTTAGGTAAAAATATATTAGGTAGCGGCTACGATTTAGATTTAGCCGTTGCTCCAGGTGCTGGTGCATATATATGTGGAGAAGAAACAGCTCTTATTGAAAGTTTGGAGGGTAAGAGGGGAAATCCAAGAATGAAACCCCCATTTCCTGCTGTTAAAGGATTATGGCAACGTCCTACCGTGGTCAATAATGTTGAAACAATCGCGGCAGTAGTGCCAATTGTTAACGACGGTGGAGACGAATACGCAAAAATCGGTATAGGTCGTAGTACAGGAACCAAACTGATATCCGCTTCGGGCAATATAAACAAGCCAGGTGTTTACGAAATCGAATTGGGTGTTTCTGTAGAAGAATTCATCTACAGCGATACATATTGTGGTGGCATTAAAAACGGTAAAAAACTGAAAGCATGTGTTCCTGGTGGTTCATCCGTGCCCATTCTACCTCATTATTTAGTATGTAAAACTGCGGCTGGAGAAGATCGACTAATGACCTACGAAAGTTTAGCCGATGGCGGTTTTGAAAGTGGCAGTATGCTTGGTTCGGGTGGATTTATCGTTTATGATGAAGACCAGTGTATTGTGAGAAATACATGGAATTTTGCCCGCTTTTATCACCATGAAAGTTGCGGACAATGTTCACCATGCCGAGAGGGTACCGGTTGGATGAAAAAAGTATTGTATAACATCGAATCCGGTAAAGGAAAATCCGAGGATATAGATTTGCTTTGGGACATCCAAAGAAAAATCGAGGGAAATACAATTTGTCCACTCGGTGATGCCGCTGCTTGGCCTGTAGCTGCTGCTATAAGACACTTCAGAGAAGAGTTCGAATGGCATGTGAAAGAGCCTGTATTAAGCCAAACTGAAAACTACGGTTTGGTTAGTGAAAAATCATTTGTAACGGAAACTGTATAATTATGTCGGAAGACGCAAAAATAAAAGTAACCATTGACGGAAAAACTATCGAGGTAGCCCCAGGAACTACAATTCTAAACGCTGCACGTCAAATTGGCGGGGAGGTTGTGCCCCCTGCGATGTGTTATTATTCGTCCTTAGAAGGAAGCGGTGGTAAATGTAGAACCTGTTTGGTTGAGGTAAGCAAAGGAAGTGAAAAAGACCCACGTCCTATGCCGAAATTGATGGTGAGTTGTTCCACTATGGTAATGGATGGGATGGAGGTGAAAAATACCACATCCGAAAGAGTGCTTGAAGCGCGTAAAGGAGTAGTGGAATTTCTACTAATCAATCATCCATTGGATTGTCCCGTTTGTGACCAAGCAGGAGAATGTCATTTACAAGACTTAGCATTTGAACACGGCTTAAGTAAAACGCGTTATGAATTCAAGCGTCGTGAATTTGAAAAGGTAGATATAGGCGAGTATATAAAACTACATATGACCCGTTGTATTTTGTGTTATCGATGTGTTTATACGGCCAACCAGTTAACCGATTCAAGAGAGCATGGAGTTTTAAAGCGCGGAGATGCTGCTGAAATTGGCACCTTTATAGAAAAAAATCTTAAAAATGATTTCATAGGAAATGTGATTGATGTTTGTCCTGTCGGTGCCTTAACCGATAAAACATTCCGTTTTAGAAGTCGCGTTTGGTATACAAAACCTGTTGATGCACACTGTGAATGCACCAAATGTAGTGGTAATGCCGTTTTATGGATGATTGGAGATGAAATATCTCGTGTAACAGCTCGAAAAGATGCCTATGGCGAAGTAAAGGAGTTTATTTGTAATGAATGTAGATTTGATAAAAAAGACAAATCTCAGTGGACCATTGAAGGACCTAGGAAAATAAGTCGTCACTCGGTAATTTCGGCAAACCATTACTCTAAAGAAATCCCCAAACATACCACTTTGTTAAATAAAGCGTAAAATGGATAGTGCATTATTATTAGAAAAAACCATATTGGTAGCCATTCTTACTTTGGTTACCTTAGGAATAGCCGCTTATTTGACTTACGGTGAAAGAAAGGTCGCAGCGTTTATGCAGGATCGAATAGGTCCCAATAGAGCTGGTATTTTTGGATTGCTACAGCCACTAGCAGATGCTGGTAAATTATTCTTCAAAGAGGAGTTTATTCCGGTCAAAGCGGAGAGATGGCTTTTTATTTTAGGTCCGGCCGTGGCAATGATTACGGCGACTATAACTAGTGCCGTTATCCCATGGGGGACGGAGTTGCCCATTTTTGGCAGAAATGTTCAATTACAAGTGGCCGATGTGAATATCGGGGTATTGTATATTATGGGAATTGTTTCGGTGGGTGTTTATGGAATTATGATAGGAGGATGGGCAAGTAACAATAAATACTCATTATTTGGTGCCATACGAGCCAGTGCACAAATGATATCCTATGAATTGAGCATGGGTTTGGCACTGATAGCTGTAATTATGATGAGTGGTACATTGAGCCTTCGTGAGATTGTGGCACAACAAGAGGGCATGAATTGGAATATTTTCTATCAGCCCCTGGGTTTTCTATTGTTTTTTGTTTCGGCACTTGCTGAATGCAACCGCGCCCCATTCGATTTGCCTGAATGTGAAACAGAACTTATTGGAGGGTATCATACCGAATACTCAAGTATGAAGTTGGGTTTCTATTTGTTTTCGGAATACGTGAATATGTTCGTTTCAAGTGCGTTAATGGCAACCCTTTATTTCGGCGGTTATAATTTTCCGGGAATGTCGTCTATTTCAGATCCAACAATTTTAGGAATTGCACAAATTGCAGTGATGTTCGCAAAAATCACATTCTTCATTTTTGTATTTATGTGGATACGTTGGACATTACCCCGTTTTAGGTACGATCAATTGATGCATCTAGGATGGAAAAATATGATTCCTTTGGCATTGGCAAATATGGTGATAACTGGAGCAGTAATGCTGCTCTGGGGGAATTAATCCCTTATTTACGATAGTTTGAAATGGTCGAGGCATTGCTCCATAGCGATGCCTCGACTTCCTTTTATATATATGTATTCTGAATCAATGGGATGGGTGTCTAACCATGCCAACAAAGACTCTGTGTTGTCAAAAATAAATGGGAAGCTTGGGAGGGCTTTTTTAAATTCAGAACCTACGAAAAACGCATCTTCCACACCCATACTTTGTATTAGTGCAAAAATATTTTGATGTTCCTTTTTACTATGATTCCCCAATTCAAGCATATCACCTAGTAAATAGGTTTTTGTCCCCTTTAGGGTGGCAAAACTCTTAATTCCTGCCTCCATACTACTCGGATTTGCATTATAGGCATCAAGAAAAATGTGCTTACCATCTATGGTTTCGATCCATTGCGAACGATTCATATTGGGGATATATTCCGAAATGCCTTTGATAATAGATGGAAATGGAACGGAATAATACGATCCAATTGAAATAGCCGCGGCAATATTTTGGGCGTTAAAACGACCGCCGAGTCTTGAATCTATAACACCCATACTTTTCCCGTTTACAAATATTTCTAATGAGAGAAGCGGCATTTCGTTATGAACTTGTACAAAAATATCGGCGCCTGAATTCACGGTAGAGTAGGTTTTAGTCAAATCCAATCGTTTAGACATATTGTTTAACCAAGTATCGTCTTGGTTAACAAAAGCAAGTGCATTATCTCGCTGGGCCATCAAATAAACTTCGCTTTCTTCTCTAGCTACCGCTTCAATATCATTAAATCCTTCTAAATGCTCCAACCCGATATTCGTTATTAATGCCGTATCGGCTTTAAACATATGGCACAAAATAGCCATTTCGCCTGGGTGGTTGGTTCCTAATTCAATTATTGCTAATTCGCAATCAGGCTTTACAGAAAGCAACGTAAGTGGCACTCCAATATGATTGTTGAAATTGCCAGGAGTTGCTTGAATCTTGAATTTTTCTCTCAAAACTGCACTAACCAGCTCCTTTGTAGTCGTTTTTCCATTGCTTCCACCAATAGCGATAAATTTGGTATTTACTTGCTCACTATGATGCTTTGCCAATTGAATTAGAGTCTCATTAGGTTCTTTCACATACAAAATCCTTTCATCGATAAAATCAATCGAATTGGTAACCACATATGCTGCTCCTAATTCCAATGCTTTCTTAGCGTAAAAATTGCCGTTAAATCGGGCTCCTGAAAGGCAAAAGAATAGAGTAGCCTTAATTTCCTTACGCGTATCGGTACTGATTTTTTGATCTACGCTCAAAAAGCAATTGTATATGTGTGAAATGTCATGGTACTGCATCGCTACTTCAAAAATACGTCAGCCACTCAATACTTACCTTGATTATTTCGTATATTTGGTATTGTTATGCGCCGGTATGTTCTAATTGCCCTATTCATTTGTTTATCCTCAAACGTATTTTCGCAATTTACGTATGAGGTGAAAGAAGGTCCTTTAGTCAAGGTGTCTGGTTTCGACTTGCAACATGGATTTATGGGAGGTCTGAACTCTCCACAATTTTCAGAATGCGATTTGAATGGAGATGGAATGCTTGATCTGGTGGTTTTTGATCGCGCAGATTTTAAAATTTACACATTCTTGAGGTCTCAGAAAAACAATTATGTTTATACTCCAGAATACGAATCTCAATTACCCTCAGGTGAAAATATTTACGTAATACGAGACATGAATTCAGACGGTCTCTTTGACGTGTTCACCACTTCGAATTCTGGAGATTTGTTAATTTACAGAAATAGAACACAAGCTAATGATGATAAATTTATTTTTGATAGTGTTGGTCCTTGGTATTACAGAAACCAATATCCCGATAATCATACCATATTGTACAACCCACTCAGTTTAAGCAATGCTTATACAGACTTGCCCGGAATAGTTGATATTGATGGGGATGGAGACATCGATATCGTCAATTACGATCAGTTTAATTTAACCTATATGATGTTCAAGGATGTTCGGAGCGAGAAGAAATGGGACTCGGACACTTTTGAATTTCAAAATATGGATTATTGCTTTGGATACTTTTGGGAGGGATTTGATTCAGAAATTCGATTAAATACGTGTCCATTCGATTTGAGCTTCCCCTTAAAGTTAAAACCCCGACATGTAGGTGGAGCAAGTTGTTGGTTTTATGATGAAGATGGAGATGGGGATATGGAAATGTATTTAAGTAACTTGGATTTTAAACGAATCACACGATTGAAAAATGGCAAGTCGGATTCAAACAATGACTACGATACCATGATTCAGGTTGATACGATGTTTCTGGATGGTGAATCCTTCGATGCATATGTTTTTCCAGCGGGATACATGATAGATGTAGATAATGATGGCTTGAAAGATATGATTATCGCCCCTAATGCAGCTGTAGAAAGCAAGGAAAAGAATCAAATACATTACTACAGAAATCACGGATCCAAAAACCAAGCGGATTTCAAATTAAATAGAACCAACTTCATCGTAGAACAAATGTTGGATTTAGGGGGCAATACAAGTCCCGGGCTAATTGACATTGACGATGATGGTGATTTGGATTTATTGGTATTGAATAATGGAGACTATGCCGAAACTCTAGGTGTCCAAGATCGATTATCCTTGTTTTTAAACAAGGGAAATTCTAATAATCCTGTTTTTGAATTGAATAATTCCGATTATCTCAATTTAAGTGATTCATCATTAAAAGGAGCTTCATTGG
>JALRKL010000044.1 GCA_023268875.1 Bacteroidia bacterium
AAAAAACCTTCTAATCGAACTCTTTTGCTATTCTCTGTGTCAGAACGGGAGTGCAAAAATAGGATTAATTCTCCGTGAACAAAACATTATCTCAAATAAAAATTCAAGAAAAGCACGGCATTTTCACTGAACATATGATAACCAAACAATTACCATACAATATTTTTTTTACCTCGCAGCAAGCTACCATCGCCATAACTTAAAAATCGATAGTTATTTGATAAAGCGGCGTTGTAAATATCCTTCCAAGCATCACCCACAAATGCCGCAACCAGCAACATCAAAGTTGATTTTGGCTGGTGGAAATTGGTAACCATGGCCGAAGTAAGTCTAAAATCAAATCCGGGTACCATGAAAATTTGAGTTTCACCTCGCAGTATCCCCCCAACGGTATCGATATGCTTTAATAAGGCGTGAAGGGCTTCCCTCGTGGAAATACTTCTAATATCTTCACGGTAACCATCCTCAGCCGATATGAAGATTTCTTCCGTTTCTCCCAAAAGAATCTTCGCACCTAATAAAGGAAGGCTTTCTAATACCCGACAGCCTGTTGTACCTAATGCGATTATCCCCGTTGACCTATCCAACAGTTCTTCTATTAATGCACGAGTGATTTCAAATTGTTCGGCGTGCATCTCATGCTCATCCACAAAATCTACACTCACGGGCTTAAAGGTTCCCGCACCTACATGTAACGTAGCCTCCAACTGTGGAATTCCCTTTTGCTGCAAACGCAGCAATAATTCAGGTGTGAAATGAAGTGAAGCGGTTGGCGCAGCAACGGCTCCTTTGTTTTTGGCAAAAATTGCCTGATAATCGGTTTTGTCTCGATCCTCGGCCTCTCTATTTAAATAAGGAGGCAAGGGAATTTCTCCGAGAAGCTCTATCCATTCTGGAATTGACGGACCGCTATTCTCAAACTTCACGATATTTTCCTCGCGATTTTCCCAACTCACGTTCAATTTTCCTTTGTCATTTGATACCTCAAGAATATCCTCAGATTTAAACTTGCGCCTATTCCCCACCATTACATGCCAAAGCCTCCAGTCGTGGCTTATAGGTTTAAGTAAGAATATTTGTATCCAAACACCATCAGATTTCTCAAACCACAATCTCGCAGGAATCACTTTTGTGTTATTTACGAGTAAGGTTTCTTCTTCCAGCAGGTATTCGCTTAAATTTAGAAAAGTAGAATGGTGAATATTACCCTTCTCAAATACAAGTAATTTCGAGTCGTGTTTTGGAACAATCGGATACTTGGCAATTCGAGAATCGGAAAGTTCATAATCGTAATCGTGAATAGAAATTCGAGGGATAAGACTCATAGAATCAAATAAAAGTCGTTAGAAAATCATTCATATGCTTCAATGCAAGGGCACGATGTGAGATTTGGTTCTTAATCTCCGGACCTAGTTCGGCAAAAGTTTGTTTGTGATTTCGGGGAATAAAAACCGGATCATAACCAAATCCTTTATTACCGCGTGGCTCTATACTTATACTTCCTTCTACCCTTCCTTCGAAATAACGTGGAATCCCATCTGGGAGTATCAGGCAAATTACTGTGATAAAATAAGCGTCCCTATCTTGAAAACGATCCAAGGCTCTCAGTAACTTTTGATTATTAGCCTCGTGATCAACGGCTCCTATTTCACTCGCATATCTCGCAGATTTCACTCCGGGAAGTCCACCTAACGAGGGAACCACTAGTCCCGAATCATCGGCAAAACAAGGTTTTGAAAATCTCTCGAATATAGTTTTAGCTTTAATAAGCGCATTCCCCGGAAAAGTATCGGCGTTTTCTATAATCTCTTCGTTAAACTGAATTTCACCAAGAGATATCACCTCAATTTGAACCGGAAGGATTTCTTTGGCCTCAATAAGTTTTTTCGAATTATTCGTTGCAAAAACGAGATTCATAACTACTCGCGGGTTCTTACGGTGCGTTGCTCGATCCGTTTTTCGTAATTGTCGCCTTGAAAAATCCGATGAACAAATATACCCGGCACATGAACTTGATTGGGATCTAACTCACCAAGTGTCACGAGTTCTTCCACTTCCGCGATAGTTACCTTACCGGCCATTGCCATCATCGGATTAAAATTGCGCGCGGTATCTTTGAAGATTAAATTACCGTATCGATCCCCTTTCCAAGCCTTCACAAGGGCAAAATCTGAATCAAAGGCATGCTCCAATATGTAGGTTTTCCCATTGAAATCTCGAGTTTCTTTGCCCTCCGCCACTTCCGTACCTACACCCGCTGGGGTGAAAAAGGCGGGAATTCCAGCTCCTGCAGCTCGACATCTTTCAGCTAAAGTACCCTGAGGAATCAATTCTACTTCTAACTCCCCTGAAAGCAATTGCCGTTCAAACTCTTTATTTTCCCCCACGTAGGAAGAAATCATTTTACGTACTTGCTTTTTTTGTAGCATTAATCCGATTCCAAAATCATCTACACCAGCGTTATTCGAAATACAGGTAAGCCCATTGATTCCTTTTTCTACTAAAGCGCTTATCAAATTTTCGGGAATTCCGCATAAGCCAAAGCCACCCAACATCAGGGTTACATTACTTTCTATATCAAAAATAGCCTCTTGGGCGTTTTTAAAAACTTTATTCATTACCTATTTTTTCTAAAGAAGCAGAAAGTCCCTTTTCAATCAGGGTATCACAAATTGGCTTTAGTTTTATCTTCTCTCCGTATTTCACGGTGTATTTACCTTTGGTATGAACGAAATAAGCACATTGTTCGGCTTGAACTAAATCATGATTGCAGTATTTGACCAAACAATCAATGACCCAATCAAAGGTATTTACATCATCGTTATATAAAACGATGGACCAATTACGTGCCGATTGATCGCTTAAAATGGCTTCTACTTCTGCTGCTAATTCCTTATTACTCCACATGAAAAGCTATTTTTATTGAATACGTCTGTGCTTAGGTAACAATTTTGCTTTGCTTTCGTTTCCGTGAATGAGTCGAATAATATTTTTTCTGTGCGTGTATACTACAAGAACGGCAATCATTACCGTGAAAAGCACCACGGATGCCTGTCTATATTCGGGCATTTGGGCACCAAAAAAACGCACGAACAACATTGGTATGGAGATGCCGGCGAGAATACTACCCAGGCTCACGAACCGAGTCACGAACAAGGTTATGAGAAAAATCCCCAAAGCGATTAAAGCAATCTGATAATTCAATGCGAAAAGCAGACCACCCAGAGTTGCAATCCCTTTTCCGCCTTTAAATTGTGCGAAAACAGGTATCAGATGTCCGATTACTGCACAAAAGCCCAAACCCAGCATGATATTTACATGTTGGTAAGCTCCGTAATTCCATTGTGGGTTTAGATTTCCTGCGTGTACGAGAGAAGTGGCTATGTACCCTTTTAAAATATCGATTATAAGAACTATGGTACCGGCAGTTTTACCCAAAACTCGAAATGTGTTTGTAGCACCTGCGTTGCCGCTTCCATATTCACGAACATCCTTACCATAAAAGCGTCTACCAATCCAAACGGAACTCGGAATAGAACCAAATAGGTAAGCCAAAATAAGCATTGCGGCCAACCATATTGAGGGGTGATAATACCAGTTTTCCATAAAAGAATTAGGTACAAATATAGGTAAAATGAAATTAGCGTATACGAAAAATGGGAGTCGGTAAGTCCGAACTCCCATTTAAAATTGTATTAGTTATACCTACTTAAGAGGAAACAAATGTGCACCGTAAACGGCAACATCTTCTAATTCTTCCTCAATTCTGAGGAGTTGGTTGTATTTCGCCATACGGTCAGAGCGCGAAGCTGAACCTGTCTTAATTTGTCCACAATTCACCGCTACTGCAAGGTCTGCGATGGTACTGTCTTCGGTTTCGCCGCTTCTATGGCTCATTACGCTCGTATATTTATTACGGGTTGCCATTTGAATCGCATTCAAGGTTTCAGTAAGAGTTCCAATTTGATTTACTTTAATTAGGATACTATTGGCTACTCCCTTATTAATACCCTCTTGCAAACGATTCACATTCGTTACAAACAGATCGTCACCTACTAATTGAACTTTATTTCCTACTTCCTGAGTTAATTTAGCCCAACCATTCCAATCGTCTTCTGCTAAACCATCTTCTATACTCACGATTGGGTATTTTTTCACCCATTCAGCCCAATAGGCTACCATTTCTTCGCTGGTAAGTACTTTACCGCTAGATTTCTTGAACGTATACAATCCGGTTTTTGCATCGTAAAACTCGCTGCTCGCAGCATCCATAGCAATATAAACATCATGTCCCGGCTTGTAACCTGCCTTTTCAATTGACTTTAAAACGATTTCAATGGCTTCCTCATTACTCTGGATATTAGGAGCAAATCCACCTTCATCTCCTACATTCGTGCTGTAACCTGCATTTTTAAGTACTTTCTTTAGGTGATGAAAAATTTCCACACCCATTCTCAATCCGTGAGAAAAAGTATCTGCCTTGAGTGGCATAACCATAAACTCTTGGAAATCAATTTTATTGTCTGCATGAGCTCCACCGTT
>JALRKL010000052.1 GCA_023268875.1 Bacteroidia bacterium
ACTATACCACCAGGGATGCACAAAAAGGGCCATGTCTAGGTCCTGCATCGCTTCAAAAATGGGAAATAAGGCAGGCTCATTTAGGTTCCAGTCGTTGATATGAGATCCGATTTGTATGCCTTTAAGTCCAATGTCTTTGCAACGTTTGAGCTCTTGGATAGCTAAATCGGTATGTTGCATGGGTAAAGTTCCCAAGCCGACAAATCGCTTAGGATAACGCGTACATATATCTGCGATATGGTCGTTCAGGAATTTCGAAATTTCTAATGTGTGCTTTGGATCTGCCCAGTAGCTAAACATAACGGGGATGGTACTTAAAACCTGTACGTCTACATGCACATGATTGCATTCTTTCATGCGTTGTTCGGCATCCCAACAGTTATTTTCTATTTCTCGGAAGAATTCACCATCCATCATCATGCGAGCACAACAAGGTTTGTGATGTTCTAAAGAAACGAACTCACCATATCCAAACTTCTCTTTCCATTTGGGAAGATTTTCAGGGATAATATGGGTGTGAATGTCGATGCTTAAGATGTCTTTTTCGGGGGAATTCATCTTGCAAAAATAGGGAATGAGTAAAAAGGGTGAAGATATTAATTTGATTCGGGTCGAATATTCATAAAATTTTCGCACTTTCGTTGTCCATGAAGGAAAATCGAAATATCGATGTATGGTCCGCTACGAGTATGGTTATTGCCAATATGGTGGGCACCGGCGTATTTACGAGTTTGGGATATCAACTTTTCGATACTCAAAGTGGCTTTGCCCTTTTGATGATTTGGATTGCAGGGGGATTAATAGCATTAACTGGGGCATTTAGCTATGCCGAGATAGCGGGCCGACTCAGTAAAGACGGTGGTGAGTTTCATTTTTTATCGGAAATATTTCATCCCGCATTGGGTTACATGGCTGGTTTTGTTAGTACTACGGTTGGATTTGCTGCTCCTGTTGCAGGAGCTGCATTAGCATTAGGTGCCTATTTACATGGTGTATTTCCTATGGTAAGTGGACCGCTAGTTGGAATTTTAGTAATTATTGGATTGAGTTTCTTGCACGGTCGAAGCTTATCAATAGGTCTCCTGTTTCAAAGAATTTCAACATTAGCAAAGGTATTGCTAATGTTGGTTTTTATTATCTCCGGTTGGTACGTGGGAAACAAGTCACAAATTGATTTCAGTCCGAATACTACCGCTTTATCGGAAATTTTTGAAGGATTTTGGTTTAAAGCGAGTTTTTCTGTTAGTTTGGTATGGGTTTCATTTGCCTACAGTGGTTGGAATGCGGCGGCTTACATTGCGGGAAGTATTGAGAATCCTAGAAGAAATTTAAGTCGTTCGATATTGTTTGGTACCCTCGTTGTAATGGTGCTATATGCCGCATTGAATTGGGTTTTCTTGAGTAGTACGCCGATTGATTTAATGAAAGGCAAAAAAGAAATTGGCTTAATTTCCGCTCAATATATCTGGGGGCAAAATTGGGGTAAACTCATGGGAGGGGTAATCAGTATTTTACTCGTTTCTACGATAAGCTCAATGATTTTTACGGGACCGCGAGTACTTAAAACAATGTTAGAAAAAGTACCTCAGTTGCGATACTGGGCGGCGCTAAATTCAAAAGAAATTCCAGTTCGTTCCATCTGGTTGCAAGCATTAGTGAGCATGGTGTTATTGCATGTTATGGATTTTGAATCACTCATTTATTACGTGGCATTTACCTTGTCTTTGTTCACCATGTTAACGGTTTTAGGATTGTTTGTGTTGAGATTTAAATCGGGAAAACCAGAGGGGTATAAAGCTTGGGGTTATCCCATCACGTCTCTTATTTTCTTGATAATGACGGCAAGCGTATGTGTGTTTTTTATTCAAGTGAAACCATTTGAAAGCGTAATGGGACTCGCAACTGGTTTGGTTGGATTGGTATTTTGGTTTATGAGTAGGTCGGAACGCCATATTTAGTACTTTTGCATGATGGAATTATCCCAATTGATAAAAAAGGTTGAAGCGGCCATTAGAGACATGGGTTTGTCGGAGGAAGAGTCGAGAGCCGACGAAAATGGCCAGTGGATTTTGCTGAAGAACGAATTACCGGTATATATTGACGTTTGGCAAGATGCCGAGTCAACACCTTGGAATTATTTTGTTTTTAAAAATGACCCGACCGTATTTCAAATTACGATACCTTTTACTCATGCGCCTACTTTAAAAAGGAATGAGTTTTTGCAAGAGTTATTGATTGTAAATTTGAATTTAATGTTTGGGAAATTCTCATATAATGAAAAGGACAACGCGACGGTAATCACTTATCGTGTTTCAGGAGATAATTTCAAGTCTGAATCCCTCTCATTAATCATAGATGCCCTCGCTTATTACTCAGAAATGGCCTATCATGTTCTAAAAGATGAATTTGGCCTTAAACGAATACATGCCCCCAACTAATATCAATCATGAAATATATATACATACTATTGGCAATAGCGGGAATTTCTGCTTGCAACGCTAAAAAAACCGATCAAATTGATGTGCTAAAATCCACCTATCAGCTGGCACTGGAAGCCGAAGATAGAGAAACCGTAATTTCTACGTTAACCCAATGGGTCGCTCAGGATACCGCGGTAGACTCATGGGTTCTGGACACCTTGGCTTATTACCATTATTTCTACAAGGTAATCCCGGGAATGGTGAGAAGTTCAAAAACACCTATGTTTTATACTGAGAAAGGTTTAGATAAAAACCCGAATAGTTTATTCTTGCGCGATATTAAAGCGAAACTATTATTGGAAGAAGGAAAAGATACGGCTGCCTTT
>JALRKL010000062.1 GCA_023268875.1 Bacteroidia bacterium
TAAAAGGCATGGGTGGTGCTATGGATTTGGTAGCATCAGCAAAAAATATAATTGTTGCTATGCAACACACTAATAAAGCAGGAGAAAGCAAACTGCTAAAATCGTGCTCCTTGCCTATTACAGGTTTAAAATGCGTAAAGAAAGTGGTAACGGAATTGGGTGTTTTTGATATTACGGAACGGGGTTTTGAGCTCAGGGAAATAGCCCCTGGGGTTACTATCGATGAAATCAAAGCCAAAACCGAAGGGCGTTTGGTGGTAGAAGGTAACATACCTGAAATTCAAATTTAAATTCCGTAAACATGACCGTTAAACAGCCAGAAGTTAAGCAGGAGCTGTTGTTATTATTCGACGGTCACTGTAATTTGTGTAATTGGGCCGTCGCCTATGTTTATCGAAATGATAAACACAAGCGTATCCGAATCCAATCCTTGCAATCTTATGAGTTGCCTTTACCTAAAGGGGTGAATTTGGTAGAGGGCATACCCGATTCAGTATTACTTTATGCCCACGGCCGGTGGTACGATCAAAGCGAAGCCGTACTTGAGTTAATGCGTATTTTAGGCGGGATGCACCGTTTTTTTCTCTTGGGATATGGAATTCCGGCGCGTTTGAGAAATTCGGTTTACCGCTGGGTGTCGCGAAACCGCTACCGGTGGTTTGGACGGCGGGATCGTTGTTAGGGGTGCCCCAACGTTAAACCTTACAAAATCAGTTATAACCTTACTAACCCAGTTGAATAAACAACCCCACGTTTAAAAACGTGGGACAAGAATCTCTAGCACAATCAAATTGACAATTAACAATTATTTTGATTATATTATTAGCAAATACTTGTTAATAATTTTATCAATTGATTTACCATTGCCACTCATACTTCAGTTTACGTTACGGATTAATGAGTCCGGAAGACATCGTCCGATGGGCGCAAAGTCAATCTGATTTACTGCAACAACCCGTGTCGGTATTATTGGCCGATATCAATAATGTTAGCGGCGTAACGAACTTCCTCAAAGAAGCGCAGCAGCATCCTAAGGTTCATGCGCGAGTGGGAGTAGAAGTTCGTAACGGCGATGAAACTTTATATATCCTTATGGCCGAGTCGCATCAAGGTTTTGCTGCAGTGAATCGATTCCTAAGTGAGCACCAATTAGCGCAATTGCCCTACCCTATCAATCCACCTGTAATGCCAGAGGTATGTTGTATTTATCCTTATTATAAGGTATCGGCATTGAAACCAAAAGACTTATCTCGAGGGGCGATGGTAGCCGTTACCCAACGTGATGTGCGCAAACTATCGCTATCGGCATGGAAATACCAACCCGAACGACTTCTTGCCTATCATCGAGCCACGTTGCGCCATGCCGAGGACTTGAAAACCCATACCCTATTACGCTGCATCGCACACAACTGCCTGATAAGCAAACTCAAACCCCTTAGCACCGCATTTGCTCATGAACTTTTGCTGCCATTTAGCGAATTATACCGTTCGTTTGAGGGATATCCGCAACTGCTGCATCAATCTCAAGCGCTCATTGAACGCAGCGCCTGGACTTTTCCGTTTAATATCCCCCAGAATAAAAAAACCTATACCGGCGATGCTGACGAAGATTTTCGGATGATGCGGGAATTGGCTTTTGAGGGCCTTAAATATCGGTATCCTAAATACACCTATGCGGTTACCCAGCGTCTCGAAAAAGAATTAAAATCTATTTATGAGCTCGGTTTTACCGCCTATTTCTTGATCAATTGGGATATTTGTCGGTTTGCCCGTGAAAAAGGCTTTTTTTATGTGGGTCGAGGCAGCGGTGCGAATAGCGTGGTCGCCTATTGCCTGAGGATTACCGACGTAGATCCAATTGATTTAGACTTGTACTTTGAGCGTTTTATCAATCCATTTAGAAGCAGTCCGCCTGACTTCGATTTAGACTTTTCCTGGCAGGATCGCGATACCGTTACGGCCTATATTCTTCATAAATACGGGCCCACCAATACCGCCCTACTCGCTACCTATAACACCTTCCAAAACAATGCGGTTGTACGTGAATTGGGAAAAGTATACGGCCTTCCCAAGAGTGAAATTGACGCATTATTGGAACGGCCAAGCTATTATTCTCCTAAGAACTTTGAAGCATTTGCGCCGAATAAAAAGGATATTTACAGCACGCCTGGAATGGGCCACCGACCCCGGAATCGGCAATTAGGCAGCAACTCATTTGGCAACATTGAAACCGAAGTTGAAGACAAGGAATCCTTGTATCGTGAATTATTACTACATGCTCATAAGATTCACGATTTACCCAATTATCGGAGTTTACATGTGGGCGGAATTTTGATATCGGAAGTATCGATTTACCATTTTTCGGCCTTGGATTTGCCCCCAAAAGGATTTCCATCGGTGCAATTCAGTATGTTGGAAGCGGAAGATTTGGGATTGG
>JALRKL010000078.1 GCA_023268875.1 Bacteroidia bacterium
AAAATCAAATGTCTTATGGTTTCGCCATTGTTCATCAGTTGGTTCAAAGAAGCAATCCCGATTTTTACATGTTGCTCATCGAATAACTTTGAGTTTACGGCATCTTTTTCTAAGGTTTTAACCCCCTCCGGAACCATTGGATTGTCGCTCACCAAAAGCAATGCCCCAGTAGGGATGTGGTTATGAAAACCAACTGAAAACAAAGTCGCCGTTTCCATATCTATGGCATAGGCGCGAATACGCTTGAGGTATTTTTTAAACTTTTCATCAAACTCCCAAACCCGTCTATTGGTGGTGTATACCGTCCCGGTCCAATAGTTTGTCTGATGCTCTCTGATAGTAGTACTCACCGCCTTTTGCAATGCGAAGGCAGGCATGGCTGGGACTTCCGGAGGGAAGTAATCGTTGGAAGTACCTTCTCCGCGTATAGCACCTATGGGTAAAATCAAATCTCCAATCTGATTCCTTTTTTTGAGTCCGCCGCATTTCCCAAGAAATAAAACTGCTTTTGGCGAAATAGCCGCTAACAAATCCATCACAGTTGCCGCATTTGGAGAACCCATTCCAAAATTTATTATCGTGATATTTTCATGTGTAGCACTACTCATAGGTTTGTCGATACCCTTGATTCCAGCTCCAGTTTGATCCGCAAATAATTGAACATAATGCTGGAAATTCGTAAGCAGAATATAAGAACCAAAATTTTCTAAAGGCTCTCCGGTATATCGTGGAAGCCAGTTATTAATAATTTCTTCTTTCGTTTTCATATTACTATTCTAATATACGAAATATGGAGCAATTTTTGTGAATAAACAAGATATCTGTATTTTTGGCTAATGCGTAAATTAGTGTATACAAGTGGTGCATTTTCGACATCCACTTTGGGATTGAGTGTGTTGTTTAAATTATTGCACCTTCAGGGAGCCAATATGCTTTTGGTTACTGGTTTATTAACCTTGACTTTGATTTTTATACCCAGTGCGTCTTGGTATTTATACCAAAACCGAAAGAATTCCAAGAGTTAACACTTAAAGCTTTATGTCGGTTACAACCTTGTAGCTGGGATCCTCGTAGTAATTGATTTCAATGATGGCCGAGGCTTTTTCTAACAAGGCGGTACAATCTTTGCTCAAATGACGCAAATGTACTTTTTTACCCGCTTTTGCATACCGTTCTGTGAGTTTATTCAGAGCTTCTATGGCGGACATATCTACCACACGGCTTTCTGAAAAGTCAATCACAACATGATCAGGGTCGTTCTGGACGTCGAATTTTTCATTGAACACCGTAATCGATCCAAAAAACAAAGGGCCGAATATCTCGTAATGTTTCCAGCCATTTTCATCAATAAACTTCCGTGCACGAATACGTTTGGCATTATCCCACGCAAATACCAAGGCTGCAATAATCACTCCCACCAATACAGCAAGTGCCAAATTATGCAAGAAAATAGTCACTAAAGTAACCAATACCATTACCCATATATCTGAAATGGGCATCCGACGAAACGTGCGTAAGCTCGCCCATTCAAAAGTGCCTATAGAAACCATAATCATTACTCCCGTTAATGCCGCCATCGGTACTTTTTCAATAATAGAAGAACCAAACATGATGAACATTAATAACATGACGGAGGCCACAATTCCAGACAGTCGAGCGCGAGCGCCAGAAGAAATATTGATCAAACTCTGACCAATCATGGCGCAGCCGCCCATGCCCGAAAACAAGCCCGATAAAATATTGGCTGTCCCTTGGGCAATACATTCTTTATTACTTCGACCTCGGGTATCGGTAATTTCATCAATGATATTTAAGGTTAACAAGCTCTCAATTAAACCGACACCTGCAACAATAGCGGCATACGGAAATATCAATTGAATGGTTGCCCAATCTAGGGGTATCACCGGGATATGAAAGGGGGGAAAGCCACCGGCAATTGAGGTAATGTCTCCTACAGTACGCGTATCGAGGCCCAATGCCATAGAAATTCCAAAAACCACTAAAATCGCCGTAAGCGATGCGGGTACCACTTTTGTTAACTTGGGAAGTCCCCAAATAATCAACATGGCCAAACCTACAAGCGCGGCAAAAATGCCCATCTCAGACCCTTGTAACCACGCTCCAGAATCGGACTTGAATTGGGCAATTTGCGACATGAAAATTATCACGGCTAATCCATTTACAAACCCTAAAATAACAGGAGTAGGTACCAAACGCATAAATTTACCCAACTTGAAAAAGCCTGCTGAAAGTTGTAAAATACCGGCTAAAATAACGGTAGCAAAAATATAATCCGGACTGTGGTCTTTTGCCAATGTTACCAATACAACTGCCACAGCACCAGTAGCACCAGAAATCATACCTGGCCTTCCACCCAAAATAGATGTTACAAAACCCATCATGAATGCCGCATAAAGGCCCGTTAAAGGCGATAACCCTGCAATTAAGGCAAAAGCAACAGCTTCAGGCACCAAGGCGAGTGCTACCGTTAAACCACTGAGTACTTCGTTTTTGTAATTTACTTTTTGTTTGAAATCGAAAAGATTTAGGGCGAAATTCATAGAATGCCGCAAAAGTAACCATAATTAAAACCAGAGACAATGTTCACACCAATTGTCCTTTGATTTTGAACTATAATCCCAATTAATTGTTGAGTTAAGTAGTATGAATAAGTTTATCTGGCTTGCTCTATGCGTAATTGCTGTTTTTGCATTGTTTATGTTCTATTCATTTCGTTTTAAGAATATCGAAACGCCCAAATTTACCTTGTTGAAAAAAATAAACGACGTGGAAATTCGACAATATCCCACATTGATTTTAGCCCAAACCAAATTAAAAAGTGGTCGTTACGACGGAAATGAAGACAATGGTTTTAGAACCGTAGCAGGTTATATTTTTGGTGGGAATCAAAAACAAGAAAAGATTGCCATGACGGCTCCTGTGATTATGAATATGTCTGACTCCTCAGCCAGCATGTCATTCGTAATGCCGAGCCAATACCAAATGGAAGACCTTCCTAAGCCTAATTCAGAGCAGGTGCAATTACAAACGCAAGCTCCTATGATATTAGGTGTAATAAGCTTTGGTGGCTATGCTTCTCAAGCTAAAATCCAAAAGTATGCTGAGGAACTCAAAAGCGTTTTAGAAAGTAATAACATGAAAATAAAAGGTTCATTGCTTTTTATGGGTTATAACGCACCTTGGGATGTTACTGGGCGCCGAAATGAGGTTGCTTATGAATTAGCCGGCCCAATCTAGCAAAGAGCGAACGTTTTATGTTGATTTAACCATTCCTTAAAGGAATTAGACTCTTTACCAAAGTTTTTGACCAGTTGTCCCGCGGTTTTAACCTTGGGTTACGTGGGCTAAGAGTGCCCCTTAGCCCTTATCCGACTCAGACTCGTTTGTGTAATTCCCAAATATGAAGCGATATATTTTAAAGGTACCCTTTTAATCAGATCAGGAGTTTCTTTTAATAAAATTTCGTAGCGCTCTTCAGCCGAATGAAACTGCAAACTCTCCAAACGTAAAACTGTTTGTAAATGCTCGGCTTCAAATACCTTTCTAAATAAACGCTCAATGCCTGGGTAGGCGTCGTACAGTTGGAATAACCCGGAGGCATTGATGCCGATTATTTCTGAATCTTCAATAATGTGAATGCCTTTTCGTGAAGGCCTGCCCGTAAATAAACTCTCTACTCTCACAATAATTTCACCCTCTTGTGCAAATAATTCCGTTACCTCGTGTTCGTCTTTGTAGTAAAATATCCGCGCCAAGCCACTATTCATAAAATAAATAGTTTTACAGGTATACCCGATTTCTTGGAGGAATTTATTTTTATGAATCTTCGTAACAGTTAAAAAGGGGAGAATAGCCTCTTTTTCTTCTTGGGAAATGGAATGGAAGCGGCCTAAAAATTGCCACAATCGCTCGCCGTGTATGCCGGCGTGATAGGCTTCCCCTGAAAAAGACATAATGGAGTATAGTTTGATATCGGAGAAACCCTTAGTATTGGACTTCTCCGATTTGATTATTCGGCAACTGATTTACCAGCTGAGGCTTGAGCAGTAATTTGTGCTAAATCACGGTCCATTAGATACAAGCCGCTACCATCGTTCCCAAGTATTTTGAGTTTGCCAAGGATGGTATTGAATTGGGCCTCTTCTTCGCGCTGCTCAGCTACGTACCACTGCAGGAAATTTGCGGTTGTGTGGTCGGCTTCTTTAGTAGCGATATCCATTAAGTTGTGAATGGCGGCTGTGACTTTTTTTTCTTGTTCTAGCACCCGCTCGAACACGTGTTTATAAGAATCAAATTTTATGTCAGGAGCAGCTACAGCAGGAGATAAGGCGTATCCACCAACTTCATTTATATAATGAAATAATTTCATCATATGCATCCGCTCTTCATCGCTTTGTGCATAAAGAAATTGAGCCGTTCCTTCGAATCCTTCGTTTTCCATCCAAGAGGCCATTGCCAAATAAACGTAACTCGCTGAGGCCTCCATAGCGACTTGCTTATTCAAGGCATCTTCTAAGGTTTTTGATAACATAATTCCAAATATACAACCAAAAAACAAAGGGTTTTGCCCAAAATATTAACCAGTGTAATTTTCTGTGAGCAACTGCTCTTAAATCGCTTCTAACGCGCGCGTATCTTTGTTAGTATGAGGAATCGTGCTCTCGCTATTTTATTGCTTTGGTCTTCGGCTTTAACGGCCCAGCCACATCCCGTGAATACGTATCCGGGAATTTACGCAAAACGTGGAATTGAATTGTATGAGGAGGGCCGCTTTAATGCGGCGATTGCGCAATTTGAAACAGCGCTCAAAAACGACCCGAGTATTCAACTGAATGACGACGTGAGATATTATCACGCGATGGCAAAATTGTACGCCAAGCATGAGAATGCGGAACCATTTTTGGTGAGTTATTTGGCCAATCATCCCAATGAAGCACGCGCCAATCAGGCGAACTTGGCTTTGGGCGATTACTTTTATGAATTAGGTCAATACGGCTCTGCGTTGGGTTATTACCGCGACGTAAAAGAGGAAACGATAGCCCCATCTAAACGCATGGCGTATTACTACCGAATGGGATTTTGTTACGTTCAACGTGGCAAATTTGACAAAGGGAAAGAATGGTTGCAGAAAGTGGTGGAAAAGCCTTCAGAATACCAAGGTTTTGGACAGTATTACTACGGATATGCCTGTTTGATGGAAGGCGATTATGAAGCGGCTTATGCCTCATTTAGAACCATTACCGATGAACGATTTGAAAAGATTCATTTTTACATGGCCCAAGTTTTGTACCAACTTTCGCGTTATGATGAGGCTTTAAAAGAAATTGATAAAGTAAATTCAAGAAAAGTAAAACCTTCTGAGCGAGATGAATTGAGAGCGAAGTGTCACTATCGATTGAAAAACTACGATAAGGCAGCAGAGATATTTGAAAAAATAAATCCTCGAATCGATAAACTGGATAATCAACAGCAATTTGAGATTGGCTACGCCTATTCTAAGTCGGGTAGGTTAAATGAAAGTCTACCTTGGTTCCGTGAAGTAGCTAAAAATAATGACAGTTTAGCGCAAATTGCGAGTTACGAATTGGGAAACACGCTTCTTGCATTGAAAAACTACAGAGAAGCCTCTTATGCATTTTCTGAAGTTTGGAGAACCGGTTTTAATGAGGAAATCGCAAAAGTTGCCCTTTACACTCAGGCAAAAATTGCCGTTCAAATGCGCGAAGCGAATAGTACCAAATTGTTGGATAAATACGTTCGTTTATTTCCAAAATCTCCCGAAGCACGCGAAGCGTCAAAGTTGAAGGCAAGATTATTATTGAATACCGATAAGTATCGTGAAGCATTGCAAATTCTAGAGGGTATTGAAAACCTCGACGATCAAACTACGGAAATATACCAGAAAGTTTCTCTAGCGAGGGGAATGGAATTGTATAAAAATCGAAGTTGGAATGATGCATTAGAGTTATTCGAGAAATGTTCTGAAAAATCGGTAAACCGCAAATATGCCGCACAAGCCGCCTATTGGAAAGCGGAAACTTTATTGCAGATGGATAAAATTGACGATGCGCTGGTTGCCTATAAATCCTTTATGGATAAGCCCAAATCAAATGAAATTGATGAATTTGCTTATGCCTACTACGGTCAAGGATATGTCTTTTATCACAGAAAAGATTACGCGATGGGCGCTACTTATTTTAAAGAGTTTACCGATAAAGTGAGTTCGGGTCGTTATGTGGAAGCTATAGTTCACGATGCCCATTTGCGCCTTGGCGATTGTTATTTAATGACGCGAAATTTAGAAGGATCGGTTAGAGCCTACGCTTATGTTTCGGGTAAAAAAGGCCGTGACGCTGATTATGCCTTATACCAAAGTTCTATTATTTACGGCTTATTAGAGCGTTCCGAAGAAAAAATTACTACCATAAAGCGTTTATTGGCCGAATACCCCAGAAGTCCGTATACATTGGATGCTTATAACGATATCGCTTCGGAATACATGTTACTCAAGCAGTACGATCAAGCTGAAAAATATTATACCACTATACTTGAAAAATTCCCAGGGACTCAGATTACACGCAAAGCATACAGTACTTTAGGCCGAATTTATTACAATCAGAAAAAAGTAGATTTAGCGGTAGCTTCATTCTCTAAACTATACGATGAGTTTAAAGGTACCCAAGATGCCCAGTCGGCAGCTGAATTGGTGAAAACGATTTTTACAGAAGAAGGCCGTGCTAAAGACTACGTAAAATGGGCTTCTACCCGCGGAGGAATAACCTCTGCCGCTGAGGATAGTGTGATATATGAAACAGCTATCACAGCTTATGACAAGGGCGAATATAAAAAAGCAATACCTTCATTTGAGACTTATTTAGAAGAAAAGCCCGATGGGAATTTCATTATACCTGCTATGTACTATCTAGGATTAAGTTATGAAAATGCCAAACAGCCTCAAAAGGCCCTTGAGGTGTATAAAAAAGTGGCGGTTGCTAATTCCGGAGATTATAAAGAAGATGCGACAGTTGCCGTATTGAAAATCTATGGTAATGATGCACAATGTGAGGACATTCTGACCTATTTAGAGATACTAGAAGAAATAACCCGTTCTAAAGATTTACAGCGTAAAGCTTGGAAATCTATGATGTATTGTTATTCTCGTTCTGGTAATACCGAGGGTTTGAATAGAATTGCGGCTAAAGCGGTGAACGATGCTTCTGTAGATCCTGATTTGAAATATCAGTCGCAATTGATCATGTACAAGAATAATTCCGACTCATCTTTAACTTTAGAGGATCGAATTGCTACGCTACAATCGCTCTATCAGGGTAAGTCAAATAAATTCGCTGCTGAAGCGAAATACCTTGAGGCCGAAGCCTATTTTATCGCTGATTCGCTCAATATGAGTAAAGAGTCTTGTTACCAATTGTTGGAAGATTTTAATGCATACGATGAATGGGTAGCCAAATCACTTTTACTTCTTGGAGATGCATTCGCTAAGGAAGGAGATGATTTCAATGCCAAGGTTACATGGAATACGATTATTGAGAACTTTAATAATGTTGCGTATACCGAACCGGCTCAAAATAGAATTGCCCAAGCAGAAGCCCGGGCAAATTCAAATGAGGAGGATAAAACTCCAGAAGAGGATTAACGCAAGGTAATACCTGCAGAACCCATTAAATATCCCTCGGTGAAAAGTTGAATAACATATTTGCCGGGGGTTAATTTTTTATTGGGTTCCCATGTAATATCAGGACTCTCCAATGTGTTGTTTTCGAATACAATTTTAGTTTTGTAGCTGAATTTTGCTGACTTGCCATCTGCTAATTCTACGATACCGCCTTGACCTTCATTTGTGAGGGTAATTCCTTCAGGGCCTGTAACTTTAATGAACACGTCTCTATCGCCGGGTTCAGCAATATTGTTTTCCGCCACCGAGAAATTAATTTTGAAACCTTTAACACGGCTGGCTTTTACTGTTGTTGTCTCTTTACCAGTCAAGAATTGTTTTTTTATTGGTTCAACCTTAATCTCGGAGGTGGTCAGTCTCGCCGCTAGATTCTTTAAACGCTTACCTTCTAGACTTAGTTTGGTGTTTTCGCCATAAAGTCCCTGATTTACAGAAAGTAAACTGTCGTTATTATCGCGAAGACGGGCGTTTTCTTCCTTAAGTGCCACAAGCTGTGAATTTAGATCGTCCAACTTTCCGTTTAGCGCATCAATCATGTCTTGACTTGCGTATTTCTCTTTTTTAAGTAAGTAGGTTAAACGAGCAATCTCGCTGCTTTTACGCGCCATTTCATCAGACATTTGCTGATTATTCGCAGCCATCGCAACGGAGTCTTCGCGATATTGGGCAAGCAAAGCCTCCGCCGCAGCAATAGTAGCATCCTTCTCTTTTACTCGGTTTTGGAGTGTGGTATTTTCTTGGCTTAGAACGTTGCGATCTTTCTTGCCAGTTTGCCACATGTAAAATAATCCTATATTAACAATGAATAAAATAAGAATGATGATGTAAAGAAGGGTTTTGTTTTTTTTGTCTTGCTGACTCATGTTGCGATAAAATTATTAGTTGGTAGTGGGTTTTTATTTGAATGATTTACTGCGAAAATATGTAATTTTACGCTTTTTTAAACACTAATGGAATTTGAATCGTTTTTGAATGGGGTGCTGTTAATCAAACCCAAAGTGCACCAAGACCATCGAGGTCATTTTTTTGAGAGTTTTCGTCAAGATGCGTTAAAAGAGATGGGGGTAACATTAAACTTCATTCAAGACAATCAAAGTTTATCTAATGCCGGGATTTTACGCGGATTGCATTTTCAAGCACCACCACATGCACAAGGTAAATTAGTGCGAGTAATTAAAGGGGCTGTGAGAGATGTGGTTGTGGATATACGCAAAGAATCCCCCACCTACGGGCAGTTTGCGGCGTTTGAACTTACTGAAGAAAATTTCCATGCCTTGTATGTTCCCCCTGGATTTGCACACGGATTTTTGACTCTACGTGATCAAACCATCTTTACCTATAAATGCACCGATTATTATCACCCCGAAACAGAAGGAGGTGTTTTGTGGAACTCTCCGGAGTTAAATATTCCATGGAATATTGATCAGCCGATTCTCTCCGAGAAAGATACCAAACTACCTACATTCAACGATTTTAATTCGCCTTTTTAAACGCTAATCCCATGGAAATCAGCCCGAAAACACAAGATTTACTAGAAAAACTGCATAAAAAATTCGATGCAGACTCTCAAAAACTCGACGATTATCTAGAGGGATTGTTACATAATAATTACGAACCGTACTGGCGTTATGTGGCTGTTGATGCACTTTTGGCGCTTCAACAACCTAAAACAGATATACCTGATGAATTGATATTTATCGGCTATCACCAAATTACGGAGCTGTATTTTAAACTGATCATTCATGAATTGGAACAGATGAGTTCTGGTGAATTAGATGAGAATAGGTGGGAAGACAAAATAACGCGCATTGTTCGTTATTTGAAAAATCTCATTGACAGTTTCGATATTATGATAGAAGGTATGGAGCGCGATCAATTTTTAAAATTTCGGATGTCTTTATTGCCTGCGAGTGGATTTCAAAGTGCTCAATTCCGCAAAATCGAAATGGCTTATACCGACATGCTTCAATTAATTCCTGAAGATAAACGCAAAGGCCTTAAAGATCAAACTATCGCTCAACAATATGCACAAATATATTGGAAGGCGGGATCAATCGAAGAAAGCACTGGGGCTAAAACATTAACCTTATTGCAGTTTGAAGAGCACTACGAAAAAGAGTTTTTGGAATGGGCACATGCTTGGGCTCCTAAAAATTTAAATCAGCAACTATTAACGCTCCAAAAAAACAATAAATTATCGCCTTCATTATTGGCTCATTTTAAAACACTTGATGTATACCTCAACATAAATTGGCGCTTATCACACTACAGAAGTGCGGTGCGTTATTTAGCGGCAAAAGGAACAGATGTTCCGGCAACTGGTGGTACCAATTGGCAGCGATTCTTGCCACCTCGTTTTCAGCGGATAATAGCATTCCCGAGTATTTGGACCGAAGAAGAAAAAGCGAATTGGGGTAAATCTTGGGTTGATGAACAATTATTTAACCTTAAATAGTGAAGGATCAAAAAACCATATCGGAATGGCAAAAATCGGTTGACGCTTGGATCAAGGAATTCGGGGTTCGCTATTTTTCGGAATTAACCAACACCGCAATTCTTATGGAAGAAGTAGGAGAGTTGGCGCGATTAATGGCTCGAACCTATGGAGACCAGTCGTTCAAAGAATCTGAATTAAACAAAGATTTGGCCGAAGAAATGGCGGATATACTTTGGGTTTTAATGTGTTTGGCAAATCAAACGGGTGTTGATTTAAACCAAGCACTCCTTAAGAATCTAGAGAAGAAAACGACACGCGACGCCAATAGGCATAAAAACAACCCGAAACTGTAGTTTATACAAAACCTTACGACGATTTTTTTGTTTAATTTTGTATCACATTGTCGAGTACTTCCTTAAACAAACGAAAATCCGACCACATTGAATTGGCATTCAGGTCGCAGCTATCTGAAAACGATGGTCGTTTCTACTATGAACCGCTATTAGCGCCATCCCCGGATTTGTCCGTAATACCGTCGGCTTCGATTGCGGGTAAATCCATGAAAGCGCCGTGGTGGATTTCTAGTATGACCGGTGGCGCTGAGAAAGCCGGAAATATCAATGCCAATTTGGCCAAAGCCGCCAAGAAATATGGTTTGGGAATGGGGCTCGGTTCTTGTAGGCCTGTTCTAGAGCAAACCGAATCGGCTGCGGATTTTAAAATCCGTAAGCTCATTGGCGACCAACCCCTTTTTGCTAACTTAGGAATAGCGCAATTAGAAGAATTATTCCTCAATAACCAAGCCGATAAGGTAAAAGTACTCATCAAAACCCTCGAAGCCGACGGCTTAATTATTCATGTAAATCCCTTGCAAGAATGGTTTCAGCCCGAAGGAGATAAATTCCAATTTTCATCCATCGATACCATTAAAAGGTGCATCGATGTGTTCGATTTCCCCCTAATGGTTAAAGAAGTAGGGCAAGGTATGGGCCCCAGGTCACTTCGTGCTTTATTGGAATTGCCTCTCGAAGCGGTTGATTATGGAGCATTTGGAGGAACGAATTTTGCCGTTTTAGAAAATTTACGGGCCTCTGGAGTCAGGGCGGAAGAATGGATTCCTGCCACTCGAGTTGGACATAATGCCGAAGAAATGTCACAATGGATTTGTGATTTTCATCATAAAGGCGAATTAAATATACAGGCCAAGAACATTATAGTTTCTGGGGGAATTAAAAGCTTTTTAGATGGATATTACCATCTATTAAAGGTGCCTCATAATGTCATCTATGCCCAAGCATCGCCGTTTTTAAAATACGCACTTTTGGGAGAAGAACCCTTATTTGAATATATCGAATCGCAACTGCATGGTTTGGCCATGTCGTACAGTTATTTATCGCTTAAATCATGAAAAAACACCAAACGCCTCCTGTAAAAGGATTTAGCAAACTCAGTAAAGAAGCCAAAATAGAATGGTTAATCACTCATTATGCGGAGAATCCCAGCGACAGTTTGAATATGTTAAAAGGGTATTGGCATGAACTCTCCGAAGTCCAACGTTTGCACGATGAATTTATAGAAAATACCATTAGTAATTATTATTTGCCCTTCGGTGTAGCGCCTAATTTCTTGATTAACGGGAATATGTATACTATCCCTTTTGCTATCGAAGAAAGCAGTGTCGTCGCAGCCGCAGCCAAATCGGCAACGTTTTGGCTCGATAGAGGCGGTTTTAAAGCGGAGGTTTTGGGAATGGTAAAAATGGGGCATGTACACTTTTTATGGTCGGGTGCCAATTTCGATTCATTAAAAGAGATATTTGAAGCCAAGCGCAGCCGTTTGATTGCTTCCACCGAAGACATTACCAAGAATATGAGGGCACGAGGTGGAGGTATTTTAGATATTACATTGGTAGATAAAACCATTGAAGAGCCTGATTATTATCAGTTAGAGGTGCGTTTTGATACCCGTGATTCCATGGGAGCGAATTTTATTAATTCTTGTTTGGAGACATTGGCCAAGGAATGGAAGGAAATTGTATCTGAAAATCACGAAATGCCGGTGACCATCGTCATGAGTATCTTGAGTAATTTCACACCCGAATGTGTGGTTCGTGCCGAAGTTGCGTGTAAAATAGACGACATAAACGAGGGAAGCGGTATCGATAATCAGGAATTCGCAGATAAATTTGTTCGGGCAATAAGAATTGCCAAGGCAGAACCTTACCGAGCAGTTACCCATAATAAAGGTATAATGAATGGAGTAGATGCGGTAATTATTGCAACCGGAAATGATTTTAGAGCAACAGAAGCTTGTGCTCATGCTTATGCGGCAAAAAATGGGCGATATACCAGTTTGTCTCATGCAGAAATTAAAGACGGAATGTTCCGTTTCTGGATCGATTTACCACTTTCGGTAGGTACCGTGGGTGGCATTATATCCTTACACCCGATGGTGAAATTTGCACATGAACTTTTGGGCAACCCTTCGGCAGAAGAACTGATGCAAATCGCCGCAGTGGCTGGTTTGGCTCAAAATTTTTCGGCCGTTCGTTCATTAATAACCTCAGGAATCCAAAAAGGTCATATGAAAATGCACCTATTGAATATTCTAAATCAATTAGAGGCTACCGAAGATGAGAAAAAGCAGATTGTGGAGTATTTCAAAGATAAAGTGGTGAGTTTCAGTGCTGCGGTGGAGATATTTTCGAAATTGCGCGGTATTCCTGTTCCACAAGCCCATAAGGCGCCCAAATAATGCAAACGTTCTTTGCACCAGGTAAGATTTTGCTTGCTGGTGAATACACCGTATTATTGGGTTTAGAGGCGCACGCCGTTCCGGTAAAAACCGGACAATGGCTCGAGTTTTTTGCCTATACGACACCTGAAAATCAGGCACCAACGGTCCATTTTAAGGCATTAGATATGGATGGTGAAATCTGGTTAGAGAATGTATACGATCTTGACTCCGATGCTTGGAGGAATACTCAAGCTCCAGAATTAAAAGCCTTTGATGCGGTGTTGCGGTCTGTTTCTGACGAATTTTGGGAGCCGCAAACATCCTATCGTTTAGAAACGAGATTGGAATTTGGAAGGGAAACAGGACTCGGGTCTAGCAGTACATTTATAGCCCTCATGTCGCAGTGTTTCCGACTCGATCCGCAAAAATTACAGGATGAAATATTCGGTGGTAGTGGTTACGATGTTGCCGTGGCATGTCTAGGGAAACCACTGAGTTTTTGGCGAAATGATAAAGGAGCACATTATCGTCCTTGGCGATTGCCTTTGGAATTATCGCAAAATTGGCATGTTGTTTTTTTGGGAGAAAAAGTAAATTCCCGCCAAAGTGTATCGGCAATTTTGCAAAAAATGCAAGAAATATTAGCGGAACCGTTTTACAAGCAACAATTTGAACGCGTATTAAATATCGTGCGTGACGCAGAATCAACCGCTTCATTAGAAGCGGCTTTGGAAATGTATCAAATGTTACTTGCGCAGTTGTTAGAAATGGAAACGCCCTACAAGCAATTTGACCTGAAGCCAGTTAAGCAAGGACTTTGCAAGTGGTTGGGAGCATGGGGAGGGGATATGCTTTTGGTAAACGATACCTTCTTGCGTTCAGAATCGGTTTTTTTTGAATCTTTTAATTGCGTTCCGTGGAACGAAATAGTCAGTCATGAATAAAAGCATAACTTACAGCTGTCCGAGCAACATAGCGCTCGTTAAATATTGGGGAAAAAAAGAAGGTGGAGTCCAATTGCCGGCTAACGCGAGTATTAGCTGGTCGTTAAGTGATTTACGGGCGACCACCACGGTGCAAGTTAGCCCGAAAAAAGCGGCAAGTCCACAGCTTGCGTTTTTACTTGATGGAATTCCAAAACCAAGCTTTGAACCCAAAATTAATAATTTCTTAAAGCGAATAGAGCCTGTTTTGCCGTTTCTTGGTGAAGTCGATTTACATATTTCCTCGATGAATAATTTTCCTCATGGTGCGGGTATTGCCAGCTCTGCCGCGGGATTTGGAGCTATGGCCATGGCTTTAGTTGAGGCAGAAGGACAACTGGAAATCGGGTCGGCTGCGTTCTTGCAAAAAGCAAGTTTTTGCGCCCGATTGGGCAGCGGAAGCGCCTCGAGGAGTGTTTATGGAGAGCCTGCAATTTGGGGACTAACTCAATCATACAATGGATCATCTGATGAATATGCGGTTCCTTTTACCGCCGATATTCATTCAGATTTATCTAATTGGATGGATGCCGTTATGATTGTGGATGCGGGTGAAAAATCTGTTAGCAGTACAGAAGGACATGCCTTATTATCGGAACATGCCTATGCCGAATCTCGCTTTGACCAGGCCCAGAAAAATTTGAATGAAATTTTATCGGTATTGCAAACAGGGGAAGTAGAGCGCTTTATAGCTCTGGTAGAATCGGAAGCCTTACAATTGCACGCTATGATGATGTCGTCGATACCTTATTATATGCTTATGCGCCCACATACCATTTCAATTATACAGGAAATTTGGAACTACCGTCGTGAAACTTCCTTGCCAATTTGTTTTACGCTCGATGCAGGTGCCAATGTGCACGTATTGTTCGATGCGAGGTATCAAGAAGACATTCAAAACTTTATCAACACCCGCTTGTTATCATATTGTCAAAACGGGTTGTATCTTTGCAGCGCCACCGGAGGCAAACCTGAAAAACTCTAAAATGAT
>JALRKL010000137.1 GCA_023268875.1 Bacteroidia bacterium
ATATCGCTGCCTTTTTGCACCCAAGATGAACCATTCCAACTATACACCCTTACATGACCAGCACGTTCTGCAGTTCCGTCATTACCAACTGCACCAATAGCAACAGTATTAGCATCAGGCATGCTTACGGACCGCCCTGAATAGTCACTAGCAGCTTCGCCATCAATATCGCCGCCTTTTTGAAACCAGGTCGAACCACTCCAGCTGAATACTCTTACATGTCCAGCATCTGCACCAGTTCCGTCATTTCCATATGCCCCGATGGCAACAGTATTGGAATCGGGCATGCTTATAGCCCCTCCAAATCGGTCATCAGCAGCTTCACCGTCAATATCGCTGCCTTTTTGCACCCAAGATGAACCATTCCAGCTATATACCCTTATATGACCAGCATCTGTCCCTGTTCCGGAATTAACCTCTGCCCCAATGGCAACAGTATTGGCATCGGGCATACTTACGGACTCTCCTGAATAGTCACCAGCGGCTTCACCATCAATATCGCGGCCTTTTTGCAACCAGGCCGTACCACTCCAGCTATAAACCCTTACATGTCCAGCGGCCTCAGTTGCGTCTCCATTGTTATTACGTGCCCCAATTGCAACAGTATTGGAATCGGGCATACTTACGGACCATCCTGACCCGTCATAAGCAGCTTCACCATCAATATCGCTGCCTTTTTGCACCCAAGATAAACCATTCCAACTATACACCCTTACATGACCAGCTTCAGTTGTGTCTCCTGCATTAAAAGATGCACCAATAGCAACAGTATTAGCATCTGGCATGCTTACAGACCGCCCTGAATAATCATATGAAGTTTCGCCGTCAATATCGCCGCCTTTTTGGGTTTGAGCGTACGTGAAGTTTTGAATGGAGAAACATAAGATTATATACATCAACTTAATGATATTTGTGAGTTGTTTAGTTTTCATCATAATAGATCATTAATTCATCAAAAATACTAAGTATTATTTAATTTGTGAATTACATAATAATTTGATTAAAATTAATTAGACATGTGTTTAGGTTGAATAAATATATCAATCGCTGAGCTATGGAAATATTCAAAAGGTTCTAAAACCTAAACACAAGAATTTACCCTTGAATAAGTTTGAAATTCTGTGAAAACTAAAAAGATAATTAAGTTGGTCCGAGTATTCCAATTACTTTAGCGCATGATTCATTATGCTTACTATACCTTTCCTTATACCTTAAACGCGGAATAAGGAAAGGTATAACGAGACTTTTCTAATCAATCTTGATCATTTTTTGTCTGTAAGTATTGCCATTTTGAGATACATTCAAGTAGTAAAATCCAGATTTTAATTCATTTGTAAACAACACCCCGTTTGTAACATATGTATCTACAACAAGGGCACCCTGAGAGTCGTAAATCTGAACCTTAAGTAGGTTTTTACTTGAGAAATTAATAAAATCACTAAATGGATTTGGGTATATATGTAAATTAGCCAAATCATTGATATCGGTGTAATCCAATGTTACAGCAACAGAATCACAAAGAACTATAGTCGACTCAAAATTGAATGTTTCATTCGGGTCAATTGCGTTCATAACCGTGTAGAATCTAATCGAGCCATCGGTTTGCGTAATCCTCTTAACTCCAAATCCCAATAAACCTTCTTGATTTTTCGATCCGGAATTTTCATTGAGTATTGACAAATTGAAGTTTCTGTGGCCCCAATCAGAGGATTTGTCCTTATAAATCCAATTGTAAACGGCGTATTCTAATGGAATATTAGACGCATTCGGAGAATTAGATTTGTACGCCAGATTTTCTGCAAAACCATAGAAATCCGTATTCCCTTTAACCGATGCAAAACTGTTTAAACGTTCCCACGGTGTTTTTGTTGCAACCCCATTAACCTCAAGTGGAAGATTGTGATCCAATCCATTATTTAGCGCACCTAAAATATCCGCGTAATACTGCGCAATCTCTGCCACCTCAGTTGAAACACCTTCAAATGGAGGCAAGCCTCGTGCCACACGTTCCGAATTTATCAAGTACAATCCCTTTTGCTGGTTGGAGAGCAGAAACCACTTTTCCACTTTATCTTTAGCATCACAGGTATCACTACCATCCTTACATACCAACTGTTTAAATTCTTCTGGAAATATAAATTCTGTATTTTCCTGATAAACGGTATTGTCTAATTTACGAGCAGCTGTAAAATTATCTTCAATCGTTTTCGCTGTTGCCTGAGTGGTACTACCCTCCCAAGGTCTATCTTCAAAACCCGCCGGAATTTCAAGGTGATTATTGGCTGGATCTGCGTAATATTTGTCTAAAGCATCTTGATTAATTTTAACAAGCTCGGGACAGAGACAATTTGAACAGTTTAATTTCTGGTTTGAAAAGAACAAAATTCGTTCACCATCGTATTGCACCGCATAAATAGTTTGTTCAATGCCTTCATCTGCTAATTTTATAGAATCCGGATTTAAATAAACATTAGATAATTGACCGTTTTTGAAGGATTCATACACGACTACATTTTTCCAATTCTCAGGAAAAACAAATCCGCTATTTATCCGATGCGTGCCAATTATGACTTTTGATTTATTTTTAAATAACTGAAAATTATTGTCTGTAATATATTCAACTGCATCTGTAATTTTTTCATACTTTAAATCATCAACTTTTTGCTGATATTTCCCAATAATTTCCTCTGTCATTTGGAAGGTGTCTTTGCCGTAATAATCGCCTGCGATAAATGTCCCAATACGGTAAAAGCCCCATTTTTGAAAAAACGCATTAAAATTACGAGTAGAACTTTTAGCTGTTAGGTAGGTGAAATTAAGCATTGCATCTTCCTCTATTAAAGATGGGTCTGAATACCTGGCCATATCATGTAATCTGGGATAGAAGTTTGTATCACCTAAAACCTCTGAGCAATACAAATGAAGTTGCCAGAACATCGCCATTTTACCGGGTAACTCATCCGCAAACGATTTTTTTCTCACTATGAAATCGTCCCAAGAGCTTTCGTATTTAGTGGGAAAAGACCCCGTTGAGTTCAATTCTTTACTATTTAAATAGCCCAACTTAGTCACCCAAGCATAATAAGCAGAAATATTACATGTAGTTTCGGTTAGGTTTCCCCAATTGAGCGCCTGCCTAATCTGTAGCGAATGACCCCATTCATGTACGGTGCCAAAGAAATCATCTTTTAATAGTTGAGCATTAAAGTTTTTTTCGATTGACTTTGGATTAGAAACATTATAGTAGGTAGCGTAAGGCGCCGCATATTTGTATTTCTTGTATATTCCAGCAACATGACTGTGGTTCGGAATCTCACTCCCTTTGATATCAATATGACCGTGTATCTTCCTAGCCAAATAATTCAGCTCGTCATTTAAATCAATTAAATCCTTTCCGTCTTCGGTAAGTTCCTTAAACCCATCTGTAGGAAATGTTATTTGCACATATTTACCTATGAGATCGTAATAGGGGTATTGTGCTTTATTTAAGAGTTGTTTCCATTCACTACTCGTATTAATACGTCCATCGAAATATCCATTGATTCTTCCATACATAAAATGCATGTTAACGGGCGGAACTGTTTCAAATGTATCGCTCCAATATTGCACGTAAAACAAACCATTTTGTTCTGCTTTGATGCGATTAAGACCCTTTTTAATTACATACCTCTTTTGCTGATCTTCTAACGGATTAACCGTTGCATCAAAAACAGTGTCGTTATCAGGACTATGCGGCCAAAAATCAACTTGCAACAACTCCGCATTTTGATCAGAAACTACAAAAATCTCATCCCCTTTTTGTAAATATATTCCGGTTACATTGCTGCATTGGCTCTGAGAATAGATTCTCAATTTATTACCAACCCTCCCAGGGTGAGGATACGCAGAATACTTTTGAACCCTAAAATCGGTCTGATAGGTATTGTTGTAAAGGTCTAATGCATAGTTTTTAAAATAATCGTTATCAGAAATCGCTTCTATATCAGACTTTGTCAATCCTGGCACAAACTTAGTAAATAGGTTATCGGTAAAAATCGTGGTAGGATCAAAACTCGACTCCGTAGGTTCCCAAAAGTCTACCTCGGCCATAGTCACAAGATCTTCGTGTCCAGAATAGAAAATCAATTCAATACTTTTAAGACTGTCATATTTCTTTCCAAAATCTATCGTATAATGGAAGTTTTCCTCCGGCGAATATGCCCTATTGAATTGGGTAAATCCATTCCCTTTATTATCAAAAATAATCCTTGAAGAATCCAAAAGGTCGTATATCACTACCTGAATTTCTTTCCAATGACCATCTAAGTCAATATCATCGGTCCGTGGATAGTAGTCCATTTTTCGGACCGAACGAATTGTATCGAAATTAAACTTAACGTAAACTGGAAATTTAGTTGAATCCTTATCACTGTGATACTCCGTATTTAAATTATTATCAAAGCATTTTTCAGGTGCATATTTTGTCGAAGTAGCTGAATTTCTAAATTCACTTGCTGTCGCCGATTTGATTTTAATTTCCCTAAAACCAAGTGGTTCAATTGGTTTGGGAAGTGATTGGGCAACTAAAAAATCACAAATTAAAATTCCAAAAAGTACTAGCGAAAATCGTCTCATAATATTCGACAAAATTACATCATTTTCTATTGAAAATCAGTAAAAAAGATTCGGAGCTAGGGTTAAATCAAACCCTTGTATTCAACCCCTACCTCACAATCGTAATCATCTGATTTGATATCTTGCCCGACACATCGCTCAAACGTAAGATATAATTTCCCTCAGAATAATGAGAGAAATCCATTTCCTCGCCGTCTTTAAGTCCAGATTTCTGCCACAAAATAGATCCGTTTAAACCATATAAGCGCACCTCGAAGAGGCCCGCATCCGAACTGCTCAACTTAAACTTTCCCGATGAAGGATTTGGATACACCCTTAAACGAGCGGTTAAAGATTCTGAGTTCAATCGATCTAATGTAATAAGCTCCTTTGCCGTGCAACTGCAACCATAGTCCTCCGTTGTGGCCACCATACGCATTTCATAATCACCGTCTTCCGACAGGATATACGATACCGATGCATCTGTACCGCTCGTATTTTGCTCGGTATAACCCTTTAAGAACCACTGATAACGAACATTATCTTGTCCGCCCCTAATACCGGCCGCCGAAGGCTCGAACTTTAAGGCATAATAGGCCCTTTCATAGTCCGGCTCTCCAATAAATTCGCAAGTTCTGGGCTTTTCCCATACCGTCACGGGCTTTACAACTTGACTTTCACAAGCGCCGTTTAATGTGCTCCTTAATAAAACATTCAAGGTCTTCGTCTTATCCGATATAAATGCATGGTTCCGTTCAAAATCGCTTGTTACCGTGCCATCGGCAAAATCCCAATACCAAACGATATCATCGCCGGTTTCATAACTGGTGGTATTCTTGAAATACATCGTATCTCCGCTGCACGCATTTGCAAACGTAAAATCGGGCTTTAACTCCCTTAATACCGTAATATTTCTTAGTGTTTCATCAAAACACCCATTGTCAAAATCAACCCGCAATTTTACCGCAAAAGCACCGGTATTTCCGTTCCACGCTTCCGAAAGTGTATCTGCTCCGCCTTTGGCCTTGCCATCTAATTCCCAAGAAAGTGAGCGTTTCACACCAGCTACATCCGCTGTTGTATTAAAAATCTTGCCCACTCGTAAATTACAAGTATCCATAACCCCTATCGACGCCACAGGAGCCGCCTTTACTTCAATGGTTTTTTCCGTGCTATCGATACAGCCAAATTCCGATTTTATACGCAAACGAACCCGCTTGGTCCCAGCTGTTTGATAGGTATATGTAGCCGATTTATCCGTAGATCTGCTGTCTAATTCATCGAAATTCCAAACGCTGCCAAACAAACTCGTATTCATGACCGTTTTGTTTTGAAATACGAATTTTTTGTACTGACAACTGCCTGAAGCCAATTCAAACTGCGCCTTAGGCTGTTCATACACAACAATCTTAATTGATTCAGATTGGGAACAAGCCCCCATCTCGGCTTTAAGCGTAACCCAATAACTTCCGGAGCCTACAAAGCGATGCTGGAATGTGGTTTTTGATATAACCGTATCGGACTTACCAAAGTTCCAAGTCATTTTAGCATTTGTTGGAAGGGTTTTATTGGTAAAATTCACTGGTAAACCATCACATGCATTATCCCTATCAAAAGCAACTTTAGGCCTTGCTTTAACATCTAATAATTTGTCTAATTTAAATCTGAAGTCATCGGGTTTCGACAATACCTCGAACACTACTTTGTAATTCCCGGCACTATCGTACACAAATTGAGGCTCGAATAAATCCGATGTATCTCCTGCATTTGAGGTTCCAAAACTCCATTTATAGTATAAAAACACTTGATTTGATGCTACCGAGGTGGCATTGGTAAATCTTAGGGTATCTCCGTTACACAAACTTTGATTTACTGAGAAATCCAATACCGGTGTAGGACTTATATATAAGTTCCTAGAATAAACCGTATCGCAGGCATTAATTAGATCGCTAATTTTCAATTGCCACGTTAAAGTGCTATCGTCCAACTTGCTGTCGGTAGTTACAAAAAGCCACTTCAATGAATCGCTGCTCGTGGGAGCCACTATTGAAGCACCCGCCACTGGCGAGCCGCTGCTATTGTAAGCTTGGGCGCTGGCAGACCAAGTCTTTCCGTAGTCGGCATTGCTCCTATTTCTTGGAGCACTAACTGTGTAGGCTACTTCCAACGAAAGTATGGTTTTATCTAGGGATATACCCATTCCAAATTTGGGAGTATTGCCACTAGATGGAATGACCGGAGCGAAAACAGAACCGCCTGGAGCGGGCTTCACTATCGATTGAAAGTGCACGGTATCGTTCTTGAGGTTGTCGTTCGAACTTGATAAACAAACGGTCAGCGGAGCTACCCCTACAGAACTCAAACGCAGCGAATTCCCAAATGATACCACCGCAGAATCGCCTGGCACGATGATTTGATTAAATCGCTCTTTGGTCCAAACCCCATTTGCCCAATACGATAGTTCAAACGATTTTACCGTATCCCAAAAGCGATTTATCACCCGACATTTCGGATTTAATTCGTAGCCCGAACAAACCGTGTCGGGCAGGTTTATATTCAAAACCTTTAATTCTAAATCAAAATACGATTCGATAGCTCCTAAATCGTGAAAATTGGCGCTTCTTTTTTCCTTGTAAAGATCAAAGTCGCTAAATACCGAAGCTTTGGTAGAATTCTGATTACGTATGGAGCCCGATTTAAAATCGGATTTAGATGGATCGGCAAATTTGGGGTTGGCAAAGAAATTGGTACTCCCCACATTAACATCCTGATACCACGCAGCAAAATCGGTATAATAATTAGTTCCAACTACCCAATTTTCTTGAGCAAAACTTCCCTCTAGATAGAAATTATTATCCTCCATTAGGGTAATCCGCTCCATTAGCGACATATAAACCTCACTGGTAGAAGAAACCCCTTTCGCCATTAATACATTGCCCACAAAATTCATGAACGATTGATCGTAAAAAAACGAGAGATAATGATAGGTGTAATTGCTGTAGGAGTCAACAAACGAAACCGTATTGTAATAGGCATTGTAGGTATAACCCGATGTGTAATTTTCCGAATACCATAACAGCATCTGCCCTTTACACGCATTATTGGCAATTAGATTCGAAACCACATCCACATTGCCTATTTGTAGGGTTTCTAGCCCAATAAATGCACTGTAATCTTCCGATAAAATTTTATTATTTATGATTTGATTTCGCTTGATATAATAATCACAGGCTCCGTAAACCCATATTCCAGCCATATAAAACGACTCATTTGAATCGATTACATTATCGTTGATCAGATTGCGTTTTCCTTTAGAATGAGTGTTTTCATACATATAAATGTAATACACATAATCCTTGCTGCCGGAGCTAAACACCGTATTAAAAAACCGGTTACCAATAATTTCAAAATCTTTGCTGCTGTTTGCGCTAATACCAAACGAAGTGCGTTTGTCTGAATAAATTTGTTCCCAGCGATTTCCCTTTATGGTAAAACACTGATTTTTATTACTGGTAACCCCATTAAACTCTTCCTTGGTACGGATATTTCGAAAATGATTATCCTGAATGAGTAAATATACACTGTCGTTTCCATTGGCATCTGCCATGTTAACACCGCTGCAACGAACCAGTTCGGAGTTCGCTGCCGTGTAGGTTCCTGTATAGGGTATGTTCTCACATAGATTTCCTTTTATCTGGGTTGGAAACGCCCCATTTCGAACCCCTTGCAATTGAAACAGCACGATAGAGCTGTCTACCGCATCGGTACTCTTGGCATCCAAGCGGTCAATTTTATTGTTTTCAATAACTTCACCGTTTACATTACGCAAAAGAAACGCCCCGCTGTAAAAATTTTGTATGCGGTTGTTTGTAAATATATTTCTGTTGGGGGAAGTTGTATACGACGACCTACCTTGTTGATCGATTACGGCAAAACGAGGACCACCCCCACCTTTGGTTTTGAAGATACAGTACGATATGCGATTGTAAGAACCGTTGTTGGTAGCGGTCGATTTTGTCATACTTGTATCTACGGCAAATACCACATAGGCAGATGTGTCTGACTTGTCTACATACATATTCCCCAATAAAACCGTGCAGCTATCTAGGGTATTTGAGTCTGCCTGATTGCTAAATCGTATACCGGCAGCCCGACCCATTTGGTGGGTGTTTTCAAACACAAGATTCGAAATTTCCAGGTGATCAATTCCATCTAAATGAAGAATTTCCTTGTTTTGATTTCCTTTGAGGGAATATCCGCCTCCCATTATTGTGAGCGAATTGCTGCGGGTTATGGGATTGGTTTTATGTTGCCGTAACGAAATCACCGCCTTTTCTGTAAGTGAAGCCTGAACCTTCACTTCTACTTTTCCGGTAACGCCATTTTGATTCAATGAATCGGCAAACTCCGCCCATGAAATGAAGTTTTTTGAACCGCTTCCACCAATAGTATAATTTCCCTGTAATTGGGCTTTTACGGTCTTTACCGAACCCAAACACAGTAGGGCAAGCAACACAGAGAAACCAGGAAGTACTCGGAATTTATTATTAAAAAATAATCGCATAAATAGGTCTTTTTTCTATTAAATAATCTCAAAAGTAAGCAGAAACCCCATCATTCCAAGAGCACTCTCTCTACCGATATACCATCATTGGTTTCAATATGTACAAGATACCAACCCTTGGGAACCTTGTCAAGATTCAAGGCAATTTGGCTTTCGCCATCGCATTCCTTTGAAATTGCCCTGCGACCCAATACGTCAAATACAAGTATCCGCCGTAAGGAAACTTCCCCTGAGATAAAAAGCATGCCCGAACTTGGATTGGGGTAAGCGCTGACTTTTTTGGGTTCGATTTTCACGCAACTTAAGGTTCGGTTTTGACTTAAAACCCATAGAGCCGAGTTCGTTGCTGCAATATTAAAATTGCCGTTCCAATTGCTTACACGACCGCTTTTTTCCACCGTAATTTCTCCCACATATGTACCGTCGAAGGCATTAAATGCGTACCAAGTTCCTGTTGCCAATTGGGTTTGAGACGTTGAATCACTGATGGTTTTCTCATCGCCGCTAAGATTGTGAATGGCCCATAATATTTCGGATTCGGCCCCACGGGCATGGGTGCGCTGGAAGGACCATAAGCCATCGTCTCCGAGTGATACCGGCCAGTAAATACCGGTTTGAAGTGCCGGGTATTTCTTGCGAATTTTCACCCAATTTTGATAGTGATTCCAAAGTGATTCCCCATCTTCTTGTTGTGATTTAACATTGTTCAAGCTGGGAGCCTGTGCAAAAGCACGCCAAGGAGTTCCGGTTGTGAAACCACCCTTGGAGCTGGCATCCCATTGCATGGGGGTGCGAATATTTAGGTGGTCTCCCGTTCCGGTTAATCCGATTTCTTCCCCATAATAAATAAAGGGAATACCGGGCATGCTTAAATACATAGCCGCCGCCAATTTGGCTCTATCGGTTTGATTCAGAACAGAAAATATCCGGTCTTGGTCGTGATTGCTCAAAAATGTTGAAAATGCGCTTCGCGGGTACGATCCCTGCATGTAAATGGCATGGGAATTTAAAGCGGCTGCATTTTGATTGAAAATGGCATCTCGCATGGCATTCGCCAAATCAAAATCAAAACAACTATTCAAGGTGGTATCTGCCACATAAGGCAGAATTTTAGGCGTTGCATCCCATACTTCACCGACCATAAATGCATCGGATTTTACCGTCTCAACATGATTT
Organism: Bacteroidia bacterium; assembly: GCA_023268875.1. Taxonomy (GTDB): domain Bacteria; phylum Bacteroidota; class Bacteroidia; order NS11-12g; family UBA955; genus VMCP01. The sequence goes on from JALRKL010000137.1 coordinate 10,334, forward strand.
CGCAACTGTTTTAAATGCTCGAAAGTTTGGGGTGTATTTTCCACTTGAGTTCCGTCTTCATCCAAGTACTTTATTGCGTCTAAACGAAATCCATCCACTCCTAAATCCAACCAGAATTCCGTGATTTTTTTAATTTCATCAAAAACAGCGGGTTCTTCGTAGTTTAAATCGGGCATACCACTCCAAAAAATACCGTAGTAATTGGAATTTCGTTGGTTGTTTCTGTGCCATAGTACCTGTCCCCATGGACCTGAATTACTCGGTGGATTGTTATCCCAGCGATACCAATTGCGATACGTAGCGTCGTTAGCTGCCGATTTTTTGAACCACGGGTGATTCACACTGGTATGATTGATCACCAAATCGATAATCACCTTTATTCCATGGGCATGGCAGGTATCGAGCAAGCGTTTGAAATCGGCCATACTTCCATAGTCCCGTTCTACTGCGTAATAATCTTCAACGTCGTAACCGTGATAACTGGTCGATTCCATCATGGGCATGAGCCAAATCCCTTCAATTCCTAAATCGGTTTGTATATTCGGATTTTGGTCGTTCAGGTAATTAATTTTATTAATGATACCCTGAAAATCGCCCACACCATCGCCGTCGGAATCGGCAAAACTGCGCACAAATATTTCATAGAAAACCGCATTATTCCACCAAAATAATTTTCCCGTTGTATCGGGATAATTGATGGGTTTATCCCTGTTTGGGTCGTTGGGACATTTATTAAAGGTAACCAAATCTAAAATTATATCTTGGCTGCCTACCGTTATAAATCTATTATTGGTAGCCCCTTTGGTACAGGTACCTGATGCGTTTTCTGCCCCTGCCCATGTATTGCCGTTTACATATTTAAACTCCCAATAACCGGCCGGAATATTCAAGGTTAGCTCATAGATGCCGTCGGAGTTGCCGTCGAGCATTTTTGCACTGCTGGGATCCCAATCTTGGGTAAAGCCCGCCTCCTGTTGAAAATCACCGGCAATAAAAACACCAGCCGCTGCCGGCGTTTCTTGGTTCATATCGACACGAAATGTCACTTTTGCTGCAAACGCGGTGTTTGCCGCGGTCCCAAAAAGAAATCCCAAAAGGGAAAAGAAATAGGTTCTTAACTGTATCACGTTTTATTAATTTCTATTTTTGTTTTATTCTACCACTACTTGATGCCATGTTTTTGTCCCTTCTGCCGAAACAATTACGAAATAAATACCCGGCGTTAGGGAAACTTCCCCCAGCGAAATTTTAAGTGTTTTTGACCCTATTTCACCTATGCTAATGGGTATTTTTTTACCATCGACGGCATAAATTACAACCCCCGAAATGGGTTTATCAGCCTCGACATTCAGTTCTGATACAAGCGGGTTCGGGTACACACGTACGGAGGTTTTTGGCGAAATTTTTTCGCGGGAAAGAACCGCGCCTTTTTTAAATATTCGGGCGTAAAAAACACCCCTGCCATGGGTCGCTACAGCTAAAATCCCGTCAGCAACATTATAATCAATCATATCGACGACGGCGTTGCCAATTTCTCCCGGGGCTTGGTGCACCCACTCCGTATTTAAACCTTGTAAACTATCGGCGGCAAACAATCCTACACTGGTTCCAACCATGTAAACCATTCCGTCGGATACAGGCACAAACTTGAACCATCTGATCGAAGGCGCGTCTCCGCTTCCGTTGTCGTTTGCTTCTAAATTTCCACCTATCTTCTCCCAACTTTCTCCCCCATCTGTGCTTCTAAACAAACTGTATACCCCATAATTCGAATAAACAACTACGAGTTCATTAGGGTCTTCCGGGTGCACCGCGATGCAACTCACATTCGCATTTCCAATTACTGGAGGCGTTTTCAAAGGCCTAAATTTCATGTCGCCCGATTTTACCCCGTCAATCGCGTACACGTATTTTACGTTAGTACCAAAATACAAAGGGATGTTCAAACCCGGATTTGGATTAATCTTAGGACATATGCCCAAAGCTGTAATTTTTTGGTTTATAACGCGCAACGAATCTACCGAACGTGACCATCCTTGTGAAATAGAATCGGTACTGCCGTCGAGCTCGATATTACTTAAACTCTGATTTCGGTATATAAACCGACCGGCGGCCATGTACATTATATCTTTTTCGGTAGGATCTAAAATAAAAGGATTGATAAACTGATAATCCGAGCGCTTTACCCCAATCGGGTCTATCCGCCTCTTTGCCAGAACCGTTTTTCGGTCGATGCTGAGCTTAGCACGCACGGTATTCCCCAATTGTTTTGAAAAATAGGCGTAACTGCCGCCCTCTTCAATGGCACAATACGAACCATCACCAGGATAGGCAATTTGCCACTCCGCCTCAGGGGAAAAATCATTTGTCATCATCTGATTATTATCTTGAGCTCCTACAATAATCAACGGGTCTAGTTCCCGGTTTGGGTTTACACCCAAGCGACTTGGACCCAGAGCTACCGTATAAAATTGTGTGGTTAAATACCCGTTATTCAGCGGTTTCCATTTAATATCCTCCGATAAACAACTGTCGGTGTAAAAAAGTCCCCCATCGTTTCCATTCAATACCTTGTTGGGATCAGATGGATAAAACATCCAAACATGTTGATCGGGATGTTGGTTTGGCCACATTTCAAAATTGGGCAGCGCCGTATTGCGTTTGTAACCCGCTATAATTGCGGTATTCAGTGAATCCTCAAATCCACTCGTAGATCGGAAGATATTGGTACCGCCAATAAATACAACGTCTTTTTCTTCTTTTCTTGGGGGAAATACCCCAACTACCATATCGTAGGAACCTTGCGTACGCCAACTATTCAGCGCATATTTCGAAGTGGGCAAATTTTGAGAAATATCGCGTTCATCGATAATACGTTTCGGGTTTTCTTGGGAAACCTCCATTACATACATGGCATTCCATTCTAAATTTCCGCGCGAATCGGGATTGGCTTTTCCCCAATCTTCGGTATTCACGATGGCATAAATACGCACAAAAGTATCTGAGGGCTGGCTGGGTCTAATACCCAAAACAACGCGCTTATAGGTGCGTCCCTGCCAATCATTTGGGGTTATTGCATGCCATTCCCACCCATTGGTTGAATAAAAAATTCCGCTTTGTGAGGCAAACGCATCTGAACTCGATGTGCTGTATAAAACCCCATGATTATCGATATAAATTTCATTAAAATAGGCATTGGTTTTCCGAACGGCCGTCCATGTTTCCCCGCCATCATTAGATCGCATTATATTTTGATATGTAGCCGCGTATAGTATGGTGGAATCGTAACGAGAAGTGTCCACAAGCACATTCCAAACCAATTGCCAAGGGGTATTAAATGAACTATTTGAACTCCCCAAAGTACTGTTTATTGGCTGCCAGGAATTACCGGAATCCTTAGACATCAATAATCCATTTCCATAATAATAGGCACCGGGTGAACCTGCCGATTGTCCGTAAGCTTCACCTGTCCCAGCATACCAGTTTTGTTCAAATCCCTTGCGTCGATCTTGAACCAAACACGAAATTGAACTAATTTCCCAAGCCTCTTGGGTAGGTCGCCAAGAACTACCACCATTGGTACTCAGCCACATTCCCGATGAAACACCGCCCGCTACAATGCGATTTTCATTTGTTACATCTACTGCGGCCCCTCGCGTCCTGCCGCCAACATGAAACGGTCCTCTATGCATCCAAGGAGTACCTTCACTCGCAATGGGATTGGCCTGTTTTATCCCTTGGGAATTTATGAACGCCAGCTCCTTGAACCGCACATTATGCGGAATTTTTCCGGTTCGTGGATCCTGCAGTCGTTGCAACTCCCAATCGCGTCGCGATTGCGGTTCGTCAAATTCAGTTCCTTGGCTGTATGAATTGGGTATAATGTTTAACAGTAATAGAATCAGTATGGTGGTTTTGTTCATGATAGTTAATTGTCAGTTGTTCATTGTCAGTTGTTCATTATTGGGTTTGGCAAATAAACCAGTCGCTAAAAGCTAATAGCCAACAGCGAATCTCTAGGCTCCCATAATAAATTGGTTGAACGGAATAGACGATTCATAAACCTGCGCACAATAGTTAATAAAATCGGGCTCAAGGCTGCGTTCGGGTTCAAACGTATGCATAATGTAAAACTGTTTGTTTAACAGCGCGGGCACTTCGGATGCTTTTTCCATGAAGGGTTTTTCTATCCGTTTATTTTGTTCGCCCCTCATATGACTGAAATATTTTACAAAACGCTTTTCTTCAAGGATAGATTGAAATTTTGCGGGATTTGCAAAAATTCGTTGCCTAATGTTTTGCAATTCTTGCTTCTCGGGCATATAGTTCCCACTATATAATGCGCAATTTTCGGGACCTATTTCTACATAAAGTCCACCAGCTTGCATACTCTTGCTTCCGTGAGGACTCAAAATCACCGACATAAATGTTTTATAAGGGGTTTTATCTTTTGAAAAACGGATATCTCTGTTAATGCGAAAGATTGATTTACGAATATCACTGAGCGCGAAATCGGGGTTCACTTCTGACAAACGTGTTTGAAGTTGTTCGGCAAATTGTATAAAGGTAGGCCGCACCTTTTTTTCATAGGTGCTTCTATTCTCATCAAACCACGTCTTCGCATTATTCATCGTTAATTCGATAAAAAATTCGAAGTATTCTTGTGTAAACATCTCCGAATATACGCAATACCCCTAATTTCGTGGATATGGAATACAAAAATCTCGGAAAAACAGGCCTTCCCATCAGCCGATTGAGTTTTGGCTCTTGGATAACTTTTGGAAATCAGATTGACAATAAGATTTCAGAACGATTGATGGATATAGCTTACGATTACGGGGTTAATTTCTTTGATAATGCCGAAACGTATGCAGCAGGGGAATCTGAGCGGGTAATGGGCGACATTTTGCATAAAAAATCATGGTCGCGCGATTCGTATATTGTATCGTCTAAAGTTTTTTTTGGCGCCGGAGCGAAGTACCCAACCCAAAAAGGATTGAATCGCAAACATGTATTTGAGGCCTGTCACCAAGCCTTGGAACGCTTAAAAGTAGATTATCTCGATTTATATTTTTGCCACCGTCCGGATAAAAGTACTCCTATCGAGGAAACCGTTTGGAGCATGCATCAATTAATCATGCAAGGTAAAATTTTATATTGGGGTACTTCTGAGTGGAGTGCTCAGGAAATTATGGAAGCCCATATGGTTGCAAAACAGTATAACCTCATTGGCCCGGTTATGGAACAGCCACAGTATAATTTATTACAAAGGCACAAATTCGAGGTGGAATACGCGCAATTATACAAAACCGTAGGCTTGGGAACTACTACATGGAGTCCACTTGCCAGCGGCTTGCTTACAGGAAAATACAACAACGGCATTCCCGAAGATTCACGTTTAAAAAGAGAAGAATTGGGCTGGCTAAGCGAGATATTATTGCAAGAATCCAGCTTGAAAAAAGTAGCCAAATTGGGTGATTTAGCAAAAGAATTGGGAACCACATTGCCTTTGCTGAGCATTGCTTGGTGCTTGAAAAATGAGAACGTTTCAACCGTAATCCTCGGAGCTACGAAAGAACAACAACTAATCGAGAATTTAAAAGCGCTTGAAACAGAATCCCTTCTTACTGCTGAGGTAATGGCACGTATCGAAGCCATTATAGAAAATGCCCCCGTGCATCCGCAGTATTAATTCTATTTAGGATTTTTAAATCGTCTTATTGTATCTTGCAAAAGATGCAAAATATTCTCGTTATTGGACTTGGGAAGGTGGGCTGCCTTGTTGGCGTGATGCTTAGTAAAAATTTTAGTGTTACAGGACTCGATCAACAAGACCCTCATTACCCCTATGCTTTGCCTTTTAACACCTTAAAAGGCGATGTTAAAAACGACGAACTGCTCAATTCCTTGCTTGAAAAAAACGATGCTGTCGTTTCTTGTTTGCCCTATTTTCTTAACAAGCGGATCGCGGAAATGGCCTATCGCCATAAATGCCACTATTTTGACCTAACCGAAGATGTACCCACTACGGCGCACATTATGGAACTGGCTAAAACAGCCGATTCCGTTATGGCTCCTCAATGCGGATTAGCCCCAGGCTACATTGGAATTGTAGGCGCAAATCTCACCCACGAATTCGATTCCTTACGCGACATAGAACTCCGTGTAGGTGCGCTACCCCGCTTCCCTAACGGACTTCTGGCATACTCCTTTAACTGGTCTTCCTATGGCGTAATAAACGAATACCTCAACGATGCAGAGGTAATCCATAACGGAGTGAAAAAAAATGTCCCTTCCCTAGAGGGATTTGAATATATAAATATTGAAGGGCAAGAATTTGAAGCCTTTACCACATCTGGCGGACTCGGTACCATGTGCGATACATTTGAAGGGAAGGTGGACACACTAAATTACAAAACCATCCGATATCCAGGCCATGGAAAACTCATGCGCTTTTTGATGTACGAACTAATTATGAAAAACGACATTGATAATCTTGAGCGCATACTCAGCAATGCCAAACCACCGGTAGAGGATGATGTGGTTTATGTGTATGCGGTTGTAGAGGGTTGGAAGAAGGACAAAATATCGCGTAAAGAGTATTATCGCGCTTTCTACCCAATAGAAATCGATGGAATTCGTTGGAGGGCGATTTCTTGGACTACAGCCGGAGCCATTGTAGCAGTTATTGAAATGGTGGCTCAGGGCACTCTGCCGCAAAAAGGATTTATCAAACAAGAAGAAATTCCATTCGACGCATTTATCAAAACCCAAACCGGTTCATTATACCTACAAAACGCAAAAGGCCTTCATGAAGTTCAACAAGAAAAACCCACTCTCTGATTTATTGCAAGGGCTGTTTGAAACCTATGAAGACCAAGTGCCCGACGTAAAAAAAATTACCCAAGCCCTTATTCAAAAAGGAGTTGTTTCTCACCAATCGGAAATTGTTAACGATCATATTGCCTTCAGAACCTTGGGACATCCCCATTTAGGCATTGCCTCTATCGAACGCATATTTCTGCAATATGGATATGAAAAGCGCGATTATTATCGCTTTGAGGAAAAGAAATTAAACGCCTATTGGTATGCACCACCGGAGCCCCAATATCCGCGAATTTTCGTAAGCGAATTGTGCGTTAACGAACTATCCCAAAAGGCACAAGAAATATTAAAGAGGTATACCCAAAAGATAAGCTCAGACCCAAGTTTATCTGTCGATTTAAACGATGCCCATGCCGTGATTGATTTCTTCCAAAAACCTCTTTGGGAACTCCCTTCTTGGGAAGATTATCACGCCTTGCTACAGGAGAGCGAATATGCCGCTTGGGTCATTTACAACCGCTACTATCTCAACCATTACACCATTAGCGTACACGAAATGCCCGACCCATTAAATACGTTGGAGGCCTTCAATTCATTCTTGAGTAACATTCACGTAAAAATGAATACTGCGGGTGGCATTATTAAAAAAAGCCCCGACGGACTTCTCCTGCAGAGCAGTACCGTGGCCCAAACCGTACAGGCTCAATTTGCCGGTGGTGATTTTCACGAAATTAGCGGCAGCTATGTAGAATTTGCCGAGCGGAAATCCCTTCCCGAATATGACAATATAAACCCCAAATCCCTGTTGCGTGAACAACGAAGAGAAGGTTTTGAAGCTGGAAATGCCGATAAAATTTTTGAAAGTACCTTTACCTCTCAAACCCAAAAAAATCCCGAATTTTAAAATGAACCGGCAATGCCTCTGAATTTATTGATATTGCCCAAAATCAAACTAAAAGATTTGTAAATTATGCGAAAAGAAATCCAAGAAATATTTGAAAAAATCGCCATTCCCCAATCCGCACTGGGTTGTAACGACGGTTCAGAATGGTTTGCCAATGGCAACCTTTATAACTCTTATACGCCTGTAGACAATTCCTTAATCGGAAGCGTAAAGGGCGGAAATTCGACCGATTACGAACGCTGTATTCAAAAAGCTCAGGGTGCATTTTTAGAGTGGCGACTGGTACCGGCTCCTCAAAGAGGTGAGGTTGTACGTCAATATGGCAACCTATTGCGCAAACATAAAGACGCGCTGGGCCGATTGGTATCATGGGAGATGGGAAAATCCCTACAAGAGGGATGGGGCGAGGTTCAAGAAATGATCGATATATGCGATTTTGCCGTAGGGCTTTCCCGTCAATTGCACGGCTTCACCATGCATTCCGAACGTCCCGAACACCGCATGTACGAACAATACCATCCATTAGGAGTTGTGGGAATAATTTCTGCCTTCAACTTTCCGGTTGCCGTTTGGAGCTGGAATGCGGCTCTAGCGCTTATTTGCGGCAATACATTAATATGGAAACCCTCGGAAAAAGTGCCCTTCTGCGCAATAGCATGTCAAATTCTATTGCAAGAAACACTTCAAAACTTCAATTATCCTAAAGCCATAAGCACCCTTATTGTCGGGGATGCCGCTATTGGCGAGTTAATGTCGTCAGACCCGAGAGTGGCGCTCGTCTCTGCCACCGGATCCACCCGTATGGGAAAAGAAGTAGCTCAAAAAGTCGCCGCCAGACTCGGAAAGTCACTACTGGAATTGGGCGGCAATAATGCCATTATTGTGACCCCCAATGCCGACATCAAAATGACCGTTATCGGTACCGTTTTTGGGGCAGTGGGTACCTGCGGACAACGCTGTACCAGTACCCGAAGACTCATCGTTCACGATTCAATTTTCGACCAAGTGGCTGAAGCGTTGGCAAAAGCCTACCAACAAATTCGCATCGGCAATCCCCTCCTTACCGAAAATCATGTTGGCCCCCTAATCGATGCCCAAGCCGTTGAACAGTACGAAAACACCCTATCGGTTGCCACACAACAAGGCGCCCAATGGATTGTAGAAGGCGGCCGATTAGAAAACGCCGAAAGCCCGTTCTATGTAAAACCCGCTATCGCCAAAATCTCCGCCGATGCCGAAATAGTGCAGCACGAAACATTCGCGCCCATATTATACATGATTCCCTATTCGGGGGAAGTCGAACACGCCATAGCCATTCAAAACAATGTTCCCCAAGGATTGTCCTCTGCAATCATGACCTTAAACATGCGGGAAGCCGAGAAATTCTTGTCTCACGCAGGAAGCGATTGCGGCATCGCCAATGTAAATATTGGAACATCAGGAGCTGAAATTGGAGGCGCATTTGGAGGCGAAAAAGAAACAGGAGGAGGGCGCGAAAGCGGATCCGATTCTTGGAAAGCCTACATGAGACGGCAAACGAACACCTTAAATTACGGTGCCAATTTACCCCTCGCACAAGGCATAAAATTCGATCTTTAAATCGGATTAGCCATGTAATATTTCCTAAAAATTCATATTGCAAATTTCGAAACCGGTAGTACGCATTTCGTATTATTGGGGATTTTCGTCGGAATCAGTCATTGTTGCGAGCAATTTCAACGATTTTTGTAGAATGAATTACTCCGAATATTTAGATAAAGCCGTAGAATACACCTCATATCAATCGTTATTTGTTGAAAAGAGTGAAAATCCCAATTCATACACCTACGGTCAGTATATTCCCATGAATCTGCAACGCAGCAGCCGTTTGGATCGTACCGTTAAACTAACGGAGGAACAAGTAAAAATAGCCCAAAATGCTCCCCAACAAACGTGGTTGGTAATTAGTGAACATTGGTGTGGCGATGCCTCACAAACGGTGCCCGTAATGGCCAAAATAGCCGAGGCAAGCCAGGGCAATATAAGCCTGCGATTGGTATACCGAGATGAAGTTCCCGAATTAATGCAGGCCCACCTCACAAATGGCGGTATGGCCGTACCCAAAATCGTAAAATTAGACGCTCAAAACCAATTAATTAACGATTGGGGACCCCGACCTCTAGAGGCCCAAAACTTGGTAATTAAACTAAAATCAAACCCAGAAACTGCCGCTAAATACTCCGAAGAATTACATAAATGGTACGCAAAAGACAAACAACAAAGCACCGTAAAAGAGCTTTTGGAATTATCAGTTGCGCACCAAGTAAGCGCTAGTTTTTAATCAGTTTGCCTGAAATAATACCTGCATTGTTTTTCAAATGATACAGGTACATACCCGAAGACAATCCCTCTAATTGGATGGCCTCGTTCGATTCTACCCATTTTGAGTAAACCTCTCTGCCGGTGTGCATTTCTTTCAATACCAATTGGGCCGATTCACCTTGATTAAAGCGAATGCATAACTCATTGGCTACCGGATTCGGATATACAGAACCTGTTAATTCAACCTTCTTAAGCTCTAGTGCTGTAGGACTGTAGTAATCAAAATACTCGTAATACGACTCATTGATATAATCTTCTTCGTCAGAGTCCCAATATTTCTCTAATTGAGTCAAGGTTCTTCCTTCTGAATCATAGGTGTATACATTTTGGCTTGCTTCAGACAATACAGAATCGGTGGCATTCACATAATAAGTATAGTCTTGAACAAGGTTATTATGCTCATCGTAAATAGAACGAAAACGCATTCGACCCATTCCAAGAAAAACTACCAAACCCTCAACCATTGCCGGTTCTGAATACTCCAATGTATGATCGTTTTTCACCCATTTATGCCAAACAATCGTATCGTATACACCCGCCTCGATAAACCGCTCGTCATCTTCATCCCAAACCTCCAGCCTCAATTTACTCGGGAAACCACTGGAATTATATTCAAAAAATGTACGTTGCTCTTTTGCCCACAAGGGTTCGTTGCTACTTCTTGATTCAGCCGTTGCGACAGAAACTAAATCGGTGTTAGGTACCAACTCGTAGGAGTATCGTGTTTCTTCTGCTTCTTCCCATTCGGTGCTACCTGAACTTCTCCATAAATAGCGTCTAAATACGAGAATATCCGAATCGTATGTATACTCGGTTACAGAGGAAGTATCCTTGCTTCCATCTTCATTCACTGTAAAATACGTTTCCTTTGTTAAACGGCCAGCCCCATCATACATAAACTCTGTGTAGGTAGTGTAGGTTCCCCAACTATTTGGAAAAACCACTCTTTCTGAGGATTCAAAGCCATTTGTATAGTACGTCTTATGGGTAGTGTCTTTAAAATACAGCCAATCCATACTGTCCATATCCCATTGGGAACGTACAATTCGTTGGGGTCGATCTTCATTGATAGATCTTTTAACGATTGAGACTTCTTCTTGGTGAAGAGGCGCTCTTTTTAACCCTAATTGAAGTGGATTAAATTTGTTTTGCGCTTGCGCTCCATAGGAGCCAATTAAAGCAGCAATTAAAAAAAATAACTTTTTCATAGCGGTAATATTTACTCAAATATACAATAAAGTAATAGACCCTTTTAGAAGGCTTCCCCAATGTAGAAATACACTCCGTAACCATCCGGATTTAATCCTACATCAATACGCGTGAAGATATCTTTTTTAGGGAATAATAAGTAACGCAGACCCGCTCCTGCAGACCATTTGTAGTTGTCGGTAGGGAAATCGGCTGATACCGCTCCCACAGAACCGAAAACGGCACCGCCCAAACGTTTGCTAAAACCAAACGGTAAAAAACGGTATTCGGCCTGGGCCGCAATGTAATTTTTATCGCGATAGCGGCCTAAGTAATATCCCCTCATCATGGTCTCACCTCCCATCAAACTCAACTGATTAAATGGGACCTCCCCATTTGAAAACTGACCAACCACCTGAAGCGCTAAAACCTGATTTTTTGTGGTGGGAATAAAGTAACGTCCATCCAAAAACAAGGTACTCATTGGGAACGACTCGGGAAATAATTCCCCGTATCGGATATACGCCAACTCCGCCAAGTACCCTTCGCGGACGTTCAGCATATTGTGTCTGGAATCAAGTAAAACACCCAGTCCTACGCCTAAATTCTGGCTTCCTAAAGCACCCAGAGGAACCACCGGAAGAGGACCCGTTGGATCTTTAGATGTGGTTTCAAAAACCGAACTGCCAATTTGCTGGTAATCCAATTCTAGACCCATGAATAAATTTCCCTTAAGGCGGTATACAAAACGCTCTCTTACGTTATAATAATTGGCATTTACGATCGCAACAGGCTCCTTGGGTATTTGTGATCCAATACCGTAGTAGGAAAGCGGATAATTTTGAAACCGCATCCTTCCCAAGGTTAAAAAGTCATTATCTCTTCCGTAAATAGCATGGTCGACCCACAAACCCATTTGGCGTTCTTGGGTATAGAAAGCAAAAGCACTAATTTCACTCAATCGGAGTGTTGTATCGTTGTTGTAGTGAAAAACAACCAAACCACTCAGACCAAATTCCCATTTGGTTTCAGGGGCGTAACCTATAACCGGATAAAAGAGAAAGCGAGGTCGAGTAGAACTAGCGGTATCGTATACCATATTATGTATCCACTCGGGCAATTCTATGGGATATTTCCTTTTACTTATTACCGAATCTGAAGTTTGAGAAAACCCACTTCCGATAAGCAAAACCAAATATAATAAGCCCATTAGTCGCTTACCGCGCATGGGCGCAAAAATACCCAAAAAGGATATAATAGGGTTAATCCTCTACTCTTTTTTCTATGTAATTACTATTAAATATCCCCAACGCTCCCATGTAAGTCAATCGAAACGACATTAAATCGCCTACTTTATAATTTTCATGTTGCTCACCCAGATCTAAGATTAACATGTCGGAACTTGCTCCAACAATCTCAACCTGCTCGTCAATCGGACTCAGAAAATCGGTTGAAATATCCAATAAACCTATGTCAACTATAGCTCGATAGGCCATTTGACCGTAATCTGATTCGATTACATCTACTTTTTCACCAGATGGATTCTCCGCTAAATACCCAATCGGTACTTTTGGCTTTTCTGAAATTTCTATTATCTCCGCAAATAGCTTGATCACATCGGTTTTCATTTCGGCAAATGCCCCACCGCTCAATAAATCCGCTCCAAAAAACAAAGTTTCCCCGATACGAAAATGATTAATGCTACCCGGTATTTGCTTTCTCCAAAGCAAGGGCAAGGTTATAGAAGTTCCCGCAGTAATCCAGGGAATTTGTATATCAAACTTAGCTTCAATCAATTGCTTGTACAAGGAAAGCTGTATATACTTATCTTGGGTAGGCAACACCCCACTTAAGCAATTAATATTCGCTCCGATTCCAACAATAGATACGCCTTTTAGCTCTAATAATTTCCCATAAAAGCCTAATAAATCTTCGCCCATTACGCCTTCCCTCAGATCGCCCATTTCAATCATCACGATAACCTTGTGTATCTTCCTTTGATTTAAGGCTTCATGCGAAAGCCGTTCAATGGTATCCAATTCGGTATTAAAACTCACGTCGGCATAGCGTACTATAGATTTGATACTTCGCTGTGCAGGAGGTTTAATATAGACGGTCTGTGCATGTGGAGCCAATTGTTTAATCGTTCGCAAATTACTCACCCGAGAGTCACAGAATTCCGTTACCCCTAGGTCTATGAGTTCCTTTAGATAAGCTTTATTACCACAAAGCAACTTGGTAACCACCGCCCATTCTTTTTGTTCGGCTTCCAAAAATTCATTCAAGAAATCGAAATTATGCTTCAGCTTACTTCGATATAGTTCTAAAAACGCCATATTATTTACGTTTTAGCCTCATTTCTAAATAGGGATTGGTGAATCCCAAGGACTCGTATAAAAATTTTGCTGGATTGTCTTTTTCAACGTGTAGCGCTACATCGCCGTCAATACATCCAAGAACTTCATTCATCAATTTCTTGCCCAATCCTTTTCCCCTTAAATCGTCGCGCACAGCGATGTACACAAGAATGTTCTCGGGAATATAACCGCCCATGCCGGTTTGATTTACCACAACGGCCCCACTGGGCTTGTCCTCATAATATTGAACCGTAATATGGCCCCCTTTTTCAAAAACATAATTGACCGCCTTCTGTATGTCGCCTTGAGAATCGCCGTATTGTTCTAAATGAACGTGTAAAAACTGCGCCAAGCCACCGTCGGTCACAAATCCATCTTTGTTTGTAGTGTAATGTGTATAATGAATCATATTTAACTGGAATTATTTTTTAAAAAGTGAATGAAAAATCGCAAATAATAGAGCCGAAACCGAGAGTCCAATGCCGTTAGCATCGAGTCCACCCCAAACTTCAATCTTAAAATAAATCAAGGCCATCGCCGTTATCCCACCGCCCAGCATTGAGGCAATTGCCGCCGGAGCCGAACGCGATTTCCCGCTCAATGCGATAACTATAGGCACAAACAAACCCGAAACCATAAACGCATACGAAAGCAGCATTAACTCCAACACATTTCGCATGTGCATACCTATATAAATAGCTATTCCTCCCAGTAACAATGTGCTCCATTGCGACATGCGCAATTGTTGTTTGGGACTCATGCGGATAGCCATACCCAAAAAATCACTGATAAAATTGCCAGAAGCTGCCATCAAACAACTGTCGGCTGTTGACATTATGGCTGAAAAATAGGCCGCCAAAATCACCCCGGTTACCCCAACCGGTAATGCCGTTCGCAGGAGCAACGGAAGTCCCAATTCAGGATCTACCAACCCATTCGGGAAAGAAATCAATTGCATCTCAAAAGCAGCGCGGGCAAAAAGCCCCAATATAACTCCCATAAAAGCCATTAACGGCCATTCCAATAAACCTGCAATAAACCATGCCCTCTTCGCTTCAAACTCATTTCGTGAAGCAAAAATTCGTTGATATAATGTCATTCCGATAAACCAAATAGGTATAATCGTCAAACTCCAATTCAGCATTTTCATGGGGGAAATCTGATCAAACCGCAGCATTTCAGAAGGAAGTACAGCCACAATAGCACCCCAACCCCCGAGCATAAAATACGCAGCAGGTATACCAACAAACAGAAGTCCAACCATTAAAATAAGCCATTGAATGGTATCGGTATAGATAACCGCTTTTAGGCCTCCTAATGCCGTATATACTACCGTGAATATCCCCATAATCAAGAGTAGAATTTCAAAACTGACTCCATCAAACGTTGCCGAAGCCAATTTCGCTCCTGCCACAATTTGTGAAGACGTAAAGCCTACATATCCCACAAAAGAAATCACAGCAGCAATACCGGCAGCCGTAAGTCCATAATAATGCTTAAACAATTGAGGCATGGAATACAAGGTTTTAATAGCAGTTAGTTTGAATACCCGTGGAATCAACCAAACTGCACTGAGCCAAGCTCCAACCAATCCCGTAAACAGCATCCAGGAACCAGACAAGCCCATTGCAAAACCCAATCCCCCTAAGCCAATGGAAAACCCCCCTCCAACATCGGTAGCAACCACCGACATGCCGATGTGAACGCTTCCAATATTCCTACCGCCAACAAAATAGTCGTCAACCGATTGGTTCTTTACGTAAAAATAAAGACCCACTCCTACCATGGCTATAAGGTAGGCGGCGAATATGACGTAATCGATAACTTCCACAATATGCTGCGAAAGCCCAAGCAAACGAATTAGCGAAATTTAGGGCTTTCCGAATGAAACAAATTTCATTCTTAATTATACTGCAAATATAGTAAAACCAAGGCAGAACGCCAAATTACGGGCGGAATAGGGCGACCTTCACGCGCATTATACGGCCTGAGGCAAAGCACTCAACTTGATACACCCCGTCGGATACAGGAGGCAATTTACACATGAAATTATTCTTGCCATTTTGTTGAATATTCAATGGCCATGTTCTCCCGTTATGAGCAATTAAACGCGCCTTTTCTAGCGCATAAACTCCCTCAAAATGCAAAAAACCGTCGCTCACTGGATTCGGGAATACCTGAATATTTAAATCAGGACTATTATCTGATAACCGATCCATTTTAATGGAATACGCTTTTTCACAGGTACAGCCATGTGCATCGGTCTTAGCCACCATATGCACCTTATACAAACCATCGGAATCAAAGGCATATTTCAGCTGTGATTCCTGTCCTTTTGTTTGAAAGGTTTTGAAATTATCAATTTCCCAAGTATAGGTTACGCCCTCTTGACCTCCTATTGCGCCCAAATCATCTTGCGGATTAAACGATGCGCCATAAAATGCATATTCATAATCGGTGATGTATTGAAAATCGCAGGTTTTAGGCCTAGGCAAAACAGACACCTCTTTCACGATTTGACTCGAACAATAATTGTTCCCCGATACTCTGAGTAAAACCGGCACAGAAATGGAATCGTATGTATCAAAAACCAATTTTATATCTTTTGCCGTTGAACTGTCCGTACCTCCCCATTTC
>JALRKL010000194.1 GCA_023268875.1 Bacteroidia bacterium
ATTCGCCATTTTTAATTCATAATTCACAACTCATAATTCACAACTCATAATTCACAACTCATAATTCATAATTCACAATGACCCGTACCGAAATACTCGAACAATTTTCAAAACTACTAGATGTTATGAACGACTTAAGGGCTAAATGTCCTTGGGATATGAAACAAACATGGGAGAGCATCCGCGTTCTATCCATCGAAGAAGTACATGAATTATCTGATGCAATCATGGATAATAATCCGGATGAGGTTCGTAAAGAACTTGGCGACATTCTACTTCATATTGTATTTTATTCAAAAATTGCGAGTGAACATGGATACTTCGATGTTGGGGAAGTATGTAAATCGCTTATAGAAAAACTAATTCGCAGACATCCTCACATTTACGGTGACACACAAGTAAATGGAGAAGCGGAAGTATTACAGAATTGGGAACAAATCAAATTAGCCGAGAAAGGCAACAAGAAAAATGGCTTACTCGATGGTGTCCCTAAAGGACTTAATAGCGTTATAAAGGCCTACAGAATGCAAGAAAAAGCAAGTCAGGTTGGATTCGACTGGGACGAAGCAGAGAAAGCCTACGAAAAGGTGGAGGAAGAATGGGCCGAGTTCAAAGCGGCGACCAATAAAGACGAAGAGGAGGAAGAATTTGGTGATTATTTATTCGCCTTAATCAATTACGCGCGTTTAAAAGGCATCAATCCTGATACCGCACTAGAGCGCTGCAACGTAAAATTCAAAACCCGTTTTCAATCAATGGAAGCCCAAGCGGAAACCATGAACAAAGGTTTGAACGACATGAGTTTAGACGAAATGGAATTACTTTGGCAAAATGCCAAAAATCACTAACGTATCCAAAGTTTACCGTTAATTTCAGCGAGTTCGAATCTTTCGTTTTGGGTATTCCAACCATATTTTAAATAAAACACTTGTAAAGAGGTTTTCGCATTATCTAAACGTATAACTTCTTTCCTATTTGGGAAGAAGTACGGGTTTCTTCTTTTTTTATCTGGAAACTTGTACGTGTGTACATGTACGCCCATGAGCGAATCTAGATTGAATACCTCATTAAAGGTCGAAGTAGACACTCTTAAATTTTTACATAGCGCATCTTTACCAACTTTAACCACCCCATAATTTCGTTCGTCGATGTATTTAAGATCTCCCAAGTTCAGGTCAACACAATGCGACCAGTTTCCATTTGGCACGGATACCACGGCCGGTGTGGGTCCTCTAAAACGTATTTCCAAATCTGGATAAGTTAAGGGTTTAAGAACCGCAGCCGTATCTTCTGCTACGGCTTCTGCAACGGCTTCAGATGTATAAACAGAAAGATCGCTAATACCGTAGGGCGCAACAGCCGTTTCTAACCATTGGTATAAATCCCATTTGGACCTGTTTTCATTAGATTTAACGAAAAAAGAATCTGGAATCACCACCGTTGGTTCAAGACCCGTTATTCCGTGATTCACGCTCAGATATTTTGTAATATTGAAAATTTCCGCCGATACGGAGTCTGGTAGCGTTTTAGCGGGCGCAACCAATTCATTTTCGCCGCTGAACATATTATTTTCCTTGAGTAATTCATGCAATCGTTGAGACTGACTGTTTTTGGAAACCTCATGTAAATTATAACCTGGAATAAAAAAGACCCATAATACCGTCAAAAATAAACTCACGGGTATTGCCCATATAAATCGGTTATGGGTAATCAACATGAATGCGGTAATTCCGCTGAGCCATATAGCTAATGCCAATAAAGCATACCGTAACTCGGTAAATCCGTAGGCATTTATTCGAGTAAATGCGGCAATAAATAACAGTACTAATAACGGTATCAAGGCTAAATAGTAGCCGCGAGTAAAACGATTAACCCATATATTATCTGCTTTCTCTGTTAATGGATGCAAAAGCAATAAAGCAAGCATTCCCACCACTGAAAATGCCAAAATCAAATTCGACACCCATCCTATGGGTAGAGTACCGGCTACAATGATTTTTATCCCATAAACATATAAAATAACCAAATAAAGCAATACCAATGGCATCAATATATACTGCGCGAATACCTGCAATCCTTTAGGGTATCCCGATTCAATCGTATCCTTTAAATTTCTGGGAATATGAGCCAAAAACATCCAAACGCTGCCTAAACCTGCCATATAAAACCATAAGCGACCGTAATAAATTGATTTTATATTGAAACCTAAAAGCTGATCGAGGGCTACTAAAGCACCTGCTAGACCCGCAAACAGAACCGCAACATACAATCCCGTAATTGCAGCACGTAAAAACAAGGTTTTATTGAAGTGCCAAAAAACGGTAGAATTAAACTGCCTAACTAAAGGCAAAAATGAAACAAGTAAATGAAACGCTAAAAAATAACCTACAAATGCGATGCTCAGTTCACCTTGGTTAAATCCGTGGGTATTTACATGATTTAGGTGGAAATAAACCACTATTTGGATGGCTGTCGCCAACTTGTAAACTCCTATTTTCTGAAATCGCCCTTTTAGATTTTCGGCAAACAATGTTGAAGCAAAAAATAATGGAATACCCAGAGCAAATGTCTGCGCCCAAACCGCCAAAGCATTTTGCCGTTCATCGGAAATACCATCACTTAACATTAACGACAAAACAGTACTTCCTAAAAAGGCCACAAGGCATACTAATGGAAATCTTTTAACCGTATAAAAAGCCGAAAGAAAAAAATGGGATATTGATTGTTTCATGCTAGTATGATAACGCAAAAAAAGAGGGAATCATTTGATTGATTCCCTCAGATTATTCATGTCAATTCAATGGATTACCAAATTTCTACCCTGTCAGCCTTCGACTTATACATTTTATGCCCTTCTTTTACGTCAAAGGCCTCGTAAAATCCTTCGTGGTTTTCCAAAGGACCGATCGCCCTGAAGTAACCAGGTGAATGTGGATCTGTTAACAACCGCATCGCCAACTCCTCATCACGAATTTTATTTCTCCATACGGTTGCCCAACTCATAAAGAAACGTTGCTCCTGAGTAAATCCGTCTATTTCACCCACACTTCCTTCTCTCTTCAAATGAATAAGTAAACCATCATAAGCTGATGCTACCCCTCCTAAGTCGCCTATATTTTCACCTAAAGTAAATTCACCATTTACGAACTTGCCTGGCAAGGCTTCATATTTATTGTATTGCTCCGCTAACTTTTTACCACGTTCCTTAAATTGTACCAAATCATTTTCAGTCCACCAATTTACTAAATTCCCATTCTCATCAAATTGGGCTCCCGCATCATCAAAACCATGTGATATTTCATGACCAATTACCGCTCCAATTCCTCCAAAATTCACAGCAGGATCGTTCTTGAAATCAAAGAATGGCGGCTGTAGAATAGCGGCAGGGAATACGATTTCATTATAAACAGGATTGTAATAAGCGTTAACGGTTTGAGGCGACATCCCCCATTCTGTTTTATCAACGGGCTTGCCAAACTTAGCCATGTTCTGTGCCATAGTCCATTTTGACAGATTAATCATATTTTGGAAATAACTGCCCCCTTGATCGTATGACGCTACATTTAAATCCGAGTAATCTTTCCATTTATCAGGATAACCAATCTTTACGGTGAGTTTATCCAGTTTTCTTTGCGCCTTTTGTTTGGTTTCGGCACTCATCCATTCCAAATTGTTTATACGAACTCTGTAAGCCGCAATTACATCATCCACCATTGCTTTCGCAACTGCTTTTGCTTCCTCTGGGAAATATTTTTCTACGTATAATTTTCCTAAGGCTTCGCCTAATGATCCGTTTACTACACCTAAAGCTCTTTCATTTAATGGGCTTTGTTCTGGTGTTCCGCGGAGTGTTTTCCCATAGAATTCAAAGGCCATTTTATCCAAATCTTCGGATAATTGTCCCATTGAACCACGTAACATATTCCATAAAATGACGTTTTTCAAAGTCGACATTTTCGCCTTTTTAACTTCAGCAGCAAGTACATTCATGAATGCCAATTCTCCGATTATTACTTTGTCGGCGTTACCAATTCCAAGGGCATCC
>JALRKL010000032.1 GCA_023268875.1 Bacteroidia bacterium
AACATTTTTGTCTGCGACTCCAAGGGTGTGATTTATCAGGGGCGCCCCGGCCAATTGGACGACTCCAAAGCCAAATTTGCGCGCGACACCACCGACCGCTCACTGGCGGACGCGTTGCGCGGCGCGGACGTGTTTTGTGCACCAATTTCACTACATATTGGTAAACCGTATCTGTGATCGGTACTTCTCTTACTACCTTTTGAAACATACGGATGTCTGAAGCGCTTAAAACCGCCTGAGGCTGATAATTATTGGATCCAGTGGTTTGTTTTAAAACCTCAAGTTCTTGTTCAAATGTGGGATAATCTACCCATACCTGGTACATGAATCGATCCAATTGAGCTTCTGGCAACGGATAAGTCCCCTCTTGCTCAATAGGATTTTGGGTGGCCAATACAAAGAAAGGATCCGCCAAAGGTCTGTTTTGTCCCGCAGCAGTTACCTGCCTTTCTTGCATGGCCTCTAACAGTGCACTTTGAGTTTTTGGCGGGGTACGGTTAATTTCATCCGCCAATAATAAGTTCGTAAATAAAGGTCCCGGGATAAATTTAAACTGGCGACTCTCATCTAAAATCTCAGAGCCAATGATATCACTTGGCATTAAATCCGGCGTAAATTGAACCCGATTAAAATCTAAGTCCAAACACTGCGCCAAGCTTTTAACCAATAATGTCTTCGCCAAGCCAGGTACACCAATCATTAGTACATGACCGTGCGAAAACAATCCATTAATTAAGGCATCAACAACCTCATCTTGGCCAATAATAACTTTGGCTAGTTCTTTCTTTAGGGCCGAAATACGGCCACTAAATTCCTCCGCTCCTTTTAGAATTTCTTGATCAGTCATTATTCCAACGCGCTATATTATCACACGAAATATCCCGAGGCATAACCTTAATAAACGTTTTTTGACGGAATTTCTCTACCCATTTTTCAAGGGCTTGTTGCTTCTTACGGCTCTCTGCCTCCATTTGAATGCGGCTATAGTCTTGTATCAAATTGGCCCTATGTGGCGCTACAAACTTTTTCAAATATAAAATCCGATACATGCTGCGTCCATCTGGTGTCATCGTAATGGCCGGTTTTGAATATTCTCCCTCATTCATCTTATCGATAACCAACTTTACATCACTTGGCAAGCTCTCAAAAAGATTCTTTTGTAAGCCAGTAGCTTGATCCACTAAAAATCCGCAATATCCTCGATTACCTAACTTTTCAGATGAATATTTCTTCACCGCATCACACCATTCCGTTTCACCGTTTTGCAATGATTGATAAATACTATCGGCTTGCTTAGATGCCTGCATGTAGTCATCTGATGTATTTTCAGGACGTATTAAAATATGAGCTGCTAAGATCTTCTCTCCTTTGCGTTTTTTTAGCTTCATTATATGGTATCCAAACTCCGTTTTGAATACATCCGATATACTGTCTTCTTTTAGTTTGAAGGCCATTCGCTCAAAAGCCCCAACCATTTCTCCCCTACCAAACTCAGGCAACATTCCACCTGTATTTTTAGAACCAGGATCCATGGAATAAGCGCGGGCTAATTTTTCAAAGGATTCCCCATTCAAAATTCTACGCTTCAAATCCAATAATTGTTCTTTTGCGAAATCTTCTGATATTTTAGAAATAGGAAGCTCTACCAAGAGCTGCGCTACTTCTACCTCAGTAGGAATAACCGGCAAACTATCCTCAGGGATTTCTTTGTAGTATTCTTGAACTTCTTGTGGACTTACTTTTACCGTTCCGGTAATAGTGGCTTCCATCTGTTGCGATAGTAATTGTTCCCGCATTTTGGGTCGAATCTCCTCCTTAAACTCTTGGATCGTTTTTCCAAGATAACGTTCCAATTCTTGCAAGCTACCCGCTTGTCGTTGGAAATTCCGAATACGATTATCAATTTCTGCCTCAACGCGGTCGTCATCTAAAGGCAAACTGTCTAATTCTGCTTGACTTAAAAGCAATTTACGGATTACCAATTGTTCCAATACGAAACAATACATTTGTTGGGTATCGGGTAATTCCTGCCCCCTCGCCAATTGGACTTTCTCGGTTTCAAAATCGCTGTGTAAGATTATTTGATCTCCAACTACCGCTAAAATACCGTCGGCATATTGAGGAGGCATGGCAACACCAGATGAACCGGGTTGCGCTACAAGCTTCCCAAGAGAGAAAAATGCGATAATTGCAAAAAATTGCAATCTTATTATTTGCGATTTATTTAACATTTAATTTGGCTTTAAAGGCCTTAACCGCATCGGTATTTACATTCACAGAGTAGCGAGATTCTAAATCCGCAATCCAACGTTGCTCCAACACTTCCTGGTATTTAGAGGCCACTGGACCTCTGGTTTCCTCTAGAGATTTAGGTCCGGAAGGTAGAAAATCGTATATCTGCACCACCACATAATCGGCACCTACAGCACCCAATTTATAAATTTTATTCTTCTTTTTTCTGAATTTAGAATCCGCGAAAACCATCTTTAAAGGATCGTGTTGCGGAAATAAGAAGGTATCACTCAGTTGATATTTTCCAAAGCGGTAACTAAAGTCTAACTGACTCTTTGAGGTATGTACTTTTCTAATAGAATCTAAGGCCCAACCTTTCTTCAGTTGTTTCGCTGCTTGATCCATCATCTTTTTGTCGGAACAGAAAAGGAAAGCCGCATGATATCGGTCATCCCAACGATATTCTCCAACATGCTCATTGAAATAGGCGGCCAATCCGGCTGAATCCTTATTCGCCTTATCCCAAACCATTTCTTGCATCCGGTTGAACATCAATATTCCCTCACGGTATTCCTTATAGATATGTCTAAACTCCGGAGATTTTTCTTCTAAATGTTCATTTTGATACGATACACAAGCCTCTTTAACCCAAGCAAGGTAAGCTTCTTTAACATATACATCTACAGGACCTTCAATTTTGCGCTTTTGGGCAGCAAGACGACCTGCAAATTGTTCTACGGTAAACGCTTGATTGGCTATTTGAAATAACGCCGCATCGAATAATTGTAAGGATTTCTTTTTGCCATTTTCACTAATAGTAAGTTCCTCTGGCAAACCCAATGGGTCAAATTTGCCTTTAATCAAACTTGAATCTCTTTCTAAAATCTTTACTAAAGCATCAAGTAATGCAGCGCTTTCTACGAAGCGATCTTCACGTTTAACTCGACTTACAAGTGAGTCTATACCTATTTGAGAGCGTTGATTTTGCTGAACCTTATTACGCAAGGTCACTTTCATTTCATCAAACGACTTTAAAGGTTTCTTCTCCACTAATTGAAGTAGATGCCAACCGTAATTGGTTTGGAAGGGCTCGGTTACATCTCCTGATTGCTTTAAGGCAAAGGCTTTTTCCGCCCATTTTTGTCGTTCGATATCTCCAACATATTGGGTAACGCTCAACGCATTCATATTTCCACCTGAATATTTCGAGCTAAAATCCTCGCTGTGCTTTTTAGCCATTTCCTCAAACGATTCTCCAGAGTTTACTTTAGTATAAATTTCACGAATCATTTTCTCGGCCTCTTCAGAAGATTGGGCGGCATTATTTCCCGTTCTAATTAAAATATGACGGGCTTTTACTTCTCCTAAATTTGGGCGTTTATCGTTTACGCGAAGAATATGGAACCCAAAATCGGTGCGAAATACATCCGATATACCGCCCACTTGCGTTTCGTAAGCCGCATTTTCAAATTCATAAACAACTTGCAGGGCTGTTAAATACCCCAAAGCACCGCCGGCAGATTTTGAACCTGGATCTTCAGAATCACTTAAGGCTAAATCTGCAAAGTTCTTTTCAGATGGATCGCGCTCTAAGGCTTTCTTTATTTCTGTCATCCGCTTCAAAATAGAATTAACCTTTCCAGGTTCTGCATTTCTGTCGCAACGGATTAAGATATGAGAAACGTTCACTTCTTCTTGTAAACGATCGTATGCTTCCTTTATAAGCTTATCGGTTACACTTCGATCGTACAAATAGTTTCTAGCCAACTGTTCGCGGTACATGGCCAATTCGCGCTTATAGGCTTCTGCACTGTCTTTTCCCGCGTCGAGGGCGTCTTGTATTTTCAACTTAAACCTTATGTATAAATTCAAATAAGTATCGACGTCCTCAGCCGTAATAGACTTTTCTTTTAAATTTAGATTTTTCAAGAATTGACGCTCAAACTCATCTAAGGTTACCTCTTGACGGCCATCAACGGAAAAAATGATGCTATTGGCATCACCGGCAGTGGGTAAAGGAATTGGATTGGGTTGTGAAGATTGTGACCAAGCGGTTAATGTAAAAACCGATGATAAAATTGCAACAACTGTATGTTTCATATCTCGTAAAATCGTGTATTTAGGCAAAAATAGGTATTTAAAAGGATTTAAGAATTCGATTCTATGGCGCGGTAAAGCACGTCTTTAAGTTCTGTGAGCCCTTGCTGTGTAACCGAACTGAAGAAATGTAATTCAATATCCTCCAATTCTGCTTGTATAGCTTCCTTTAACTCCTCGTCAAGCATTTCGCTCTTGCTAATAGCGATTATCTTATCTTTCATTACCAATTCCTTACTAAATGCTTCCAGTTCGTGCATTAAAGTTTTGTATTCCTTTAAATGATCCGGGCTGTCGGCGGGAATTAAAATGAGCAATACGGCATTTCGTTCAATATGCTTTAAAAATCGATGTCCAAGCCCTTTTCCTTCATGGGCTCCTTCAATAATTCCAGGAATGTCAGCAACTACAAAACTTCGATAATCGCGATACCTTACCACGCCTAAATTAGGAACCAAAGTGGTAAACGGATAATCGGCAATTTCCGGTTTTGCAGCTGAAATAACACTAAGTAAGGTGCTCTTTCCTGCATTAGGGAAACCTACCAATCCCACATCAGCCAAAACTTTCAACTCCAAGATAATCCATTGTTCTATACCAGGAATTCCGGGTTGTGCATATTGCGGGGCTCGATTTGTTGGAGTCGCAAAATGGGCATTCCCCAAACCTCCACTTCCTCCAGGAACCAATACCCGCTTTTCTCCATCTTCCGTTATCTCAAATATCACCTCGCCCGTTTCGGCATCTTTAGCCACGGTACCTAATGGAACCTCCAAAATGATGCTTTCGCCACTTTTACCAGTACTAAAACTCTCACCACCGGGATTTCCATGACCTGCTAAAATATGTTTGCGGTATTTCAAATGCAATAAGGTCCACATTTGGGCATTACCAACTAATATTATATCACCTCCTTTACCCCCATCGCCCCCATCAGGGCCTCCTTTGGGACTCATTTTTGATCTAAAATAATGGCGGCTACCAGCGCCTCCATTGCCGCTACGACAACAGATTTTTACATAGTCAATAAAATTACTTTCTGCCATGAACCCACAAAGGTCGGTAAAAAGAACGCCTCTTCGTATTTTTGCAACCGAAATGTCTGATTCGCACCAATATCAATTCCAAGAAATCGAAGCCAAATGGCAACAAAAATGGGCTGAAAACAACCTTTACTCCGTTAGTGATAATTCTGAAAAACCCAAATATTACGTCCTTGACATGTTTCCGTATCCTTCCGGTGCCGGACTTCATGTCGGTCACCCACTAGGATATATTGCCTCTGATATCGTAGCCCGCTACAAACGTCTTTCTGGCTATAATGTGTTACATCCAATGGGATACGATGCTTTCGGCCTCCCCGCCGAACAATACGCCATCCAAACCGGGCAACACCCCGCAGTAACTACCGAGGCCAATATCAAACGATTCCGCGAACAGCTCGATAAAATTGGTTTCTCATTCGATTGGAATCGCCAAGTAAAAACTTGCGATCCCCAATATTATAAATGGACGCAGTGGATTTTTGGGCTGTTTTTTGAACATTGGTACGACAAAAGCCAGCAAAAGGCGCGCCCTATAAAAGAACTAACCGCCCACTTCGAAGTACATGGAAACCAAAACCTGAATGCACATCACAACTGCAAGGAAATTTTCTCCGCTGAAACTTGGAATTCTCTCTCGGGGGAAGCCAAAGAACACCTATTGAACCATTTTCGTCTTGCCTTCATCGATGAAACTACCGTGAATTGGTGCGCAGAATTAGGAACCGTATTGGCCAATGAAGAAGTGGTTAATGGGGTGAGTGAGCGCGGAGGTTACCCCGTTGTTCGTAAAAAAATGAAACAATGGAGCCTAAGAATTACCGCCTATGCAGACCGGTTATTAGAGGGATTAAATCGCGTTGATTGGACTGATTCCATAAAAGAAATTCAACGCAACTGGATCGGGCGCAGCGAAGGAGCGGAAATCGATTTCCAAATTCAAAACCATACCCAATTGGTGCGTGTATTTACCACACGACCCGATACCCTTTTTGGGGCAACCTATATGGTATTAGCACCTGAAACTTCCTACCTATTAGATATATGCAGTCCCGAACAACGCGATGCCGTTTCCAAATATGCGGAAATTGCAAAAAATAAATCTGAAATCGAACGCATGGCCGATACCCAAAAAACGGGTGTTTTCACCGGAGCATTTGCGATTAATCCGTTTACCCAAGAAGCCATTCCGGTATGGACCTCCGATTATGTATTAGCCGGCTATGGAACCGGCGCCATCATGGCCGTGCCGGCTCATGACGAACGCGATTTTGAATTTGCGACCAAATTTGAATTACCCATAACAGCAGTAATTCAACCCAAAGATACCGCTATAGAACTTCCCCTAAAAGAAGCCCTTAGTAGTAAAGACGGTATATGTTTCAACTCTGGATTCTTGAATGGTCTAACCGTAAAAGAAGCCATCAATAAGGCCATCGAAGAAGTTGAAAACCGCGGCATTGGAACCCGCAAAGTCAACTACAAACTCCGTGAAGCCGGTTTCGGAAGACAGCGGTATTGGGGCGAGCCGTTCCCGATAGTTTACAACAATGGAACACCTCAATTGCTAGATGAACTTCCCGTAGAATTACCGAAGGTAGAAAGCTATAAACCAACTGGAACCGGCGAAAGTCCACTTGCCGCCTTAAGCGAATGGGTACAACACCCAAAAGGCAAACGTGAAACCGACACCATGCCCGGATGGGCTGGTAGCAGCTGGTATTTTTTACGATACATCGATCCCAATAACGAAAATGTCTTTGCCGGAAGCAAATCATTAGAATACTGGAAACAGGTCGATTTATACGTGGGCGGAAGCGAACATGCAACCGGACATTTATTATACAGCCGTTTTTGGACCAAATTTTTGCACGATTTAGGTTATATCAGCTGGGATGAACCGTTCCAAAAACTGGTAAATCAAGGCATGATAATGGGCGAGGATGGACAGAAAATGAGTAAGCGTTGGGGCAATGTAGTTAACCCAGATGATGTATGTGCCCAATACGGCGCCGATACCTTGCGTTTATACGAAATGTTTTTAGGTCCACTAGAAGACTCCAAACCATGGAACACCAATGGTATAGAAGGCGTTTCTCGTTTTCTTGGGAAATTTTGGCGTTTATTTTACGAAGGCGAACAATGGGCTGTAACTAACGAGGCCCCAAGTCCTGAGGAACTAAAAATCCTTCATAAAACCATCAAAAAGGTATCAGAAGATATCCCTCAGATGAGCTTTAATACTTCTGTTTCTGCATTTATGGTATGTGTTAATGAACTGACTTCCCTAAAATGCAAAAAACAAGCCGTTTTAGAGCCCTTACTTGTTCTAATGGCTCCTTTTGCTCCTCATATTAGCGAAGAACTATGGTCGCGCCTTGGACATTCAGATAGCATTCACACAGCAGTTTGGCCGAAATACGACGAGGCGAATTTAAAGGAAGATTCGTTTTCCTACCCTATTAGTATAAACGGGAAAACACGAACCCAAATTGCATTTGCCACCGACGCCGACCCAAAAGAAATCGAGTCGGCAATACTTGAAAACGAAATCGTTTTAAAGTGGACGGAAGGTAAAACACCCAAAAAGGTAATTGTGGTTAAAAATCGGATTGTAAACGTGGTGGTTTAAGATTTACCGCGAAGATTCGGCGTTGACAATTAACAACTAACCATTGACAATCGTAACCACGTTTCCTTCGCAGGCCACCACCATACCCAAACGAACCTTTTTACGACGCTGGGTTTCAACTACGCCGTTAACCGTTACAGCCCCGGAATCGATTAACTCATGGGCATGACCGCCCGTTTCAGCCCAACCAATCGCTTTTAGCAACTGATTTAAGGCTATGAATTCTGTTTTTAAAGAAAATATAATCACGGATTAAATGGCAAAACTCTCGCCGCAACCACATGTGCGGGCGGCATTGGGATTAATAAAATTGAATCCCTTTCCGTTTAAACCATCGGAAAAGTCAAGCTCCGTACCACATAAATACAGGAAGCTTTTCATGTCACAGACTATTTTTAGCGATTCATCGCCGAACTCCATATCACCTGTCTGCAAGGCATCGTCGAAATCAAGTTCATAAGACAAACCCGAACAGCCACCGCCTTTTACCCCAACCCGCACAAAGTGTGTGGTAGTAGACACACCCGCATCTTTCATAAGTTCGTTCACCTTATTGCGGGCTTTGTCGGTTATGCTGATGGCGTTCGGATCTGCTAACATATGTATAACAATTAATGGTGAGACTTTTCAAGCTCTAATGGCTCCATGCCATTTTTCACGCGGTAATCGTTAATTGCAGCTTTTATAGCATCCTCAGCCAAAACAGAACAGTGAATTTTCACTGGAGGCAATGCCAACTCCTCAACAATCTCCATGTTATCGATTGCCAATGCTTGATCAACCGTTTTTCCTTTTAACCATTCGGTTGCCAATGAAGAAGATGCAATCGCAGATCCACAACCAAAGGTTTTGAATTTTGCTTCTTCAATTACACCATTTTCACCAACTTGTATTTGTAAACGCATTACATCCCCGCACTCGGGTGCGCCAACCAAACCCGTACCAACTTGAGAGCTGCTCTTGTCTAAGGTACCAATGTTTCTTGGGTTGGTGTAGTGATCGATTACTTTTTCTGAATATGCCATTTTTATATTGTTAAGTGGGTTTTACTATTATGAAAGCAAAGTTATTTAAAATGTTTCTAAACTACAATTCGTTTGTCGAAAGCTTAATGCTCCGACCACTCGATAGATTTAAGATCAATCCCTTCTTTGAACATTTCCCAAAGTGGACTCATATCTCGCAGTTTGTTTACCGCATCAGAAACACATTTGATGGTAAAATCAATCTCTTCTTCTGTTGTGAAGCGACCTAAACCAAAACGAATACTGCTGTGTGCAAGCTCATCATCCAATCCCAAGTTTTTCAATACATAACTGGGTTCTAAAGAGGCCGAAGTGCAAGCAGAACCAGATGAAACAGCAACATCCTTTATTCCCATCATCAATCCTTCACCCTCTACATATTTAAATGAAATATTGGTAGTATGAGGCAAACGGTGTTCTTTATGTCCATTCAAATAGGACTCTTCTAATTGCAACAAAGCATTTTCCAATTTATCGCGTAAAACGCGAAGACGCGCACCCTCCGATTCCATTTCTTGTAACGCGATTTCACATGCTTTACCAAAACCAACAATACCTGGAACGTTCAAAGTGCCGCTACGCATACCGCGCTCATGTCCGCCGCCATCTATTTGAGCGGTTACCTTAACACGGGGATTTTTACGTCTAACATACAATGCACCCACACCTTTTGGACCATACATTTTATGAGCGGTAAAACTTAAAAGGTCTATTTGATCGGCAATTACATCAACTGGAATCTTACCTACAGCTTGGGTAGCGTCTGTATGAAACAAAACACCGTGTTCCTTACATAGGGCCGCGATTTCACGAATCGGCTGAATAACGCCTAACTCATTGTTGGCATACATCACAGAAACCAATACGGTGTTGGGCTTAATGGCGGCTTTAATTTGTTCAACCGTCACCAAACCATCTTCACCTACCGGTAAATAAGATACCTCAGCACCCAATTTTTCTAAGTGCTTACACGCGTCTAATACGGCTTTATGCTCGGTAGAAACAGTTATAAAATGATTCCCCTTAGCCGCATACATTTCATATACACCTTTAAGAGCAAGATTGTTACTCTCAGTGGCACCACTTGTAATAATAATTTCCTTGGAATTAGCTCCGATAACCTTAGCTATCTGTTCTCGAGCGTAATCTACAGCCTCTTCCGCCTTCCAACCAAAAGCGTGACTCTTGCTAGCGGCGTTACCGAAGTCTTCCAAAAAGAAAGGAGTCATGGCCTCAAAAACACGTGGATCGCATTTTGTGGTTGAATTGTTGTCGAGGTAAATAGGTAATTGAATCATATTGCGTAGGTTTTGGGTTATTAGGTTATTTAGACATTTTCTAAACAACAAAATTAACAAAAGCTGAGCACAATGGTTCAACTTTGTGGTTTATTTGTAGTCTAAATTCAACAGATTAACGATTTATGCCCAAAAAACTTGAACATATCGGCATCGCCGTAAAAGACCTCGAACAAGCAGAAGCGCTTTTTTCCCGTTTACTTCAAACAAAACCCTATAAACGAGAGGTAGTAGAGTCTGAAGGTGTCACTACTTCCTTTTTCCTTTTGGGGGATGTTAAGTTCGAACTTCTAGCCGCAACTAACCCAGAAAGTCCGATTGCCAAGTTCATCGAAAAACGCGGGGAAGGCATTCATCACCTTGCGTTTGAATCCGAAAATATTGAACAGGAATTATCGGAACGTAAAGCTCAAGACATTCAACTCATACACGAAACACCAAAAGATGGAGCAGACAACAAACGCATTGCCTTTTTACATCCTAAAAGTACTGGTGGCGTGTTGTGGGAATTATGCGAAGAAAAAAAAACAGATAAAAAGTAGTGCCCTACTAATTACAACGCGACTCGAATTCGTTTTGGAATAATCTATCTTTAAATGGGAGAGACCGAAAGGAGTCCAAAGAGGAATTACTTCAAAAAGAAATGAAAGCTATCGCCTCTTAATCCCAACCTCAGGGTTTCCAAAGGAATTACCTCGTGGGGAGCTATGTTACCCAGATTCACATTGCTACCATATAACTGCATAAACCAAACTTGCTGGGTTTTTTGAGGCGCCTCCCAAATAACGTCTTGAATCGGAATTTTGCGGATAATTTCAGCTATCAAACCGGAACGGACCTCTCCAGAATTGCGAAAGATACCTACAGTGCCCGATTCTCTAGCCTCTCCGATAACTTTCCATGCGCCTGCAGCCAACTCCGTTTCCATTTGCTCAATCCACTCATATGGTGGAATGATCTTGTCTGCATCTTTTGATCCCACTTCGCTCAAAACGGTATAATTCTTAGCGAATTTCGATATTAATTCACATTTTTCGTCGTGTGGCAATTCTAAAGATCCGTCGCTTATTTCAATATGGGTTACACCCGTTTTCTCTAACAATCGCTCGAAATCATCGGTTTGATTTCTAACCAAAAAAGCCTCAAAAAGCGTTCCACCAAAATAAACGGGAATTCCGGCATCCTTATATAATTTCAGCTTATCATCCAGACGAGGAGTTAATATTCCAGTTCCAAATCCCAGTTTTACAATATCGGTATAAGTAGACGCTACCTCTAAAAAATCCTCTACTTCTCGGATAGAAAGCCCTTTATCCATTACCATGCTCAAACCACTATTACGGGGTTTGATACTGCGCTCAGGCAGATTTTTTAATCCAAAGTACGCGTCGCTCATTCTATTAGTTTCCTTGTGTGAATTTTCCAATAAGGGTCAAAATTTTAACCGAATTTTTCAATTCGGGGGCAAAAGTAAACATGCCCATGTATTCAGAAGGATCAAATTCCAAGGCTTTCTCTAAAACCATCAAACCCATGTCTTTATTTCCCGTAAGATAAAATAACGCCGCCAATCGATACAGCAATTGTATGCTTTGCGGGTTATTTTCCAATCCTGTTTCTGTTACGTCGAGTGCCTCTCCAGATTCGCCGCTCTCGTGTAAAGCCACACCCCAATCCAACCAAAGTTCCGGTTCGAACGGGAACGACTCACTTAAATCTTCGTATAAACGCTTCCATTTTTCTGTCTGCGAAGTACCGAAGTACGCACTAGCCAATACAATACCATAATCAGATTCAGACGGATCTAATTGATAGGCCTTTTCTAAATATGGAAGAGCTACTTGATATTGCTCCTCGTGATGATAAGTCAATCCCAAACTATACCAACATTCCGCATCTTGAGGAAACCGCTTTAGAATTGATTTATACACTTCTCTCGATTTAGAAGAAAGTCCAACCTCATGCAGACTCCAAGCGTACAAACCGTCTATGGCTTCCAATGATTTTTGAGGAAATTTCTTCATCAAATCTTCATAGTCCCGAACAACGGTTTCGTAGTTTTCATTTTCGTATCGCGACTCAACCAGACCTATCCAAGCATCGGCAAAATTGTCATTGATTGTTACCGCATAATCAAATGCCTTAATAGCCTCTTCGAAATCATCTAATCCGTGATAAGCCAAACCCAACAAGTACCAAGCTTCCGACATGTAAGGATCCTTATCGATTTGTGCTTCAACGGCAGGAATCAACATCCTAATTATGTGGTCTTCCTCGGTTCGATTGATATATTTCTCTAAAACGGGAATAATTTCAGCGTCGTACTCCAAAGCTTTTTTCGAAATTGGCTCAGCCAAATCGTATTGCTCAAAATGCAATACCATGTCCAAGAAATCCTCGTATAAAGCTTCATCCTCTCCAGCCATTTCCAAAGCTTGATTTACAAAATCAAAAGCCAGCTTTCTAGCCCCTTCATGACCATGTAGAACCCCACGCATAAGCACTAAGCTTGGATCCATGGGATTGTAACTAAGGGCTTGATCTATATATTTATGCGCCTTTTTATACTTATTCTCGTGCATCAACCATTCCACCATATGCAAGGTAAAAACCGGAATATAGGGGAAGGTTTGTATGCCCAATTCAATTACCGATTTGGCATAGTGGTCCAATTGAAAAGGATTTCCTTTACCGCTTGGATTGGTATAATATCGGAACAACTCTATCAACTCGCGAGCTGAGAATTGTTCGCGTTTCTTCGATTCAAAATCGCTCGCTAATGCATCCACATCTCCTTGGAAGCCATCGAACGACTCATCAAAGTCGTCATCGTCGTAGTCTGAAGGAAAAAACCGCATAAGCCAAATTTACATATCCAAAATTTCTAACAAAAGGTCGCAGGGCTAACTTTTCCAAAAGTTAACCACAAAGTAATACTACTTTAAGCGATCAACGTATTGCATAATACCCTCTTTGTCCATGTACCCAAGGGCGCGATCAACTACTTGACCATCCTTAAAGAAAATCAAAGTTGGGTATCCTTCTAGTTTGTATCGTTCTGAAATTTCAACGTAGGCCTCGGCGTCTACTTGAAGTACATTTATATCTGAATTTTCAGCTTTCACCTCTTTCACAAAGGGATCCATACGCTTACAAGGACCGCACCATGTGGTGTAGAAATCAACAACCGTTAGTTTGCTATCCGCAATTGTATTATCAAAATACTCCCCCATCGAAGCAACCGGTTCGGTTTCTTCTGTCATAGATTCACTAGTAGTAGTTTCTGCCGCATCTACTTCCGAAGCGCCATTTTCAGAATCGGCTGCTGTACCATTGCAAGCGCCTAAAAACAAAGTGGTTCCAAGCACCACCCAAATAAAAGTAGATTTGATGTTTAAAAAACTGCGTTTCATTATGCAAATCTACTTAATCCAAAATTAAATACCTTTGTCGTGTGTCGGACAAAAACATCCAACTATCGGTAGTAGTTCCCCTTTTCAATGAGGAAGATAATGTAGACGCCCTATTCAGTCGCATTCAAACGGTCTTGGGGGAAATGAACCTCACAACGGAAATAATTTTTGTAAATGACGGCAGTAAGGACAAAACCTTAGCCAAGGTATTCTTGATAGCTCGAGAACATTCATGGGTAAAGTATATCGACTTTTCCAGAAATTTCGGACACCAATTAGCCATCTTTGCCGGGATTGAACGAGCTAGTGGAACGCATATTGTAGTTATGGATGGCGATGGACAAGACCCACCAGAATGCATTCCCGAACTTTATGAGAAAGCGCTAAGTGGATTTGAAGTTGTATACGCCAAAAGACGCAAACGCAAAGGCGAGAATTTCATGAAAAAATTCACTGCTAAAATGTTCTATCGAATTTTAGCGCGTATTACCCAAATTGAAATTCCCGTAGATACCGGTGATTTCCGTATCATCCATCATAAAATTCGCGATATTTTGGTAACCATGCCCGAACAACATAAATATATCCGGGGACAAATCTCTTGGATAGGTTTCAATCAAACTTTTATTGAATACGACCGAGACGAACGAATGCATGGCGAAACCAAGTTCACTTATAAGAAAATGATGCGCTTCGCCCTTGACGGCATCAGTAGCTTTTCCACGTGGCCTTTGAAAGTAGCCACCATTACGGGCTTCGTGGTTTCCGGCATCTCCTTCATGCTCATTTTGTATTCCCTATATCAAAAGTTTTTTGGTTATACCGAACGCGGTTGGACCTCTATGCAAATCAGTATTCTTTTTCTTGGGGGAATTCAGTTAATAGGTATTGGAATATTAGGGGAATATCTCGGGCGAGTAAGTGATAATGTTAAAAACAGACCACACTATATCATCAGAAACACAAATTTAGATGAATAAAAAAAGGGAAACGCTGTTGTTACTAAGCGTCGCCATCGCTTTATTCGCATACTTCGGTTTGTATCAGTACATAGAACACGGTCCTTTTGGTATGCACCAAGGCGCTCAGGCCGATCGTGCCAGCATCGCTTTAAACTACGCCCATGAATCTATGAATTTCCTAAAACCACGGGTTATGGAAAATCGAAGCATGAACGGGATAACCGGCATGGAATTCCCGATAATTGCCTACGCCGTTGCATTTTTCTACAATATATTTGAATACAATCCCTTTTTCTATCGGTTGATTGAAGCCCTTTTGTTCCTTGCCGGACAATATGCAGCATGGAAAATTGCCGGTTTTTTCATCACCAAAATAACCCATCGCATTTTATTTCATATACTTTGGGTTTCTTCTCCTATACTGATTTTTTACAGCAATAATTTCCTACCAGAAGTACCGGCCCTATCGCTTTCCCTCCTGGCTTGGTATCAATTTTTTCGATATTATTATGGAATTGAACCCCGTAAATCGCTACTCGGATTCTCGATTTTCAGCAGCTTAGCCGCTTTAATAAAAATAACCTATTTAATACCCATAATTGCGCTTTTCTTGCTCATTTTGATGCAAAAACGACTCAAAATCGCTGAATTTCCTCAAAAAACACGATTTATTGTTCACTTAATAATTCCTGTTTTGGTGGTACCTATTTGGTATGAATACGCCCGTTACTTGACAGATATTTCTTACAATCTGCATTTCTTACAAAAAATAAATCCTCCCGAAAGTATCGCCGAGTTTATAGAAAATTCTCGCTACGCTCTAAACACCTGGATTGATGGTGTTTACCCTCGAGAATTTATCATATTGCTCATGCTCGTTTGGGTATATACCTTGCAAAGACATTACCGTAATTTAGACATACTTGGATGGATTTCCATTGCCTTGTTTTTCGGCTTTTTATCCATTTTTGTTTTGTTTAACCGACAATTCAGATATCACGATTACTACTTTGTTGCCGCCATCCCATATTTGTTTTTTACGATGTTATACATTTACAAACAACATTTGGAACAACGCATGATATTTAATGGAATAGTAGGTATTATCACTCTCGTTGGACTTTTCATTTCTCCTATTGTTAACGCCCGCCACACTAAAAAACAAGTTAATGCCACTTATACTAAAGGCGATTATTATTGTCAAAATGTACTGCCTAACATCGAAGATATGGAAGTAACCAGGGCTTTCATTAACCGAGAAATGGGGTCGGGAGAATTAATAGTTGCATTCGATCCGAGTCCGAACACATTATTGTACTATTTGGAACGGCAAGGAATTCGATTAGCCCCCGATTTTGAGGAAATTTTAAGCGTGGGCATCATTCAGAGTAAATTGGACGAAAAAAGTTTGGCCCAACCTTACATAATCATTAATAAGTATTTTGACATTCCCCAGAGTCATTACATCCACGACCTTATTGAACGAGAACCCGTATTTCAAACCGGCGAAATCTGGATCTTCAAACTAAATAAGGAACGCTTCAACTACACGAACTAGTGGTAGGTAAAATGTAATTAAAGCCAAAATCGATTGCCCTAAAGGCTGTAGACTAGTGATAAATGCGCCCTCCTCTGTTGAGAAACAACTTTTAGCTTCCAAATGGATAATACACCTGAATGCCTATTCCGCCACCATGAAATTCACTAGGTACCAATAATGATTCGATTCCCCTAAAATATACCGACCACATGCAGGTTTCACCATTAAAGGTTCCTGCTTCAAAACTTACGGAACTGTTCACATCGAAGGTATCAAATCCTCCAAAAGACACCCCGTGATTTAAGTTAACACTGCCAAAAGGCCGCCATCTTATCTCTGCCGATATACGCGGCGTAAAACCGACAATATGGATATAATTAATGCCTAAGCGATATCCGTTGATTTTAGAACCCAAGGAGTATTTGTTATAATTTAAAGTTGCCATAAAGGGCGACAAAACCGTACCTCGTTGTACTCCTTCCTCTATGTTCAAGCGGGCTTCTACCGTATCACGCTGCCTGCCGAACCAATTGCTAACCTTTATATCCGTTCCCGTAAGTCCGACGGACTGAATGTTCACATCTTTTACTGAAAATTCATCGCCTGGTTTGATATCAGACCCTTCCCAGGCAAATCCCCGGGATTGTCGCTGTACCCCGTTTACCGATAACACCCCCAAATCTGAAACAGACACACTTAAGTATCCACGATTTATTGATCGAAAGGCGCCAAAACCTATCTGAAACCCTACGCCTGTACCCCAAAAATCATACCCAGTTTGTTGGCTGTAAAAATTCCCCCCGAGAATAATAGAATCAGCATTTATATCGGTTGCTAAAAACAAATTACTTGTTTCAGCCCTTTTAAAATCTAAAACTTGCGACAATTTTAGATTAGAAAAAAACTTCCAACCCTTGGCCTTCCATGGAAGCTGAATATCGAAGTCCACGTATCGTTGACGAAGCTGTAAAAAATTATTGGTCCCTAAATCCTTGCGCTGTCCTAAATAGGGTGTATTTCCCCTAAAAAACATACCAAAAGCGTCTTTCGTGAACGAAACACCTCCCAAACTAATCGTTCCCACTGTAATTTGCTTTAAGGCTAGTTGATCGTTGGGTTCGGTTAATCCAGGTATAGGATATACCGAAACAGACATATCTTGAAGATAGCCCATACGATTTTGGGTGAGTAATTTCGACTCATAGTCTTTCATTTCATCAGGACTAATATAACCACCCGTTAAAAACTTTGAAGCCATAGACAGCGGCACACTATTAGAACCCGATGTAGCCCAAAAACTCGCTACCGGTCTATAGGTTTTTATTTTAGGCAACGGCAGTAATTCCGGCCTGGTATCGCTAACAAAACCAACGGATTCACATGTATCTGACGCATACAGCGAGGCCGACATCGCGACATATAACACTATTAATAATACCTTTTTAATCATTGCGCACCTCATACTCAAATTGCACTTTTGCCCTCATATCGAGCTTACTGTTTCCATAAATTTTCTGCATTTGCCCGGTGCCTTTTACCTTCATAACGATACCTAAATATTGGGTCTTAACCAAAGCACCGACTTTCTCGCGCGGTAATTTAATGCGCAATGGTGTTTCTGAAGGGCTAACAACCCGGCCGCTGGCGTCAAAATTACCTCTGGGCACACCCCCGTTGGGCGAAATATCAAAATATCCCAAAGAATTAAAGTTTTTATCAAACAATTGAAGGTCCAAATCAAAATCTAAAGGGAAATAATTCGTCATATCTAAAAATAAAGTAGCACTTTTTACCCTCGTCATATCACCTAGCTCTTCAAAATTTACCGACTGGGTATCCCTAAGTGTCAATCCTCCAATCCCAAACGATATTGGTATATCCAAGGCCATGACCACTTCCGTGCGAGAATTATCAAATATAAAATCTTCGTATTTATTGGTATTACCCGCAGGTGATACCTCCGTTTCTATATCGTATTCAAGCTTTTGGGGTAATACCTCTAAAAAAGACTTAATATTCGAGTTAGTGGAGTTCAAAGTCAAATAAAGTGATGCAAATTCATCGCGCTTAAAATCAGGCTTCCCAAATCCTAAATATTTATCAGTTAGATCATCGGCATTAAAAACTTCCGACTTTCCGTTGAAAATGTTATACCCTTTAAGATGATGTAATTTAATACGACCCTCGGCACCAATACTATTTCGAAGAGTAAACCGCATTTCCACATCTTTGAAACTCATATCTCCATCTAAGCCTTTAAACAAATCAAAATCTGTAGTATCAATACCTGTGCGTTGAACGGTATTTCCCAAATAGCCAATGGCATATTCTGGTTTCATGCCTTCCAACCGATATTCCAATCTGATACTGTCGTTCAATCCAACAGCAAGCTTTCTTCCGCTGCTATCTAAGGTTACCCTCAAAATCTGATGAAACGTATTTACCGTATCGGTAACGTCGGGATTTTTGCCTCGAAAATCGAGTAAATATCCGCTCATATCATAGATCTGCTCGGTGGTAGCTACCCCAACACCTGCAGGACCTGGTAATGATAACTCTTGATAAAATGCCTTACCATCCTTCATTGTTCCTGGAAGTGACAGCACCATACTCATATCTTCTTGAATGGTACTGATCACTTTAATACGCAAACGACCGCTCTTAACTTTAAAGTACTTGATTTCCGCACCATTCATATCTAGAGTCAGACCCTCATCCTGATTTATTACATCTTGAGTAGGAAATGCCGCTACCGCGAAACTGGGCCTTAAATTTCTAACACCAAGTGTTACCGTTAATCCTTTATTCGCTTCTATCAATACAGGCCCTCCGCTAGCTTCTGTTTCCAAACGCTTTATGGATCCTTTCAAGTTTTTTGTAACCGTTTTACCTGCTAAATCAATTGTTTTCGTTGCTTTGCCCCCTCCTTTGGGAATATTCCGGAAGGAATCTGACGCTACTAATGTATTATTACTGGAGTTACGCAACTCAAATACTATTAAATTAATATTTACAGGTAAATCATTAGTAATACTAATATCTAAATAACCCGTGTCTAAGTCGGCCGTTTCAAAAAATTCCGAAGCATCTATGTCGGTAGGATCCAAATCCGACTGTTCCTGTGCAGGAATATCCGCCATTTGGCCGTTTAAAACATTAAATAACGGATTTATTTGTCCGAGAGTGACGGTATTGTTAATTTCTTGATCATTTAATCTTAAATTTCTTAAGTTAAAAAATGCATCGATACCCGTATCGCTCACTTGTAAATCATTCACTCTATAGGAGTACAATAAACTTTCATATTCCAAATTATATCCAGAATCCGAAACACCATACTTTAAATATTTAGTGTCAATATCATTTAGTGAAAAACTCGAATGAAACAAGGGAACCGTCTGATCAACGTCCCAAGCAACCGGATTGCGTTTACATGACGACATCATCAACAACAATCCAACAATAAATATCCCAACTCTTCTTATCGTATATTCAATCATAGGGATTGGAAAATTACGACTTTTTGCACGTTTAATTCGAATTAGGGCTAATTTTTGACAATACAAATAACTAATAAAGCCCTTGGAATAACTGAGTTACGGCTTTAAAACCAAATATGACTGTCGACCATAACAATACCGAAGCCGATTGAATACGAAATACCCTGTAGGGATTTGGTTCAAAAGTATTTGAAAATAAACACCCAGCAGGTATACTTAAAACCAAGGGAGTTAATAAAGCCACCAACCAAAGTCCTCCTTTAGTTCTGAGCTTTACTAAAAATCTATTTTTCTTGGAAAAGACACGCCCTTTCTTGCCTTTATTCATATATTTCCCCCAGAGAAACAAAAGTTTATTCCCACCAAAAATCCAAATAAAACAACCGCTTACACCTCCAATTAAACACCAAAAAAAACCCTCAATCGGCGAGAGAAATGCCACAGCCATGCCGGTTCCAACTAAAAATTTAGATGAAGACCACAAAAACACAGAAACACGCAAAAACCATGACCCCATTTACCAAAGGTAGTATGTGAACCCCCAATTTCAGCCGCAATTCGTCAAAAATTCCATTCGGCTGTCGTTTTTTATGCGCATTTTTGCAATTAGTTGCACCGCTTCAAATTCCATAATGTACTATTCACTTGGATTTTGGGTTTTTTAATAAACTCAACGAGTACTTTACAAGGACAAACCGTTCCTCTGGGAGGGTTGCCTGGCCTGTCCATACCTTCTACCCTGAATAATAGCGATTCAACCCAAAGAGATACTTCAGAAAAGCGG
The DNA here is from genome assembly GCA_023268875.1 of Bacteroidia bacterium. Classification (GTDB taxonomy): domain Bacteria; phylum Bacteroidota; class Bacteroidia; order NS11-12g; family UBA955; genus VMCP01. Next base: position 20,527 of record JALRKL010000032.1, read on the forward strand.
AGTGTGAAACCGCGTATTTTCCCTAAACAAATCAGCGCCGATAGGCACTGGTTCCATGTTGATACCCTCCGTTCGATCGACAGCCAACTACTACTGAATCACCGATACACCCCGTATCAGAATAGTCCTCAACCCATATTAGACCTTGGCACTCCTGGCTCACCTCAAATTCTTGCAAGCCATAACCGCTACAAAGGCGGATTTGCACTCGGTTTGCCCTTAGCTGATGCATTTCTTATAAATCCGAGTAACTTTAAATTCCATGAAGTAGGACAGCCCTATACCCGATTTCAATATTCTCAAGGTGCTGGTTCTTACACCGGTTTAGAGGCCTTGCATACCCAAAATTTTTCACCTACCTGGAACGTAACTGTAAATTACCGGTCGGTACTCAATGAGGATATGTTCACCGGTGCTACTCAAGATAATCTAACAAGAAATATTGGATTGGGCAGTCATTATATTAGTCAAAATGCTCGTTATGAACAACAAATTATCCTTTCTTGGAATCGCAATAGACGCCTTGAAAATGGAGGATTCCAACATGACACACTTTTTTACGGAACAACCCAAAACCAGTCTGAAACCCCTATAATACGCAGCTTTGGAATTTACGTTCCTACTCTCGGCAACGCCGAATCCTTTTTGTCCAATACCCATCACCAAATTAAGCAGCGTTATTTCTATAATTCCAAAAAACAACATTACATCTGGCATACTGCCCACTATCAAAACGACCGCTTTACCTTTTCCGATAACACTAGAGATAGCGGTTATTATGGAAGTGCATACAACTTTACTAAAATCAATATCGAAGAGGATTATGAGATCATAAAAAGGTGTCTATCTGGCGAGACAGAAGTGTTTAGATACCTTGTTGAGAAATATCAGATTAGAATAATCAACACATGCTTCAAATACACTAAAAATTTAGTTGATGCTGAAGATGTAGCTCAAGAAGTGTTTCTCAGAGCTTATGATAATCTAAATAATTTTAAGTTTGATAGTAA
>JALRKL010000034.1 GCA_023268875.1 Bacteroidia bacterium
CGATGTCATCCTTTTGTGATTTTTCTTTGTTTTTATCTCAAAATGATGTTTGTTTTACGGCTGTTCGTATGAGCGACCACTTAAGTGCGAAGGCTCTTGTGGCCATGACGAAAAGTGGATATACCGGTTTTAAGGTTGCAAGTTACCGACCTGAGGCCAGCATTTTTATTTTCACAAACAATCCTACCCTACTTAATACCTTGAACCTCGTTTGGGGTGTAAGAGGATTCTACTACGACAAATACATCAGTACCGACCAAACTTTTGAGGATGTTATAGAAATTTTAAAGGAAAACCACCATGTAAAACCTGGTGATTACGTAATAAATAGTGCGAGTATGCCGCTATTGAAAAAACAAAGAACCAATACGATTAAAATAACTCAGGTCGATTAATTAATCGACCTTGGTTTTTCTTTTATACACGGGTACCGTGCTACACGGCTCCCCAAACATTACCGATTGGGCAATTTTGACCAACTTTTCGGTTATCCAAACATAGGCATAAGGACTAACTTCTTTATCTGAACATCCCTTTACTACCATCTTTGCATCCTGATATTGATTTAATTTAATGGTATTCAATGAATGCAACCAAAGTTCATTTTCTAATGTTTCTAGAGTCCCAAAATGAATGGTTGCGGCTATACCCGTTAATTTACTCCCAACCAACATGTAGGCCCATGTGGGAATAATTGCATCGACGGAACATCCGATAGCCACATGTTTATCGTCATATTGCGACCAATCATGCTCCTTAATCCATGCGCGAAAATCCTTCTCTTTTAGGACCATCCCCATAAATAAGGTGCTTTTTATATCTAAAAATAGGCGATCTCCCTCTGGATAGTATTGTTCTAAATTCAAGGTAATCAAACCACTTTGAGCAACTTTATTGATTAAAGTTTCTTCCATAATACAAATTTAAGGCCAATTTGAATAAAATTCGGAATGTAAGGATCACTAATTTAACACCTCAATTGAATTAAGGTGGATCGAATTGAATCTAGCAACAAATTTTACCCTTTTGTAAGATGTAATTGCTTTTGACCTGGATTTTTAACAGGGGCAATTTTTAAAAGATCTAAACTCTTATGGGTAAAACGCCAAGTGGTGTTGTAAAAGGTAAACTCTGGCAAACCAGTAATATTCAATTCTAAGATGGAATAGTCCTTGTTTGATTTCCATGTACCCACATATTTCGTTCCATTTGTGAATATATCAAGTGGTCCCTCATAAAAGGTTTCCTTCCTGAGATAAATATCGTGATTGTTATAATCAGGCGTGATGTTTTTACCTGAGGAATCTACCGCCAGAATCACTTTTATTTTTTTATCTAATGCCAACGCGGCAAACATTTGTTCCAAATACTCTTGGGTGCCATTTGTATCGATTTTATTGGTATCAACCTGAGTTGTATCGGTGTTTTCCGTTGGTTCCTTCTCACAAGCGGGCATAAGTGACAAACCTACAATAAGGCAGAACAACGTTGTACACTTGAGTATTTTCGATATTAACATATTCCAAAAATACAAAATTTGCTCTGCATTTTATCCACTGAAACGTTTTGAATCTTTATATAATTGGAATTGAGCCGATATTTTCGGAATTTTGAATCATGAAGTTTTCCCGATTTTTCGGCTTTTTAACGCTCTTGTTTTATTCGAGCTACCTACAAGCACAAAAAATGCACTACACCCTCAATATTCCTAAACCCTCAAGTCATTATGCCGAGGTTTCGCTAAATGTGGAAATCGAAACGGCAGGCGAATATATTTTTAGCATGCCTGTTTGGACGCCCGGAAGCTATTTGATTAGAGAGTTTTCTAAAAGCGTAGAACAAGTAAATGCCAAAAACAACGACCGTTCAATTCAAGTAGAAAAATTTGAAAAAAATCGATGGAAAGTTACTGCTGATAAAAAAGGCAGCCTCACTTTGAACTACAAGGTCTATTGTTTTGAATTTTCTGCAAGAACTACCTTTATCGATGCCGAGCAAGCCCTTTTAAACGGTGCTTCAATTTTCATGTTTGTGGAAGGCATGGAAAAAGAAAGTGGTATTGTAGATATTAATCTTCCGAAAGAATGGAAGTCGTATATCTCCTCTATGCAAGACAAAAAAATAGAGGGAGGGGTGCAATACAGCTTTGATAATTACGATATTTTAGTGGACTCTCCTATTCAATTAGGGAATTTCGATACTTTTGAATTTGACGTTCTTGGAGTTCCTCATTACGTTGCCATGGTAGGACCAAGCAATTTGGATATTCCTGCTATCAGAAAGGATGTTTTGAAAAATGACATGCAAAAGATTTGCCAGACAATGGCATCGATTGTCGGAGAATTCCCAAAGGATATTAAGCCCTACAAATATGTTTTTATCGTTCAGAATGTACAAGCCGGTGGCGGTGGAATTGAACATTTGAATAGTACGGTATTGGTAATGCCTCGTTTCAATTATAGCAATCCAGGTAGGTATCGCGGTTTTCTGAGTTTAGTCGCGCATGAATATTTCCATTTATGGAATGTAAAACGGATTCGTCCAATCGCCTTAGGCCCTTTCGACTACCATAAAGAAAATTACACCAAATCTCTGTGGGTTGCAGAGGGAATAACCTCATACTACGATGAATTGGCGTTAATGAGAGCTGGAATCGTAGATAGGGAACATTTCCTTCGAGTTGTTGCTAGTTATATAAACGGACAAGAAAACCGTCCAGGAAAAGATTATACAAGTTTACATGAAGTGAGTATGGATGCATGGATTCGTGAGTATCGTCCGAATGAAAACTCAAGAAACACGAGTTATTCTTATTATTCAAAGGGATTTGTAATCGCTGCACTTCTCGATGCCAAAATTTGTCAAACTACTAAGG
>JALRKL010000122.1 GCA_023268875.1 Bacteroidia bacterium
GGAACGACAAGCAATAATAATCGTAGGTAAAGTCATAAATCCAAGAGTCAGTCCTCCAACTAAAGGAACTTGAAAGGGCATATTAAAAACGCCAATTAACATTCCTAATCCAAGTAGGCCAAAAACGATGGATGGACCTGCAGCTAGATTATTAATATTCACTTCAATTAAATCAGTTATCTTTCCTGGTTTTGTATACTCTTCTAAATAAACCGAAGCAAAAAGACCAATAGGAAATGCAAAAGCTAAACAGACCATTAAGGCGTAAAAGGAGCCCATTATTGCGCCCCAAATACCAGCCGTTTCAGGATCTCTGGAGTCTCCATTGGTAAAAAACCAAAAGTTAAAAGTTGAACCAATTCGTTCTTGTTCGTTTAATTTGTCTAAAATGGATAACTGAAAGTCATTAATTTTTCTTTGAGATTCTGGCACATTCCTTGGGTAGTTACCTTTGACAATTTGATCAAGGTCTGACGAAGCTGTAATATTCATTTTCACCGTTTTGTTAAAACTATCTTTATTATCCAAAAAATAATCTCTTAATTCGTAATCAAATCGACGAGTAAACATTTCTCTTACTTTAATAAATTCATCTTCGCTCAAATTTTTAAAATTATAATTAACTACGCTGTCAGCCAAAGCTTCAAAAGATGCTCTTTCAATTTCTTTGTCTGAAGATTTTTTATCAACCTTCATGATAGATGGATCGAAAAAAACTTCAGACTCTATAGTGGTTCTAAAAAATGCTCCACTACCTGTGGTAAAAATTTTTAACATTAACAGTGTTACAAAAAGCAATGACAAAAAGACACCTAGCTGTCCATAAAATTTAAATCGTCTTTCAGCTTTTAATCGTCTTTTAATATTAGTCATATTTTTCTCGATACTTTCTAACAATAGTAATGGCAATGATGTTAAGAATTAATGTCATCACAAATAGGGTTAAACCTAGAGCAAAGGCAACTAAAGTTTTGGGGTTTTCAAATTCTACATCGCCAATGAGAGCCGTAACAATTTGTGTTGTAATAGTTGTGGCTGGTTCTAGTGGATTGAATGTCAAATTAGCACGCAAACTAGCTGCCATCACTACAATCATTGTCTCTCCAATAGCTCTAGAAATGGCCAGTAAAAAGGACCCCATAATGCCTGGTAGCGCAGCAGGTAATATTACTTTTTTTATTGTCTCTGATTTTGTGGCACCCAAGGCATAAGATCCTTCTCGAAGTGAATTTGGCACGGATCTGATCACATCATCGCTAAGCGATGATACAAAAGGTATGATCATCACACCCATTGCGAGGCCTGCTGCTAAGGCACTCTCCGCAGATACGTCGATACCTATGGAGTCTCCAAAATGCTTTAACATCGGGGCTAAAGTTAGCGCTGCAAAAAAACCATAAACTACAGTAGGAATTCCAGCCAAAATTTCGATTACGGGCTTTGCTATATCTCTTACTTTATTTGAAGCATATTCTGCTAAATAAATAGCTGATGCCAGTCCTAAGGGTATAGCTACAAACATAGCAACAGATCCTACAAGAAATGTTCCTGTAAGCAACGGTACCCATCCAAAAGCATCTTTTAAAATTTCTGGATCAACTGTTTCGCTACTACTAATAACCCAGGCACGATTAGGATTCCAAGAAGAATTAAAGAAGAAATCTACTAAGTTGACATATTGAAAAAATTTAATTGCTTCAAAAATAAGTGAAAAGAAAATTCCAAACGTAATCAATATGGCTACGCCAGAACTAAATCTAATTATATTAATAATTATTTTTTCAACGATTGGTTGAACATTTAGCTTTTGATTAATAAATCTTGAAACGGACAAACCTAAGATAATAGGAAGTAAAATAAAAACAATTACTATAGACCAGCCATAAATGTTATCAAATGATGCCAGATGCTTTGCTGCAATCAATTCACTCTCCGAAGACATATTTAATAATGAGATTTGGCCTATTGATAAATCTGCCTCTGAGATATTTACAATCAAGGCAAGATTAGAAATTTTGTTCATAATTAATCCAAACTTTGCATCACTCCACTGAGCTATATCTGGAAAAAGCGAATCGCATTGGCGAAAGTAATATTGTCGGGGGCGGATTTTTTATTGTTAGATGAGCCTACCAACCATTTGGATTTAGATATGATTGAATGGTTGGAGCAGTTTTTAGCTCAGCGTGATTTAACATTGCTATTGATTACCCACGATCGATATTTTTTAGACCGGGTATGTGATAGAATTATCGAAATAGATAACGGAGACTTACACCAGTATCAAGGAAACTTTTCCTATTTTATCGAAACAAAAGCGTTGCGAGAGGCGCAATTGCAAAGCGAGTTAGATAAAGATAGGAATTTATATCGTAAGGAGTTAGAATGGGTGCGTCGAATGCCTAAGGCCAGGGGCACTAAGAGTAAAAGCAGAACAGAAGCCTTTACTCAGTTAGAAGCAAAGTTGAAAAGTCAACGAGCTAAATTAGAGGTCCGAATGGATGTTCGTACCGAGAGAATGGGTACAAAAATCATGGAACTCCATAGGGTTGCCAAGTCTTACGGTTCCTTATCCATTTTGGAAGGGTTTACGTATAATTTTAAACGTGGTGAAAAAGTAGGTATCATCGGACCTAATGGGGTGGGGAAGTCTACATTATTGAATTTGATGATGGGTTTGGAAACTCCTGATTCGGGTAAAATTGTCAGAGGTGAAACCTTGAAAATTGGTTACTACTCACAACAAGGAATTCAAGTAGACGAATCTAAAAAAGTAATAGATGTGGTGCGGGATATAGCCGATTGGATTCCCTTGTCGAATGGAAATAAATTAACGGCTTCTCATTTATTGTTGCAATTTGGATTTAGTTACGATAAGCAACATGACTTCGTGGTTAAATTGAGTGGGGGTGAGCGCCGTCGTTTGTATTTGCTAACCATCCTCATGGGGGCGCCAAATTTTTTGATTCTCGATGAGCCAACAAACGATTTGGATATCGAAACATTAGCCGTATTAGAGGATTTTTTACAATCTTATAAGGGTTGTTTATTGGTGGTGAGCCACGATCGTTTTTTTATGGATCGATTGGTCGATCATTGTTTTATTTTCAAAGGTCTTGGCGATGTTCAAGATTTCCCTGGAAATTACAGTGATTATCGCCAATTTGAGGAACTCCAAAGCGAGGCAAAACGAGAAAATTCCCAAAAGAAAAATCAAGCGGCCATACAAGTTGAAGAAAATGCAAAAGTTGAATCCGTAAATATTCGCAAAAAGCGCAGTTTTAAGGAACAATTTGAACTGGATAGTATTGAAAAGGAATTGCCGGATTTACAAAATAAAAAGAGCTCCCTAGAGGGGGAGCTCTCAAAACTTGGAGATCAATACGATAAAATTGTGGAGGTGTCTCAGGAATTGAAAGAACTCACCGATCGAATTGATGAATTAGAGTTGCGTTGGCTTGAGCTTAATGATTAAGCTTTCGCAAATTGAATATTCATTAATAGTTTAATGTTGGGACCTACAACCACGCCACCGGCTTCGGTAACAGCATTCCAAGTTAGGTCAAAGTCGTGGCGATTTATTTCGCCGCTCACTTCAAAACCGGCTTTATGATTGCCATAAGGATCTACCATTTCACCCCCGAATTCTACATTCAAGGACACGTTTTTAGTTACATTCTTAATAGTAAGATCGCCCTGTAGTTCGTATTGGTTGTCGGATTTATGTGTGAATTGTGTTGATTTGAATTGGAGTTGTGGGAAAGATTCTGCGTCAAAGAATTCCGCCGATTTTAAATGTCCGTCGCGTTGCTCGTTGTTGGTATCGATGCTGTTAATATCAGCAGTGAATTCAATTTGGGCATTATTCCAACCCTCTTCGTTGGTATGTGCCGTAGCCGAAAATGAATTAAAGGCTCCCGTTACCGTTGAAATAACTAAATGTTTTACCTTGAATTGTACTTCAGAGTGTGTGGGATCTAAATTCCACTGTGTAGTGCTTTGTGATTGTGTTGTCATATCGAGTATATTTGTTTGAACAAATTTAACGCATTAAATTGGACAATCCTTCTTTAAGGGAATATAGTTTCGATAAAATTGTGTTTTTTTGCCACATGAGTAAACACGCCTATGTATTTCCCGGACAGGGATCTCAATTTGTTGGAATGGGTCAAGAACTTTACGATACGAGTGAAAGCGCTAAGGCCTTATTTGAACAAGCTAACGATATTCTTGGTTTTAGAATCACGGACTTAATGTTTGGAGGTACCGCTGATGACTTGAAACGAACCGATGTTACCCAACCCGCCATATTTATACACAGCGTTGTTGTAGCAAAAGAGTTAGGAGATGGCTTCAAGCCCGATATGGTTGCCGGACATAGTTTGGGAGAGTTTAGTGCATTAGTAGCAGCGGGTGTGCTATCTTTCGAAGATGGATTAAAATTGGTACACCAAAGGGCATTAGCCATGCAGGCGGCCTGTGAAGTCCAACCGGGCACTATGGCTGCAGTTTTAGCCTTAGCAGATGAAGTAGTAGAGCGTGTTTGTGAAGAAACGGAAGGGGTTGTTGTAGCTGCCAATTATAATTGTCCTGGGCAATTGGTGATTTCTGGTGCCCTTAGCGCCGTTGAAGCAGCCTGTGAGGGAATGAAAGCGGCCGGTGCGCGCAGGGCATTAATTCTGCCCGTTGGAGGGGCGTTTCATTCGCCGCTGATGGAGCCGGCACGGGAAAAATTAGCCGCGGCGATTGAGGCTACAGAATTTCTTGCACCGTTATGTCCGGTTTACCAAAATGTTTCAGCCGAACCACAAACAAATTCAGAAGAAATTAAAGCACAGCTTATTGCCCAACTCACGGCTCCGGTAAAGTGGACTCAATCCGTTATGAATATGAAGCGAGATGGAGCTACCGAATTCACCGAGCTAGGTCCAGGAAAAGTGCTTCAAGGATTGATAGCAAAGATTGCTTAATCGCGTTTGCGAATTAACTGAATCGTTCCATTTATTTTTTTGGGTAGATTCGGATTTTTCGTTTCGAAGATTTCAATCATGTAAAAATAGGTGCCGGAAGGCAGGTAGGGGCCATAGTTGTCTACTTGACCGTTCCAACAGAAACTGCCCAATTTATCTGATTTAAAAACGCGTGCGCCCCATCGATTGAATATTCGAATTTCTCCTTTTTCACAATTATCGGAGAAGCCGTATACGCGAAAGCAGTCGTTGAAACCATCATTATCGGGTGTGAAGGTATTCGCTAGAGTCATATCCGGATGGGTATCGGAGGTATCGTCTATTGAAATACGCACGGTATCAATACATCCTGTCAGCGAGTTGCTAAAAATAGCCGTCGTTGTATACGTGCCTTTTGGGAAAATGTGGGCAATCGGATTTTCGTTAAATGCGGGGGCCGAACCATCTCCAAATTCCCAGTGGATGCTGTCAAAATGCTGTCCATCTGCGCTAATTAATGTTTCTTCAACGCAAGGCTGGGTGCTGTAGGTTAGGGAAGCTTTTGGAGCTAAAATTACTTTAACGATTTCGATTCTTTCGGCCGAAACGTTGCAACTATTGGTGTCGATTACGCGCAATTTTACTCTATATGTACCCGTATCCTTGTATATGTGTGTAGGTGAAAATTGATGACTTGTATCGCCATCTCCAAAATCCCAAATATAATCAGCATTATGACGGTTGCGAGGACGAAAACGACTTTCTTCCTTTAAGCACCTGGTCTGAGTTGTGATAAATTCGGCATCAATGGAATATCCCAATCGGAAATCGAGTTTAAAGCTGGCATTACTGCAACGTATTGAAATATTAGATTCAAATGCGGCATCGGCGGTTGTTGGGAAATCATTCAAACCAGGCGGTTCGTCGGGGCAAGATGCACATACCGATTGGTAAACAATTCCTCGCTTATCGAAACGACTTGTTCCACCGTCGACATGATCAGCGCTTTCGCTTCCTCCGAAGTAAGATGCATATAATAAGTTTTCGGCGTTCCTTGATAGTGCTAAAAGGTAAAAGTCGTTCCCGTCCGTAGTTTTTTGATGGGCATCGGCGGTAATTTCTAAATCCAATGTCGTGCCTTCGTTTCCAACACCAATAAAAGAGCCCCAGCCACTAAAATAGATATTATAACAATCGTCAACCATAAAGGCTGTTGGGCTCAAGTCGGGATTTCCCCTTCCACTATTTCCAAATGTGGTAATAAATTCTAACGAATCTAAATTATTGTTAAACCGTCCTATCATTTGACCGGACTGGTCTTGTCCGTAGCAATTAAGACTTCTTTTTATATCTCCCGTTGTTTGCCCGGTGAAATATACTTTACCGTCGGGGTCTATATCGATAAAGTAAATTTGGTCGTAAGCAACGGGCTCGGGAGCTATACCCCAATTTCCCCATAGTGTTCCTGCTTCATAGTTACCCGTAGTGCCATCGATTTTCATAATAAACCCATCAATGGCTTGTTTATAGGTATTTGAAAAAGGTTTAGGTCCCTCAATGGGAAAGTTATCGCTCGCAGTTCCCCCTCCAATAAAAACATTTCCGCTATCGTCTAATCGACAAGAATAAGCGGCATCGTCATTTTGTCCGCCGTAGTATGACATCCAGCGGATTTTGGAGAAATTAGGACTTGTTGAAAGTACTAATGCATCGGTTTTTCCGCCGATATTTTTTTGGTAGGCATTAGAAGTGGTTTTAATGTTTTCTGACTGGGTACACGTCGCGACGAATACGTTGCCGTATCTATCGGTTGTAATATCACCGCGGTAATTATCGGCATAATTGAAAAGTAATTCGGAGCGCCGCCCGCCGTTATTGGTTTGAAAACCGTCATTAAAGCTTCCACCGAGATAGGTGCTTCCTAAAAGAGTAGTTCCCGAAGAATTAAACTTGGTAAGGACAATATCGTAACCTCCGCCAGGCGTTAATTGAAAGGCCGAATCTAAGTGAACCGGGTAGTTGGTTGATACCGTACTTCCCAAGAGCAATAAGTTATCCTGTAAATCGGTAGCCAAACTATGCGGATATTCATTATTGCTACCGCCTAAGTAGGTGGCATACAGCAGCGTTTTACCATCGGCACTGTACTTACTGATACTAATATCACAGGGAAGATAAACGGGTTCGGCCGCATTAGAACTTCCTCCGTAAACGGTTTGGAATGCGCCCGGGGTTACGGGGTAGTTGCGGCTAGAAGCATCAACGATTCCACCGGCATACAGGCAACCTTGGTTGTCGTAGGTAGCTGTAAATCCAAAATTATCGGCGGTCGATCCGCTGTAGGTGCTGAATACTAAAACGGGGTCTATTACAATGGTGTCTAGTGGGTTATAGGCTCCTAATTCGAGTTTTATTCTATTGGAATGGGTTTTAACGTAATGGCATTTTATGGGTTTCGGGGGAAGTTTTTTACGCCTTTGACCTTTATAGGCAACAGGAGGAGCCATTGAAAATTGCGCGTGCTCACCTATTAGTTGAATATGTTTTTGCGATAATCGCATTTTTTCCTGTCCTTCAAAGCGTAATTTTATATTTTCAGGATTTGCGCTGGGTTTTAAAATCCAATCAAATTCTACTTGGTTGTTTTGGATATAAATACGCAAATCGGTGTTGGCATAAATATTTTGAAGGGTAATGCTCTGAACTGGGCGGATATTTGTTCTCCAGTCTCGTGGATTATCATTCAGATAGTAATTAATGTAATAGGGCGCCTCGTTTTCGTATTTTATTTTAGTTGGTTTACGCGCATTTTCGAAAATGATATCGAAAATATTCTCTCGAATGGTGAATGTTGTGTCGGTATGTTGAAAGTGAAACGATTGGTGAATTAAGGGTTTGTCTTCGGTATTTATCAATCGAATGCGCAGGCGGTCTTCACAAACATATACTTGGCCGAGGGCATGATGAAAAATGGCTAACGGACTTGCCCCTTGATAAGATTCTGGAATATTTAACTGTCCGATATTGGGTTCAAAAAAAGCAGCTTGGGCATTTAAGAGCGAAACACATAAAAATGCAAGTGCCCCTATCCAACTGTTTTTTGTAGATCCCATTTCTAACAAATTTAGACAAAAAAAAGAAGAGGCCTGTTTCCATTGAACACAGGCCTCTAGGATTCGGATGTTAGGATGAAAAACTGACGTTTACCTAACCATATAATGGGTGTAACTTTATTCAGCGGATTTTGTTGCTGCTTCAATTTTTAGTTCAAGTGCGGCACTTAACAATTGCGCAACTTTATCCGATGGTTGGTTAAATTCTAAAGTACCGGTGAAGCGGGTTTTATTGGCATTCAGAGGCGCGCGCAATTGAATGTTCTGAGTATGATTAAGTG
>JALRKL010000124.1 GCA_023268875.1 Bacteroidia bacterium
ATGGCAAACGGTTATGTTTCTAACACACCCGAGGTTGGAATTGCCGTGAAAGGTACCTCTTCTGGAAACAACATTAACATTACCTACAAAGCAAAGGCTTTTGCTCCTGAAGCAGGGGCAGAATACTATGTTTCGGTATTGGTAGTAGAGAAAAATGGCAACACCCGCCAAGCCGTAGATCAAAGTACCTTCAATACTATTGCCACCCGCAATATATTAAGAACAAGCGCTATAACCGGTACTTCAACTTCAGGCTTAAAGACTCCAGTTGCAGGACTTCCACAAACTGGATATACCGGAATCAATCCGATTTTCGGTTCGTCTGCAGCGGCAAATTCGGAAGAAGAAAAAACCGTTACTGTTACTTACAAAGGTTTAACCAGCGATTGGATTACCGCCTTTGGTGAGACTTTTTCAAACTGGCAGTACAATGCTTCGAATACGGGTATTGTAGCTATCGTATGGAAGTGGTATCCAAGTGAGTCAAAAGCATATTATTCGAACTGTGTTTACGCAGATGTAAAATAAAATGTTGAATTATGAATGGTGAGTTATGAATTACCTCAGAAGCCTAATATTTGCTTCCTCTTGGTAATCGGTTCCCATTTAGAATTATATTTAATGCTAAAAGCATAAAAAAAGCTGCCTGATAACCAAGGCAGCTTTTTTTTGTATATCATGATTCACAAATCACCATTCATAATTCATAATTCAAATATTACCGGTTCTTAAACTCCGGCTTGCGCTTTTCAATAAACGCATTCATTCCCTCCTTTTGGTCTTCGGTGGCAAACAACATGTAGAAATTCTTTCTTTCGAAGTACAATCCTTCTTGCAGTCCTGTATCAAAGGCTTTTAATACGCTCTCCTTGGCCAACTGCACCGCAATGGGCGATTTCTCTGCTATTTTTTGGGCCATTTTCACAGCCTCGTCTAAATACAACTCAACGGGAACCACCTTATTAATGAGTCCCGCTTCTTTGGCCTCTTGCGCGGAAATAAAATTCCCGGTAAGCACCATTTCCATGGCACGTGCCTTCCCTACTGCGCGCGTTAACCTTTGCGTACCACCGGCACCTGGCATGACGCCTATATTGATCTCTGGCTGACCGAATTGTGCGGTTTCACTTGCTACTATCATGTCGCAGAGCATGGTTAATTCGCAACCCCCTCCTAGAGCAAAACCACTAACCGCAGCAATAATGGGTTTTTTAGTTCTACGAATACTATCCCAAGTACTAAATTGATCAATTTGCAACATATCAACGGCCGTTCTGCCTGCCATTTGTTTTATGTCAGCTCCAGCCGCAAAGGCACGTTCATTACCGTGAATTACTATAGCTCGAACCGAATCGTCTGCATCAAAAGTTTCTAAGGCGTGACGTATTTCCCCCATTAATTGAAGGTTGAGGGCATTTAATTCTTTCGGGCGATTGAGTTGAATGGTAGCTACAAAAGGAACAATTTGTGGATTTACCAAGATGAATTCGTACGACATGCAACAAAATTACGTCAATTCGTCGGTAAGCAAGGCTTTTTCTAAGGCAAACTTGTTGTACGCTTTCCATAAAAGATGCCCTATAGCCGCTCCTAAAATTCCCCCAAAAAAGACATCTCCCACATAATGCCGGCCAAGATACACCCTAGAATAGGCAATCCAAAAGGCCACAAAAAGGGTTATGGCAAAGGCCATTTTTTGGTTTTTGTTTTGCAAAAATCGCAAATCTTTTCGGTAAAAAACCATCAATACCAATAGGGGATAAACCGCAAAAGCATTAGCGGCATGCGAACTAACAAACCCAAATTTTCCACCAGGCAAACCATCGGGTAACCGAGGAGTTAATTCCGTTTCAAATGCGGGTCGAACACGTTGAAAGGTGGGTTTAAATATTTTCGAACTGATGCTATCGGCAAGGCCAAAAGCTAAAACCGCTATTAGAATAGGTAGGTACGCTCTCGTTTTGTATCGTTTTATAAGTTTGTAAACCGACCACAAATAAAATGGAACGAAGGCCCATGTACTGCTCAGAATTTTCATTAATTCATCTAGACTTTCGTGCGCCCATGTTTGATTTATCAAAACAAACAACCGATCGTCAAGCCTGAGTAAATCCTCTAGCATTACTTTTCTGAGACAAGAATGATACGAGGTGATGTTTTAGCATCAAATGGATCGAGCTCATAAGCTCCAAATTCGGCTACTACATTCAGACCCGCTTCTTTGTGAATTTGTTTAAGCTCTTCTATGGAGTATATTTTAACACGCTCTTGAAATTGGTGTATTTCTCCCTCGTCTGAAACTTCTATATCCTTAACGATATAACCATTGTCAAGATACTTTTTCCAATGAAAGTGCAAGTGCCCTATTTCTTTATTTCCTTCCTCGGGCAAATTTGCCAGAACCGACTCAGCGTTTATATAGTCTTGAACGAACTGACCGCCTGTCAGAAGGGCTTTTGATACATTCTTCAAACTTTTTACGTCTTCTTCTCGAGAATTGAAGTAACCAAAACTTGTGAAAATATTAAAAATCGCGTCAAACTTTCCAAATTTCGTGAGCGACTTCCGCATGTCGTGGATGTCGAAAACCATCTCTTCAGATTCGTATATTTTTGCTTCCTCGATACTATTTTTCGATAGATCAATTCCCACCACTTCTAAACTGTGTTTCTGTAATTCGCGACTGTGCCTTCCCTTTCCACAAGCTAAATCCATCACACGTTCGCCGGCTCGCAGCTCCAAGTACATCACCATGGTGGCAATAAATACGCGTGCCTCTTCTTCATCTCGGTGTTGATATAATTCGTGGTAATAGTTCGTATCAAACCAGGTTTCAAACCAATTATCTGTTGCTGTTGCCATTTTTTCTAGTTTTGAGGTGTAACTTTTCGGGTAAATAGCCGTTTTACCATCAAGAACATGAATCAAGAGGAGTATCAGCAAATAGTAAATGATCATGCCGATGCTCTCTATCGATTCTCCCTCAAAAATATAAAAGTAATTGAAGAGGCGAAAGAAATAGTTCAAAACAGTTTCGAAAAGTTATGGGTACACCGACAAGAAGTACATCCAGAAAAAGCCAAAAGCTACCTTTTCACATTGGCTTACCGAAATTGTATTGACATTATCCGCAAGCAAAAAAAAGAAAGTGAACTCGATATGATACACAAGGAACCTCAGCAACATTACAACCCCCATCTCATTGGAGTAAAAGCATTAATTGACAAAGCCTTAACTAAATTAAATGAGATTCAAAGAAGCGCCATTTTACTGCGTGATTACGAGGGGTATTCGTATGCCGAAATTGGGGAAATTCTTTCTTTAAACGAGTCGCAAGTAAAAGTTCAAATTTTCAGAGGGCGAAAAAAACTTCAATCTATCTTAGGTAACGTGGAGGACATAATATGAAACACTTACACAAGGATATTGATTGGACAATATTTGAATTTCTCGAGGGAAATTTATCTCTCGATGAAAGGGCTTATGTAAAACAGCTAATCGCTTCAGATTCAGTTTGGCAAAAATCTTATTCAACCTGGAAATTAAGCTATCTCAAAGCCGATTTAATTGAACACCCAAATAAAAACGAGCTTTATAAACATAAAATCAAAAAAAACATCGGTTTTAAAAATAATATTCAGTGGTACATTGCCGCTTCGTTGTTTATGGCCCTTACATGGTATTTGGGTAACCGACAATTTGAATTAAAAAGGATTAAAACAGCTTCAACAGAAGCGTCATCCTCCATTCAAAATCGGCAACCCGTGACAACATACGATCAGGAAAGTTTTGGTTCTCAAAATTCACCGGACGCCCCTAATCTAGCGGCAATGACTCTGGATAAAAAGAGGGTTCTGTCTAGTTCTCATTACGGTAATCCAAATGAAAAGGCAATAGAGAATAATCTTATTGCTTTAAATAATCCAGCCAAATTTACTGTCGATACAACCCCAAGAATTAGAGCGGTGGGCAATGCCGTAATAGCGCCCCCCCCCAGTAAAGAGGAATCAACTATATACACGGCACTTACAAGTTTCTTTCCTACGGAAAATAAAAAAGAAGCGACTTTAGAATGGACCCGTGTGAAAGTAATAAATACCGCAAACGAATCCTCTCATAGCCCCTCTCCAGCTACTGCCGTGATCGAAATGTATATCGACACCCACTATTTCCAAAAAAATGAGCCGCCGCGTTGGCAACAAATCTGGCAACATACGAAAAACGGACAATTCCCAGCCATTAAGTTGGCGGTTGAAACCAATCCAAACAGTTGGATTCCAAATATGAATGTCAATTTCCATTACCCCTAAATTCCCTCCTACATGAAACCATACATATTCTTAGGTATTCTTTTTTTGAATTTCGCTGGAACGAAATTCATTAATGCACAGGTGAAAATCACCCGAATTCAAATTGCTACCGACACCACTGAAATTACCCGAAATTTACTATTGCAACTAGACAATAAACGTTTTCAAGAATGGGTAAACACGGTAAGTCAGAGGGCCGAATCGCAAAGATTCACCTTTAATGCCCCCCCAATAGAACTATTTTATGATAGTTTTAATTTCAGAGTAAATATCAGTGAACTTAACGACACGACCGATATTTCAATACAACTTCAACGGAAGTCTATTGCAGACGCCTCTAGGGTACTGGCAAAAGTAACGTTAGCCTTATCTCACTCGAACTCGCTATTTGAAGAACAAATTGTAAATGAAATTAGCTTACAACCCATGAATGAAGAAGGTTCAGATAAAAAAGAGCCAAACCGAGTAACTCGTGACACCATAGTTCAATGGCCTCCAAAGGAAACAATAGAAGTCCCAACTAAAACACACGTGCATCACGGTACCGCCTCTATTGTAAACTTGAATTTAGGACTGTTACAAATGCAAAACTTCTCAGGACCCTCAACCACTGTTATGCGTTATGATGAAATGCCTGAATTGAATAACGCCAAATCATTAAACATCGGCGTGGAAGCGATGTGGGGGTTAAATTTATACAAAGGAAACGTTCGTTTATGGTATGGCATTTCTTACGATTTTTACAATTATCGATTTGAAAATAGCGCAATCCGCATTGATCCCAATCAAAACATCTTTGAATATCGTTTAGCCGATGCCAACGATCCAAATGAACTCAATCCAGAAAAATCAAAACTCGTTTCGGAATATGTCGGAATTCCATTAGCCATTAGTATCGAAAACTCCAAGTGGGGTGCTTCAAAATTGCGCTTGATGTTAGGCGTGAAAGGAGGCTACTTAATGAATGCCTACACAAAAGTAAAATACTATGATGACCGTGTTACTAAAAATTACGACGACTTTCATCTCAATGAAATTGCCTTACAACCGTTCTTTAAATTCCAATGGGATGAATGGGCTTTATTCGGCAACTACAACCTTACCCCTATATCCAGGAATTCAGACCAAAATAAAATTGACCCAAGTTTTTCAGGACAAAAAAATATGGTAATTGGGATGTCGTTGGTCATCGATTAATGATTAAAACGCCTTAGATTTGTTATTACAACTATGAAACATCCATTCTTAAAACCCCTATTATTTATGGTCGCTATCGGCCTTTGCATGAGCACTTGGGCTCAAACAGACACCATAATTGAGGAGGATATTATCGCTCCGTATCCAGAAATAATGGAGGAATCTGAAGATGCCCCTGCTGAAGAAATTTATGAAGCAGTTCCAGAGGAGAGTTTTGACTTCAACGAAGGATTCCAATATGAAGAGCCAAAATCAAAGAAATACGATTTTCAAACCCGCTTTGGTTTTGGATTTGTAAGTTTAAATAATGCGTTGAGTCCTGTGGCGCCCGGCAACAATGTAAACGGCCGATATTTGCCATCTGCCAAATTCGTAAGCTCTAACATTAGCAATTTTGAAATTTCTTTCGGAAAAAATTTAAGTCAAGGGTTATGGCGTTTGTGGTTCGGAATTGGAATTGAGGATGAATATTTCACCTTTGAAGACGCTAATGTGCGTTTGATTGCTAGAAATGATTCTTTTGCCCATAAAACAGTGGAATCCACTTCGATGGATCAATTTGGCCAAACTGAAAATGCCACATCATCATCTTTTTCATTTACAACCGTTAGTTTCCCAATCGCAATCGGATACCAGAACAAACAGCGTCGACCCTTATTTAAATTCCAGTTCGGAGCTTATTTGGGATACCGCTTCCAATCTCAAACCGATGTAAAATACCAAGACAAAACAGTAGTTTCTGTTCGTAGCGATTTCCATACTAATCCCATTATTTTAGATCCATTTGTAAATTTCCAGTATAAAAAAATCGGAGTATTCATGCGTACCAGCCTAATGCCGATTCTAAAAAATGTTGGAAGCGGAAACGAGCAATATAGAAATGCCTTTGGTGTCTTTATAGGCATATAAAACGATTGATTTATTGCCACAGGGATGGTAAAAACACAAATCGGCTAAAGAATAAATTATCCGATATGGATACCCGTTGCGTTGATTCGAATTGCTTAAATTTGCGTCAATATGAATCAACGCAACTGGACAACCATTAAAGAGTATTCAGATATCGCCTTCGATTTTTTCGAGGGTATCGCGAAAATCACCATCAATAGACCTGAGGTATACAACGCGTTCCGCCCTCAAACGATTAACGATATGTTGGACGCCTTTGATCATTGCCGAGAGAATCCGCAAATCTCCGTTGTAATACTAACAGGAACTGGCGACAAAGCATTCTGTTCAGGTGGTGACCAAAATGTAAAAGGCATTGGTGGCTACGTTGACGATTCGGGCGTTCCTCGTTTGAACGTGCTCGATTTACATAAAAAAATTCGTTCGCTTCCTAAACCCGTAATTGCTATGGTCAATGGATTTGCAATAGGCGGTGGCCACGTATTACATGTTGTGTGTGATTTAACCATTGCCGCTGAAGGAGCCAAGTTTGGCCAAACAGGACCAAAAGTAGGAAGTTTCGATGGAGGTTTCGGTAGCAGTTATTTGGCCCGTCATGTGGGCCAGAAAAAAGCCCGAGAAATTTGGTTTTTATGTCGCCAATATACGGCTGAAGAATGCGAAAAAATGGGTTTGGTAAACAAAGTAGTTCCATTAGCCCAGCTTGAAGATGAAACCGTAGATTGGTGTATGACTATAATGGAACGAAGCCCTATGGCCATCCGGATGCTCAAACGCGCATTCAATGCCGAATTGGATGGACAACACGGACTTATGGAATTAGCCGGAGACGCTACCTTATTATACTACCTCACTGAAGAAGCACAGGAAGGCAAGAATGCATTTTTAGAAAAACGCAAACCCGATTTTCAGCAATTCCCTAAGTTTCCTTAAACAAGTCGTAAACAAAATTCCCCCGAAATAAAAAAGGCGGTAGTTGCAAAACCACCGCCTTTTTTGTTCCATAAATTGCCGTTTTTAAAACATGTAAGACAAGCCTATGCCACCATGAAATATACGACCCCATGAAAGGGGCTGCAATACCATTGAATGCACAACGGCTTCATGATCTGAGTTATCGGTTCCATCTTCAAAATAGGCTACACTCGCATTACCCGTATTAAAGAGATTAAATCCGATACCCATTTGGTAATCCCAACATAAATTATCGAACAATACCCGGCGATGGCCCCATTGAAAGGCCATACTTACCGAACCAAATCCACTGGTAATTGCAGGTAAAGTAAGAGCTCTACTCGACCAAACTATATTGTCGGTTATTCCCACATTGGTATAAGCCAATTCCAAACCAAAGAAATTCCCGAAAGGAGCGAGGGCTCCGGAACTGTAATTATACCAACGAGGGGAAATAAAAAACTCCGTTAAAGAATACCCCAATGAACCATTAGAGGCGTTTGTTGATTCATAACTTCCGAACTGGTTTTCTCGATACACATAAAAGTCATCTAGATGCTCCGCTGCATCGATTTCTCCAGATCCAAAACGCAAACCTCCTTTCCAAGAAAAATTCTTACTCTGAGATTTCTCATAAGAAATAGAAGTATGATTTTTTATCCAAGGTCCATGTGCCATCAAACCGGGGATATACCAATTGGCACTTACCTCTACAACTTGTGTATTTCCCAAAAACCCCGGATTGCTCTGGCCTAGCGCAAACGAAGCAACTAAAACGGCACAAGATAGTGTTCCAATTTTTTTCATCAATTTCATTATCTCAATTGTTTGGCGTGGCGAATTTCGTAAAGTGTTTCATATACATGTGCCTTGATATAGTCGTTCTGCAACTTTACCTTGCGCTCTTTATTATAATTAAATACCAGTTTACTGCTTTCCGTATTAAATACAACCGTATATTGTTTGGTAAACCCATCGGTTTGCAATTGAAAATACAGGTATACCGGCAAATAGGGAAAGAACATTATAGAAGTCATCAATCCATTAATGTCTAAGGGTCTTTTGTAAAGCACATAATCGTAACCGGTCCAAGCTACCAGTGTGGTGCCGAAAGGTTTCATTACCTCCGAAACGTATTGAGAGTAAAACAATATCATTTCATTGGTATCGTTATTTAACCGTTCCATAATCCAATCGTTTACCTGTGTGAAACGATTTATGTCTTCCGTTTTCATGTCCGACTTGGCCTTGTTTTCTAAAATATGCAAGTCGTCTTTAGATACTCGCGCAACTTCCTTCCAAATATTTGTAATCAGTAGTTTAGATTTCTCTTCAGCAAAATAATTACGTTCGTTATCGCTAAAATTACGACCGCTAAATTGCGTAAGCCTCGGCTGCATTAGTACCAATCCGCTATAATCGGGATTGCTACGCTGAAATCGCAATTTCTCTTTCTCTTTCGCCATGGCAACTTGCTCTCGCGAATCTCTCTTACCGGCAATTTCTGTGAAGTCTAGCGCCGCTTTTGCAAATTCTAATTTTAATTTCTCAACCTCCGGCAAACCAAACATAGCCGCTAAATAATAAGGTCCCGTTTGCTTTGCCCTCTGGGTGGAAGTTCCCGAACGCCTATTGGGTCTTGATAATAATGGGTTCGATGGGGTTTCATCTAACTTCTCTTGTATCGCAGTTGCACTATAATCGGTAGTATCGGTTGATGGTGGTTGATACTCTGTAAAAGCCTTTAACTCAAGCAACGCTTTTTGTTGGATTGTGCGCAAACTCTGATTCCAAATTTTTTGAATAAAGGGATCTGTCGGATACTTAATATATTCTAACCAAAGCAGTCGCATTGAAAATGCAGAAAGTTCCTTAGCATCCAAAGATTTTATTCCAGCTGTTAAGGGCCTCCACATACCGCGATTGCTACTTACTTCGCATCCATACTTATCTAAATCATGGCCCGAAAGCTTATGATTTAATAACGCATAAATCGACATTGATTTAACTCGTGAAACAAATGGCGTTGGTCCGTATAAAATTTCAAAAATGCGCGATAGGTATAAGGTTCTACCATGATCTGCACGTCGCATGAACAATAAAAGCAATTCGTGACGGGCAATTTTCTGCATTTCATCAAAGGCCGGTTTGCCAATAATGTAGATTTGTTTGCCCGACATATCCATTGTTTCCACACGACCTTTCAATGCTAAAATTCGCATATCAAGATGTGGATGGGTGCGGTTGGGGTCTATCAAATCTTTTTCATCTGACTTTTTATTATCTAAATCGGCCTTCTGTATCTCCTTACCAATTTTTTCCCTTAATGCATCGGGAAAAAAATAATATTCTGACGCAAACGAATCTATCGCAATCGGTGTTTCTAAAAAGGGATAAGCACTGTATTTGAGCACCTCAAAACCATATATCCCTTCTTCGAGGTTGTACTCGGTTTTGGATATCATTTCATATCCCAAATCGTCCGCCTCGAGTTCTTGGTCCTTGGAAAAGCGATACAGTTGTTCAAGTTTGGTTTCTAAAGCCTCTCCGTCCAAATTCTTCTTAGCATCGGCTACATCCTTGAAGGTTTGAAGAGAATGCCGTTTTACATAGTGCTGTATTTCATGTGCTAAAACTACCGCTAGCTGGGCCTCGCTTTCAATTCGCGCCAATAAGCCTATACTCACAAATACCAGACCTCCAGAGGTTGTGTAAGCATTAGGTACATGAGAACGTAAAACATAAAATTGAAGTTTTTCAGATAATTCAGGGTAGGATTCGAGTACCTTCAATCCTACTTTTTCGACATAATTAGACATGGGTTCCCCATATAATATTTGTCCACCTGTTAATAGCTCTTCTTCAACAAAACCGACGCGAATTGAATGTTCCTGCTCTAATCGCTTGGTTTTCCTATCCGCTTTGTTGCTCTTGATTTTTCGAATATTCTCCTGAACTGTAGAAGTAGTACTCCGTTTTAAAGAAGCTGGCACAGCGCCTTGAGAAATCGCTGGTTTGTACTGGGCAAAATCTATATTCTGACCAATTGCTGGACCTACAAGTATGACTACCGCAGACCAGCACAATTGCTTAATGAAAGCACGATGCATCCACAATATTAAACAAAAAGTCGTTGGCTCTCCTTTGTGGGAATTAAAAAAAGTCTTTCATACGATCGAAGAAGGATTTATTGTCTTCGTCGGGGCGGAAATTTTTACTTTCTTGTAACTTCATCAGCAAATCTTTCTCCTCCGAACTAAGCTTCTGTGGCACGTAAACGTTGATTACAACTAATTGATCACCCGTTCCGTATCCGTTTAAATCCGGAAATCCTTTACCTTTCAAACGCAATACTTTACCCGCCTGTGTTCCTGAGTCAACCTTTATTTTGGCCTTACCATCGAGAGTAGGAACTTCTATGCTCGCGCCCATTGCGGCTTCGGGAAAACTCAACCATAAATTGTACAGTACATTATTATTATCGCGCCTTAATTCTTCATGGGGAATTTCTTCAATCAATACAATTAAATCTCCTGAAGCACCGCCTGCAGGCCCTTCATTACCCTTTCCTTGAACACTCAATTGCATACCGTCGGCAACGCCACCAGGTATCTTGATGCTTGTTTCAAATTCTTGGGCAATTAAACCTTGCTCGTTGGCATCTTTTGGCTTGCTCTCGATAACTTTACCAAGTCCTTGACACACAGGACATGCACTTTGAGTAGCCATTTGTCCTAAGAAGGTATTGGTAACTTGTTTAACGACACCGCTTCCTCCACAATGGCGGCAACTGCCGAATTTCACATCCTGCGCTGCGACCATCCGACGGTATTTCACCTTCTTCTCGACACCATTACGCATGTCGGCTAGTGAAAGCTTCAGTTTTATTCTAATATTCGAACCGACGGTTCTTCGATTACCACGACCGCGCCCACCGCCCCCTCCAAAAAAAGAGCCAAATATGCTGTCATCTCCAAAGACATCGCCAAATTGCGAGAATATATCATCCATACTGAATCCTCCACCACCGAAACCTGAGCCACCGCCCATTCCGGCATGTCCGAATTGGTCATAGCGACTTTTCTTTTCGGGATTGCTCAGCACATCATAAGCTTCCGCAGCCTCCTTGAACTTTTCCTCGGCATCTTTATCATCTGGATTTTTATCCGGATGGTATTTAATTGCCAACTTTCTGTATGCCTTTTTTAATTCCTCGGCTGAAGCGTTTTTAGAAACGCCAAGTACGTCGTAATAATCTCTTTTGCTCATCTTCTATTTTCCGACTACCACCTTGGCAAATCGTATAACTTTATCGTTCAAAAAATATCCTCTCTCCAACTCGTCAATAACCTTGCCTTTCATATCCTCGGTTGGAGCGTCAAACTGGGTTACCGCTTCATGTATTTCTGGATCAAATGCTTCTCCTTGGGCATTCATTGGCTTTAATCCTTTCTTTTCTAGAGTACCATAAAGCTTTTTATATATCAATTCCATTCCTTCGGCGGCTTTTCCTTCTCCCGCCTGCTGCATGGACTTTAAAGCACGCTCCATATCATCTACTACAGGCAACAATTCTACCATCAAATCTTTAGACGCATTTTGCATCCATTCCAATCGTTCTTTTGTAGTTCGGCGACGGAAATTTTCGAATTCGCTGTAAAGTCGTAGGTATTTCTCGCGTTCCGCTTGAACAGGGTCCACTTGCTCTTCGTTCTCTTCATTATTTGATTCCACCTCTATTTCAGCAGACTCATTTTCAATGTGACCCTCTTGATGTTGTTCTTGATTTTCTATGGAATTTTCCAAATTCTCGTCTTTAACTTTATTCTTGGCCTTCTTATTCATGTTAAACATTGTTGTATGCCTTTATTCTTCAAACTCTTTGCCAAGTGCAAAAATCGGACTTTTTGTGTCAAGATGTCATACAATTCCAAACGAGATGAACCTTTTTGTCACAATAATGTTGTATAATCGTGTCATATGTTTACAGGAATTGTTGAAGATACCGCCACATTGGTCCGCCACGAAACAGAGGGTACAAATATTCATTATACCTTCCAACATCCTATGGCACAGGAACTATATGTAGACCAGAGCCTTGCCCATGATGGTATTTGTTTAACAATCGTTGCCGTAGACAAATCGAATAATGAATATCGGGTCACCGCAATCAAAGAAACCTTAGAGCGTACCCATATTTGGACGTGGGATAAAGGGTATAAAGTCAATCTTGAGAGATGCATGCCTGCTAATGGCAGATTCGATGGACACATCGTTCAAGGTCACGTAGATGCAGTTGGAAATGTAGACGAAATACACGACCTCGATGGCTCTCACATGTTATTTATTAGTTATCCAACTGGGAGCGGCATTACGGTTCCCAAAGGGAGTATAACCATCAACGGCGTAAGCCTAACTGTGGTTGATTCATTTCCTGATGCTTTTAGCGTTGCCATCATTCCGCATACTTGGAATAAAACGAATCTCGGCAAACTTAAACAGGGATCCAAAGTGAACCTAGAATTTGACATTTTGGGCAAGTACGTGCAGCGCATGCAACAAATGCCTCCCACTCCTCTTTAGCCATCAATTCAACCTTATTAAGGGCTACAATCGATTGATTTAGCCATGAATTTACGTTTAATGCGAAAAAAAATGTTCACCGTTTTTGCAAATATTGCAAAACAATTGAATAAGCCTGTTACGCAAACAAATCAACCCTATTAAATTGTTTATCAGTCGACTAATTCCAAATACAGGTTATTCGACAAAGCCCAAAAGTTAGACAAATAACCTTCTCATCGGAAAAAGCAATGTATTGGTCACTAAGTAAAGTCATTCTAAATAAGAATTACACCAAGAGATACTGCCTTTTGTGACTACCTTTTTGTAAATTTGCCCAAATTCAAATAATCGATACAAAACTGAATATGGGAGTATTATCGTTTGTGTTTTCTTCGAGTCTCGGACGAAAACTCATTATGGCAGTTACAGGCATTTCATTAATTGCCTTTCTTGTGGTTCACTGCGCCATCAATGCCACGGTCTTTTTCAATGACGGTGGAGAAACTTTTAACGTTGCCGCAGAATTCATGGGGCACAATTGGTTCATCCGTGCTGCCGAAATTGGTCTCTTTGTAGGCCTACTTTGGCATATCGTTCAAGGAATCTGGTTGACCTTCGACAATCAAAAACGTCGGAAAGCTAAATATGGAGCGAATGCGGGAAACGCAAACAGCAAATGGTATTCAAGAAGTATGGGACTACTTGGTTCTATTATTTTAATATTCTTGGTAATGCACCTCAAACACTTTTGGGTGGTAAGTCGATTTGGCTTGCCTCATGAATTAGGTCATCTCGAATATGCCTCAGGTGCCCACCTAGAAAACTTGTACATCGAAATGATAAACGTATTCCAGAACCCGGTTGCGGTTATCGTATATGTGTTGGGTTGTATTGGTTTGGGATATCACTTGTTGCACGGTTTCGGAAGCGCATTCCAAACTTTAGGAATCAGTCATAAATCCTACACCCCAATCATCAATAGCATTGGTGTTGCATTCTCCATTATTGTTCCATTAACATTTGCACTCATCCCCGTGGTAATGCACCTCGGCCTAATCAAATAAACGTATGAAATTAGATGCTAAAATTCCAGAAGGACCATTAGAACAAAAATGGACTAAATACAAAAGTTCGGTTCCATTGGTTAATCCTGCTAACAAGCGTAACTTAAATATCATTGTAGTTGGAACCGGTTTGGCTGGAGCTAGTGCTGCAGCCACATTAGCCGAAATGGGTTATCAGGTTTCTGCGTTCTGTTTTCAAGATTCTCCGCGCAGAGCGCACTCCATTGCAGCTCAAGGAGGAATAAACGCTGCCAAGAATTACCAAAATGACGGCGATAGCGTGCATCGTTTATTTTATGACACCATAAAAGGTGGAGATTACCGCTCACGCGAGGCGAATGTGCATCGTTTGGCGGAAGTATCTACCAACATCATAGATCAATGTGTAGCGCAAGGCGTACCATTTGCTCGCGAATACGGAGGAACATTGAGCAACCGCTCTTTTGGAGGAACCCAAGTTCAACGAACCTTTTACGCCGCTGGTCAAACGGGTCAGCAATTGTTATTAGGTGCCTATTCCGCACTAGAGCGCCAAGTAGGTTTGGGCAACGTGAAAATGTATGCCCGTCATGAGATGGTTGAGGTAGTGAAGATTGATGGAAAAGCAAGAGGTATTATCGCCCGTAATTTGGTTTCTGGAAAGCTAGAAAGATATTTTGGGCATGCCGTGCTTTTGTGTACCGGTGGATATGGTAACGTTTTCTACTTAAGCACAAACGCGATGGGCAGTAATGTTACGGCCGCTTGGAAAGCACACAAGGCCGGCGCCTTGTTCGGCAATCCTTGTTTCACTCAAATTCACCCTACTTGTATTCCCGTTTCCGGCCACTACCAATCTAAGTTAACCTTGATGAGTGAATCTCTCAGAAACGATGGTAGAATTTGGGTTCCTAAAAAGCAGGGAGACACCCGTCATCCAAATGAGATTCCAGAAGACGAACGCGATTATTATTTAGAGCGTCGCTATCCCGCTTTCGGAAACTTAGTTCCTCGAGATATTGCCAGCCGTGCCGCTAAAGAGCGTTGCGATGCAGGCTACGGAGTAGGGCCAAGTAAAATGGCCGTGTATTTGGATTTCAAATACAATATGATGAACAAATACGGTCGTGCGGAAGCTACCAAACAGGGTATAACAAATCCTGATGATGCTACATTGCTGCGATTGGGTAAAGAATTAATAAAAGAGAAATACGGCAACTTGTTTGACATGTACAAGCAGATAACCGCCGAAGACCCTTACGAGGTTCCGATGCGTATTTATCCTGCCGTTCACTACACCATGGGTGGTCTTTGGGTAGATTACGAACTACAAACAAGTGTTCCTGGTTTATATGCTTTAGGGGAAGCTAATTTCTCCGATCACGGCGCTAACCGATTGGGAGCATCTGCATTAATGCAAGGATTGGCTGATGGGTATTTTGTAATTCCTTACACCATCGGTAACTACTTGAGTAAAGAAATTCACACGAAACCTATACCAACCGATCATGAGGCTTTTGAAGAAGCTGAAAAAAGAGCGAGCGAACGTATTAGCGGATTCCTTAATATTAAAGGTACGCGTACAGTAGAAAGTTATCACCGTGAATTAGGATTAATTATGTGGGATAAGTGTGGTATGGCTCGTAACGAAAAAGGTTTGAAGGAAGCCATCGAACAAATCAGAGCCCTTCGTGAAGATTTTTACAAAAACGTTCGCGTACCTGGTTCTGACAGCGGATTTAACCCCGAACTTGACAAAGCAGGCCGAGTGGCAGATTTCTTAGAATTGGGTGAATTGATGTGTTTAGATGCATTAGCTCGCGAAGAAAGTTGCGGCGGTCACTTCCGTGAAGAGCATCAAACTGAAGAAGGAGAAGCCCTAAGAGACGATGAAAAATTCCTAAGTGTATTTGCTTGGGAAAATAAAGGCGACAACAATTACGAACTTCACCGCGAAGATTTAAACTACGAAAACATTAAAATCCAACAACGCAGTTACAAATAATCGATATGGGAAACACAATGAATATAAACTTGAAAGTATGGCGCCAGCAAAATGAAAATACGCAGGGCCATTTTGAAGAACATAAAGTTCAAGCCAGTCCCGATATGAGTTTTCTTGAAATGTTCGATGTATTAAACGAACAACTCATTGAAGACGGAAAAGATCCCATTGCTTTTGATCACGATTGTCGCGAAGGTATTTGCGGAATGTGCTCAATGGTAATTAATGGACGTCCTCACGGCCCAAAAGGAGGTGTTACTACCTGCCAACTGCACATGCGTAGCTTCCAAGATGGAGATACGGTAGTAGTAGAGCCATGGAGAGCTAACGCATTTCCTGTAATTAAAGATTTGAGCGTAAACAGAAGTGCATTTGATAGAATAATAGCTTCAGGTGGTTATGTATCTGTAAATACCGGTAATGCCGTAGATGCTAACTCTATTTTAATTCCCAAGGAAGTAGCCGATACCGCATTTGAAGCGGCTACATGTATTGGTTGTGGTGCTTGTGTGAGCGCTTGTAAAAATGCTTCAGCAATGTTATTCGTTGGAGCTAAAGTTACACAATTATCAATGCTCCCTCAAGGACAATCTGAGAGAGAATCGCGTGTGGTTGCGATGGTCGACCAAATGGATGCGGAAGGCTTCGGAGCGTGCACCAATACAGGTGCCTGTGCCGCTGAATGCCCAAAGCAAATTCCACTTTCAGTAATCGCCAATCTAAATCGCGAGTACTACCGCGCGAAACTAAACGGCAAATAATAGAATTATCATAAAACAAGAAAGGCTGCCAATGGCAGCCTTTCTTGTTTTATTTAAGGTCTAATCTTTTGTCAAAATATGTAATCATTTATATAGGAATATATCCGTTCGTCTAGAAGTGTATTCATTTAACTATTTATGTAATTATTCAAAAGAAAACCAATTAATTTCCGAGAGGTATATGCCGAAAAATTGTCATCCATGAAGAATAAGCATTGTTAAGTGTTTCAAGAAATATATTCGAGTAATGTAATTTACGGAATCGGGTATACGATACCTAAATCTAAAGAAAACCTAAAACTATTGGCTTGTTGCGTTCCATTAAAATTAGGCAACAATGCCAAATCAAAACGAGGTTGGGCTAAAAGTTTGATTTTTTCATCGAGTGCATATTCCGCTCTCAATCCTATCGCCGCAAAAAGATTAAATGCAGGATTTACGACTTTGTTAATTACCGGTCTGTCTACCGCATCTAATTCAACTGTGTAATCGTAAACATCTACATTAGTACCTTGATCAAGTGAGAAACCTCGGGTTTTAATGCGAACTTTATCTTGAATCAAAATGCCGGGTATTGCCGAAACAAAACCATACAATTCTGTATCAGGAATACGTAATTTAACACCGTCTAAACGTCTTAAATACTGTAAATCCAAAGTTAAATAACGTTGTGTAAAATGATAATCCATTATTTGCACCGGTCCATCAACTAAATGACTATAAATCGCCAAATCGGGGTGGGGTTGATATCCAAACATTTTGTTCTCTTTACGACGTATAAAGCCCCACTGTTGATATCCGATACTGAATGAAA
Source organism: Bacteroidia bacterium (assembly GCA_023268875.1). GTDB lineage: Bacteria > Bacteroidota > Bacteroidia > NS11-12g > UBA955 > VMCP01. The sequence continues at coordinate 17,559 of JALRKL010000124.1, forward strand.
ATGCTTGATCCCTCTCGCGTTGAAACACCACTCCTACAAAACCGCTAATTGCTGTTTGAAACTTATCTGAATTTCTAAACGAGTCTTTTAAAACTTGCTCGGTATAAATAGAACGAGGCATGGGTGTAACATTCGAAAGGAGTCTAAATTGCGTTGAGGGGGTTAAACCCGCTTGTACCCGTCTAGACCACGGCGCGTTTTGCGCCACCGCCGTTCCAAAAATTCCCGCGATAATAATGCCTAAAATCAAATGCTTTTTCATACAAATAGCAACTTATTACTTTTTTGATAAAATCGGTAAACTCCTAGAATCGAAGCCACCAATAATCCTACTGTAAATCCCGTCCAAACACCGTAAACTTCTTTTTGCAATATTTCGCCTAGGTAATACGATAGGGGCATACTAACTACCCAATAGGAAAAAATAGATATAATACTTGCCCAGAACACATCTTTAATTCCGCGCAACAGCGACATTGCCGCTGCTTGAATTCCATCGCTAACTTGAAACACAGCCGCAAGTAAAAACAATGGTAAAATCAATGGCATTACTTCTGGCTCTACTCCATATAAACCGGCAATTTGCCTATTGAATATCACAAAAATGAGCGCGTTAAACAATTCGAAAATTACCATTAAAAAGAACGTCGCATGTGCTACCTTCCTAATTTTAGAAACACTTTGTTCTCCGTAGCCATTTCCAACCAGTATGCTCCCCGCCATTCCAATGCCGCTTGCTACCATATAGGTTACGGAGGCCGCATTTAACGCCACCGCATGTGCCGCAACTTGAATTTCTCCATACCAACCTACCATTATACCCGATACAGAAAAACACGCCCACTCTGCGAACGTTTGCAAAGCTATTGGAATACCCATCTTCCAAACCCCGGGAGTTTCTTTCCAAACCTCACTCCATTTGGGCATTTGAGGGGGCACATATGTTTTCATGAATTTTGAAAATCTAACATACCATAAAGCGGCAAACATCATCGCAAAACGCGATATTAAGGTAGCCCAAGCGGCGCCTTCATAACCCATAGCCGGTATTATCCAAAAACCATAAATCAAAACCGCATTTAATGCTACATTCACCACTAAACCAGCGAGGGTTAAAACCATAGAGATCTTGGTATGACCTAAACCATCCGTAAATTGTCGTGCATTAAGAAATACCAACATGGGCAAAATTGACCAATTTACGATGTTAAGATATTGAGGCGCTATTATATTGACCGCTTCTGACTGTTTAAGCCATTCAAAATGCTCGGTTAGGAGGGATAAAATTCCAAACTGAAAAGCAAATAATAAAACGCTAACTATCAATCCGGCTCGGTAAATGATAAACCCACCACTGGCTTTTTTCTCGCCCACTTTTATACTTACCAAAGTACTAATGGCGAATAACACTCCAAATGTTAAGCCACTGGTCATGAAAAACAAACTATTTGCTTGATTTACGCCTGCCAATGCCTCTTTTCCAAGGCGACCTACCATAATGGTATCTGCCACTCCCATCAAAACCAATCCAAGTTGTCCCAATATTATCGGGTAAGAAAGCTGAAAAATATCTTTGACAAAAACCCTATACCTGGACCACAGCATGCGCATAAATGGCGACAAAAATACGATAAGATACGGGGCTTCCTAAATAAAATTAACGACTAGCAATCACAAAAGCCCGTACCTTTGCAGCTATGTTTGACGTGCTTTGGGAAGATAATCATTTATTATTCGCAAATAAACCTGCGGGGGTTCCCGTACAAGGCGATTCTACTGGAGATGAACATTTCCTTGAGATGGCCGAAGAATACATCCGGGTAAAATACAACAAACCGGGTGCGGCTTATGTCGGTTTGGTACACCGAATAGACCGTCCGGTAAGTGGCGTTGTACTGTTTGCTAAAACCTCTAAAGCGTTAACGCGACTCAATGACATTTTTAGGGAAAAGCAAAATATCAAAGTATACCATGCACTAACCTCAAAGCCACTAACCGAAGAATCTGGAACGTTAGAACATTACTTAAGTAAAGATTCAGAAACCCACCGAGCACATGCTTACAACCAACCAAGAGGGGCGGCCAAACATTCTGTGCTTCACTATCAACTGCTATCAAGTATTGCGGGTAGATATCTATATCAAATCACACTTGAAACGGGTCGCTTCCATCAGATACGGGTACAACTTTCCAAAATGGGATGTCCGATTATTGGAGATCTAAAATACGGGGCGAAAAATAATTTGCCAGATCGATCTATCGCCTTGCACGCGCACACCTTAGTTACGCCACACGTAGTGAAAGACCTTCCTGCAGTGACGGTACATGCCCCTTATCCAAGAAAGCAATGGTGGGGTTTATTCAAAGAAGATCTATTGAAGAAGGGTCCCAAAAAATTTCGTTAAAATTCACAATCGCGTCATTTAGCACCGTTATTCCTTCGCTTTCTAAAAGTTCTTGCATTCTGTTAGGACTTGAAAAATGGGCCTTCCCACTCAATATTCCATTTCGGTTGACCACTCGGTGTGCAGGAACCGAAGGTTGAACTCCATGGCTGACGTTCATCGCCCAACCGACCAGTCGCGAACTGCTTTTCGCCCCCAAATACGAGGCAATCGCCCCATAGGTGGTTACCCGCCCATGGGGTATCAAACGCACTACATCGAAAACCCGTTCGTAAAATAAATTATTTTTCATGCCAGTAAACTAATTTGGTACGAAATTTGTCTAATTTTAACACACAAATCTACATGAATACAATGAAGAAATTCGGAATCATACTTAGTACATTGGTCCTCTTGCCATTTGCGTTAGCACAGAACACCCAGAATGAGACAAAAGCTTTCCCAAAAAGCGACCGAATTATTCCATATCATACGCCACATACCTACAATAAATTATCAAAAGTGGGTAATTATCCAAAAATCCGTAACAACAAGCCTTGGGACGGTCGCATGGAAGGCGAATACCATATAAAGTTTAAAATTAATGGCTTGGAACCGGGCCAAACGGTATTTTTAGCCGATCATCATATAGGCGGTAAATACCTCCGTGATACAGCAGTGGTCGATAAAAAAGGCATAGCCGAATTTACCGGAAACAAACTGCTTCAAAGAGGTATGTATTTGTTTGTTTTGCCGGAAAAATCAGACTTCTTCGAGTTCCTCATTGACGATGATCAAGATTTCCTCATCAAAACAGATACTTCCTTTTTTCAGCACGACTATTACAAAAACATGAAAGTAGAAGGTTCCGATGAAAATACCTGGTTTGTTGGATATCAAAATCAAAAAACAACTATCATAGAGCAAATTCTCGCTATTGATGCCGAAATAAAAAAAGACAGTACGGAAGAAAACTTAGCTATTTGGAACCCAAAAAGAGATGCTCTCTTACAAGAGAAAATGAATGCAGACAGTTTGTATGTGGCCCAACACCCAAGTTCAATGCTTTCTCGTTTTCTATTGGCTTTAATGCCCGTTGAGGTTCCACAACCCCCAACCGACGAGAATGGAATCATAGATTCAAGTTGGAGGTATCGTTATTTTAAAGAACACTATTGGGAGAATGTCGATTTTAACGAAGATGCATTGGTACGCATGCCGGTGAATGTATTAAAAACTAAAATGGACTTTTATTTCGACAATGTGATTATTCCCGATGCCGATTCATGCATTGAAGCTTGTAACGACTTATTGCTACAAGCTCAAAACAGCCTTGAAAATGAAAAATATATCATCTGGTACTTAACCAATCGATTTGAGTCCAGTAAAATAATGGGTCTAGATCGCGTGTTTGTACACATGGCTTTATCTCAATATTGTCAAGGAAGAACGTGGTGGGTAGATAGCACCACAACCGCTAAGATGTGCGAAAATGCCTATCGCCGGTCTTACTCTCTCATTGGCGCCCAAGCCGCAGATTTACAGTTGAAAAATCAGGATTCTGTTTGGATCAATACCAATAGCATCAAAGCGCCTTATACCATTTTGATGTTCTGGGATCCTACTTGCGGACACTGTAAAGAAATCATGCCCAAAATCGCAAAGATGTATGCTGAGAATAAAGAAAAAGGTTGGAAAGTAATTACACTAGCGGCTGGTAACAAAAAGAAAGAGTGGTATGAATATTTGGCTGCGCACCCTGAGATTTCCGAATTTACAAATCTTATAAGAGGGGAAGTTTTAGACCAAAAATACGCCGATGCCTTACAATCGTATTATGTAATTGCAAGCCCTACAATTTTCTTGCTCGATGAAAACAAGAAAATTGTTGCCAATCGAATCGATGCTGAAAAAATTGTTGAATTCATAGGGCATTTAGAAAGCAAAAAGAAATTGTAAAATCGTTAGGTTAATCGTGTAACACGTGTTTAACCGTTTTACTAATTTCATCGGTGTATACGCAAACACCAAAAGTGTAATAAGAAGCCGAAAAATAGCTGTTAGGAGTTAGTGAAAACCTGGCTCCTACCCCTGCGGACAGACCGAAATAGCGCCATACCCTAAATGTGGCATTTACTCCGGTTTCAATGGGAATCAACATTAAGTCCCGATAATCATACGTGCCGTTGCTTTGTCTAAATGACAAACTTGCGGTACCTACACCCATTTGTACCGTTTGCGTGAGAAACCATCGGTAATTTTTAAACCAACGGTATTCCCCTATTCCGCTTAAATACACGTACTCATACATATTATCGGTTCTATCTTGAAAGGCGGTAGTATACAAACCTATGTAACCAGCTGTTTTTTGATAGTCCGCACCTACCCTTAATCCAAAAATATCAATGGGCTTGCCTCTTAGATAAGACCTTCGACTATCCAAACCCGCTGAAAAACTCGGCTTCCCTTTTAAACTCAACAAAATTGAATCTTTTGGAGACCATTGCTGGGCACTACTTCCTATAAACGTAAAAAAGGCAAAATAACAAAGTCCCAAATTTTTAATACTTCTTGAGACTAATCTATTTCTTCTAATTAGTTCCATAAATAACATAAGCCAAATTCCATATAGTCCGCCTTATTCAAATGTGCTTTTAAGCGGGTTCTGGCCATCCAATGGTGTCCCAATCTATAATCCAATCCAAACGCGTTATAAAACCAAGGCTTTTCGCTATGATAGGGCTTAACAATATACATACCCAAATCAAGTCGCAAACCTAAACGCCCATAGAGGAAAACCTTTCCGCCGCGCACCGCCAACTCGTAATTTTCAGATTCGCCGGCTCTTGTTAAACTCCCATCATCCTTCCATTGATAATTAGGGTCTACAAACCCATCCAAACCCACATCCCAATAAGAAAATTTACTTTTCTGATTGCGATAACTTATATCTGCAATCCAAATATAACTTCGCCTCGGATATTCTAAACTGCGTTGATTCGTGGCTAGTTTTAATCCCAGAGCAAAAGGAAATGCAAAATATTGTTTTTTAGCTTCGTAATACTGTTTTCGATTGGAAGTTTTAAAAGGCTTATAGGTGATTCCGACATTAAAGTTTATCGCGTTTAAACCTACATTCGGCTTACTGTAATTCCCGTTAGAACAATGTGTTAAATTTATACCTGCTAAAATCCCAAACCGATTGGCTGTAAATCGCATATCGCAACTTAAAATAGCCAGATAATTTAAATGGGAACCTATGGCATAGTTAATGGGTATGGTCGTGCTATCGTACTTCTTAGAAAGATACGATAACCCATGAGCCAAGCGCCATCGCAACATCAAATTCTTACTTAAAGGAAGACCTGATCCCAATGAAATTCCAGCTGCAATTTGAGTGCCTGTTTCAACTAAACCCATGTCCATGACTAAGAAAGAAGCCCCTAGGTATCGTGTTAAATATCTGCGTTCCTCTAATGGATTCGGGACTCTTAATTCATTGGGAAGTTCCCAATCCGCATCTAATTGCAGACCATATACCGGTGCCCTCAAGGCTTCTGTGTAATCACTGTGGGGACGCATATTACCAAATAATAGCGACGCATCGAGGCGATACTGGGCTGTTGCCACTGCAATTTGGGCCCACAGCAATATGGTGAAGATTTTTTTCAAATCAGTGAAAGCCAGTCACAAAAATGGGCTTTTTTATTTACCCATCATAATAAGATACGTATTGATTTCAGATAGGAACCAGGGTAAGTGGTGTATCTAAGTTCAGAAACTTCCAAAAAGCTCAATTAGCTTGGAATATCTATAACTGAAAATATTTCTAACTTTTGCATCAACAAACAATGCCCCTGCAATAGGCCCTAAAGGCCCTTTGCCGATATCATAATTGAGAATATCAGTCATTTTGACCCCTCCCTCAATAGCTTCAAAATGGTGCTCATGATGCCATATATTATAGGGCCCTTTACGCTGTTCATCAACAAAAAAAGCACGATCTTTTATATGGGTAATCTCCGTGCACCAATCCAACTGTATACCCAAAAATGGGGAAATTTTATAGGTAATGAACATACCCTCATACATTTTTTCGGGTATTTCCGACGTGATTTTAAACGTCATGTCCTCGGGAGTAATTTCATTTAGGTTTTTGGGCGACGAAAAGAAATCCCATGCTTCTTCTAAGGTTATAGGTAAATTCTGAATGGAAACGAGTTTTTTCACCTAGACAAAACAACAATTTCGGGTGAATAGTTTTGATTTGAACGAATAAATTTGGGTAATGCTTTTCATTTATCAAGTAAAATCAATAGGACTTAAAAAATAACTTCATAAGGCAACAGACAACGTTGATAAGATTGGTACAGCCATGAGCACATTTTAGATATTAAGAAGGAAGCCAGAGCCAAGAATATCTAAATCATATTTGCTAATTCAAAACAACATCACAATCAATAGTATTTAGATAAGCTGAGAATTATCGATATTTTTCAAATCAAAAAAAGCCCCGCGAATGCGAGGCTTTTGTGGTATCGGACGGAATCGAATATTTGAGTTAATTCATTGATATTTAATGCCGAATACTTGGCAGGTTTTGCACCCAAAACGGCAATTGCCAAGTTCAATTAAGCAAATACTTTGTGGAGAAAAATCCAATTTTTATTAATTTGGCTGAATGAAAATCAAACTGTTGTTGTGTTTAATCTTTTTTACAATTGCTAGTAACTCTATTGCCCAACTATCTGAAATAGCTAAAGTTGTAGACAAACAGGTTTGTAAAATTTATTCAATTGGTGCCAATGGAGAAAGAAATTCTCAAGGTAGTGGCGTTATAGTTGATAATGGCAAATCCATTATCACCAACTTACATGTTATTGAAGGGAGTTCAAATGTTGAGGTTATTTTATATAATGGTAAGCTGTCAAAAACAAATGTTGTAAAAGCATATTCCGTAAATAATGACCTGATCCTATTAAAGAATCCTCATCAATCAGCTGCTTCAGCTAGTATTAGAATAGGTAGTATAAATAAAGGAGAATCAGTTTTTGCAATTGGCTACCCAAATTCAGCATATGATGACGGTAGTTCAACACTTTCTACTGGAATTATTTCGGCTAATCGGCAACGAAATGGTATGCCTAGACTTCAGACAACAGCACCGATAACTTATGGTAGCTCTGGAGGAGGTTTATTCGACTACAAGGGTAAACTTGTTGGCATAACAACTGGAACATTTGCAAAAAAAATCGAATCGTTTAGTGCCAACCTAAATGAAATTGTTCCATCCTCTGCGGTAATTCAACTTTTGAATAAAAATGAAACCATCACCTTAAATGAGCTGAACAATGAGATAATCGGAACTAGTTTATTATCACAAGCGCATAAAGCATATAATGATGCTCAATTCCAACTAGCTAGCGATTTATATATAAAATACTTATTAAATGTTAACATAACAGATGCTTTTGCCTGGTTTAGACATGCAAATTGTTTAAATCAAATTTGGAAAAACCGCATATCTAACGAACCAAAAGCAGCAGCAGCATGGTTAAAAGTTGCACTTATCTCATTTGAAACAAGTTACAAACTAGATACATCGAACTATTATTGCCTATGCCAAGCGTCATTGTGTGCTAGTTATATTGATGAAACAACTAAGAGTAGGGAATTTGCACTCAAGGCATATCAATTAGCGCCTGAAGAATCTTTCTCAAACTACATTATGGGCAAATATTTTACTCATACAAAGAAATATGCCGAAGCGATCGTTTATTTTTCTAGAGCTATTAAATTTTTACCTCCTGAGGAAGAACAAGAAAAATTATTTCGCCTTTATCTTGAAAAGGCAATAAGCGAACAATGGATATATCAATATATAGAAGCAGAAAAGGACTACTTAATATCAATAAAATTAAACCCTCGTTGTGAAGAAGCATACTGGAATCTAGCCTTTATGTATGTAAATAGAAAGGAATATAATAAAGCATGCATTGTAATTTCACAGCTTTACCAAATAAATCCAAAATCATATGATTTTCAATATGGTGGAAATGTAACTCAAGCATACAATGAATATTGCAGGAAGTAGCATCAAATATTTCAACGTCCATTGCACTCAACATAATAACTGTCATATTGAATTTAGTTGTGGTAACAGTATTCAATCAAGCTAAGCAGGATAGAAAACTTATCGAATCGGTTACCAAAATAAATAGAGGAACAAAATCTGAACCAAATCTAATTCTCTCCCTTTTAAAAAGTGGTAGACATCTGCAAACTATTTCCCATGATTTACTAATAAAAAAACCAATTGTGAGTTTTCACAGGTTGATTTAATGGTAGCAACTACTGAAGGTATAATAGGCATTGAAGTAAAAAATTACAATGGATGAATTTATAGCAATGGAGGCCACAAAAATTGGACAAAAGTGATGGCGCATGATAAAAAGAAATATAAATTCTACAATTCAATAAAACAGGTAAGTGGACATATTCAATCTATAAAAACAGGGACTGAATCAATTCAAAAACACACCTATATTTACAATCATTGTATTTTATGGAGAATGCGAATTAAAAGAAATTAATTATGTCCCTGAAGGGGTATTAATTATTGAACCCCATAGATTACTTGATGCCATCGAGCAAATTAAATCGATTAAACCAAAATGCTGCATAATACCGCGCAAAATATTAACTTAGCATGACTAAGCTTTTGGTCCAACAATTGGGGAGTATTATATTGTAAGTTACTTTACATAAGCAGTAATTAACGGATCAAACTAGGAAAATCAATTACGCCTGTACAGAACAAGCAATAGCATCATTTACAAACAGTTAAGGCCGTCTTTTAGACGGCCTTAAACATGGATGAATGTGGATAAACATTCTTCTGGTGGTATCGGACGGAATCGAACCGCCGACACAAGGATTTTCAGTCCTTTGCTCTACCGACTGAGCTACGATACCCTGTTCCTAAATGAAAAACTCCTTGAAGCTTGTTTCAATTAGGGAGTGCAAAAATACACAAAATATAATCTTACGCAAATGGTTTTTTGTGAAATCCTTCCAATTCAATAAAAAATCTATCGTCCACCGAAATAACGATAATATCGCAAAAATCTATATCTTGCAAAGATGGACCGTAACGCATTACATTTCACTATCCCCATAGGACACCCTACCTGGATTTGGATGAACCTTGGGCTTGTAATTACGACTCTCATTACCTTCTATTTTAGTTACAAGACTTCTGAAAATAGAAAAAATACAATTGCTTACATATTGGCCGCTCTCATAGGACTTAATTTCATCGGCGAACAAATAGAAGCACTTTATAACGGCATATGGCGTGTCGATACTTATTTACCCTTACATTTATGCTCCCTATCTACATTCCTCGCAATAATATTTTTAATCTATCGTAACCAATGGGTTTACGAATTCCTCATATTTTGGAGCGCAGGTGCCATACATGCATTCATTACACCAGAATTAACCAATGGCGAATCATTATACCATATCATAGAATTCAGTATTTCACATGGTGGAATTATAATTGCTGCGCTTTATGGTAGTTTACGTTTGGGATTCAAACCTAGACCGAAATCGTGGCTTAAAGTATTTGGATATACCCAGCTAGTCCTCCCCGTTATTGGAGTTATCAACTATCTCCTCGACTCAAATTACATGTATATAGCCCAAAAACCCAATGCCAATAATCCCATGATTATTGGCGAATGGCCCTGGTATATAATTGGCTTAGAATTTGTCGTTCTCCTGCATTTTCTTGCATTCTATTGGATACACAACCGCGTGGCTTCCATCAGGTACAATGCTCCCGTCACCGATTTATCGGCTACCTAATTATCATACCCTTTTTCGCTACAATAACGGCTCGTGACAAATCTACTCGGTTAATAAAATCGAAACCTCCGGATTTATCAAAACCTCATCTATGAAGATAAATGCATCGCCGTTAAAATCATATCCCGGATGTCCTTTGGGAAGCTTGCCGAAATTTTTTGCCTTAACTCTAATGTAACGCGCCTTAACGCCTTTTGATTTTCTTTTATGTCCTGTAACCAAGGGATATACACCTACTGCTTCACGACGTAGATTGGAATCATACTCAAATGCGTTAAACGGTTTATAGGAAATCCCATCTAAGGAGTATTCCCATTCTATTTGTGTCGGTAAAAAAATCCATGCCCTTTCATCGCTCAAAAACCGAGCCCCTAAATAGCGAACTCG
>JALRKL010000136.1 GCA_023268875.1 Bacteroidia bacterium
CCCAATCCGCATCTGTGGCCTGGTGCTGGTAAGAATAATCGTCCCCGGCACCAATCCCCGCGCGGCAATGCCGAAGATGCCCGCCGCCGCGGCGTCGAAGAGGTCGTCTCCGATGCCCTTGCGGTCCATCTTAGTCGACGAACCATGGAATGGGCATTTGCTTTCAGTCATATGATCAAAATTTTGTTGAATTTACGATAAGACCAAACAATCACACCGCAAGAGCACATTGATTTTAACTATGACTACATAGAGTTAGGGCGAATCAAAAGCCGCAACCAGCTTTACACCTTATAAGTGTATTTAATACTAATTTCACACATCATCACTTGACCACAACATTCTATTTATCACTATAATATTTGTGAATTTTGATGTTGATTTTTATCTTTACTTTTCCCACCAAGTAAGTGGGACACTTCATTGCAATTCAATGCTTTTTGCACAAGTGTTTCTTTAGAAACAGAAAAAAGATCTGTAGTAGGATAATAAAACAGGATTTTATACCTTCCAAAAAGGTTCCACTAGTGGGAAAAATCCGTGCAATGTCCCTTTTTTAAAGATCATCTGAGAATCAAGAGATTATGAAAAATAAAGAGCAGCTGACTACGGATCAGAAGGTTTGGGGTTCGAATCCCTACGCGTGCACGAACAAAAGCAAAAGTCCTCAACTATCGTTGGGGACTTTTTTTATTCCCTAGGAAGAGTCCGTCCAACAGGACAAGTGAGGCCGGGGCATAAAATAAGCCAGCGCGCAGCGATGGATTTCATTCCTCCATCCCAAGCATCAAATCATATAAAAACCGCAAGTTAAATTCATCCGTTTGGGTTAAAGCCCTGCTGTTAATTACAGTTCCTTCCTGGACTATTTGAACATTATAAAACGGAAGCGACTGAGTTAAATCTAATTCCTGACTCTCAGAAAACACCACCACTTTTGTAAAATCATATCCTATCTGAGTGCAAATACTCATTGCCGCGTATCGCACTTCGTCCTTATTCCTGAAAACTTGCGATTCCGTCTCCGTCAAACGACTAAAGCGCAAATCAGGAAACATGCGTAACATCCGCTTAAAATCAACTGCTTTTGTATTGTACCCTTCATACATCCAAGCAGCTGAAATAAACTTCCCCTCCTTAAAGGCTACGGTACGCTGATTCCCTCCTTTGGTCTGAAGTTTAGATTGCGCCTTATTTAATTCCTTCTCGGGGGAAGTTTTTATCTCTTTTTGAACAAAACCAACCCCGTCCCTAACGGGCTCGGGACTCACAACAACTGAATCTTGCAAATTTACCAATAACGTATCTTTTCTTCGAGATACATTTGTATTCGCTAAAACCGGCGAGGGGCTAGGCTTCATTTCACTAATTCTCGGAAAATCTGAATACAATATCAGATTTCCATAGCGCATCCGGTCTTGATTTACCATCTGCACGTAATACCCCATCTGAACCTTGTTATACTCAATTTTGGATTTAATTTGAGGATTGGCATTCTGAATAGCATGCACAATGGCTTCTGGAATAAAAGAAAAAATTGGAACCATTATCCCTCCAGTGCTCGAACCCACTATCACAAAAACAAGGAAATAATCAGGTTCAAACACGCTCGCGAGTCCACCAATAACTGTACCAATAGCCGCCCCCAAAATGGCATCCCGTACAACTTTTTTCTCCCAGGTGCGACCGCGTCTGATAAACTTAATATTATTGAAATGCACGTATCGGAATATGTCATTTACTGAATTGTAAAGGTAAATTCCTTCTTGATCAACGGCGATAAGTCGCCCCTCCAACCTGCCTAATTGCTGATTGCCT
>JALRKL010000188.1 GCA_023268875.1 Bacteroidia bacterium
AGCTTCAAAATTATCACGCAGAATTATGCGCCCATCGACTAAATTATTACTATTGTGATCGTATTGAGGAGGAATTGATTTGAATTGCAATAACTCTTCTTTTTCCATTGAATAAAGTTGAGAGGAAATTTTTTCATTTAACTCTTGGTTCAAAGTGTTAAACCAAGATTTAAATTCTTTTAGGGGGGGAAACCCTTGTTGACTTATTCTTAAATTAATTTGACGGGCTGTAGAAATTACATCACGGTAGCCTAATTCTTGTACATGCTCCAATTGTGATAACAAGTGATAAACTTGAGGATCGTTGTGCGTGTGTTTTTTTAAGATATCTGTAAAATCTTGAAGATTTTTAAGTTGTCTTTCAATTGGTTTTTGATAAGATTCCCAAGCATTTCTTCTTGCAGCGCGAGCTTGATGTGCAGCCTCTTTTTCAATTTTTTCTAAAATAGATTCATTTGAAATGCCCTCTGCTAAAATCCATTGTCGCATTTTTAAATTACAATCAAATTCCCTTTCCCAGGCCAATCGTTCATCTGTTTTATAGCGTTCATGGGATCCAGAGGAGGAATGCCCAAGGGGCTGAGTTAGCTCAGTAACATGTATTAATACAGGAACATGTTCCTCACGAGCTAATGTAGAAGCTTTTTCATATGCTGTAATTAATTTCAAATAATCCCACCCTGGAACAGTTATAATTTCAAATCCTTTCTGGGTGGCTGTGCGTTGAAATCCTTCAAGGGCTAGAGATATACTTTCCTTTGTGGTTTGCTCATCGTTAGCTACGGATATACCATATCCATCGTCCCAAACGCTAACCACCATAGGTACTTGCATAACACCAGCTGCATTAATAGTTTCAAAAAACATTCCTTCGCTTGTGCTTGCATTTCCAATTGTTCCCCATGCAATTTCATTACCATTATTTGAAAATAAAGGAGCCTTTTTAGTAGAATATTCCCTATATATTTTAGAGGCTTGTGCAAGTCCAAGCAATCTAGGCATCTGTCCTGCAGTAGGAGAAATATCTCCACTGTGGTTATATTGATCTACTAGGGGAATCCAATTTCCTTTTTCATCTTTTATCGGAGTCACAAAATGCCCTCCCATTTGCCGTCCTCCAGACATAGGTTCACGACTTTTATCTAAATCTGCATATAGTGCTGCAAAAATATTTTCAGCCGTAAGAAGTCCTTGAGCCATAAGTAAGGTTTGATCTCTGTAATAACCGGCTCTAAAATCACCTTTTTTAAAAAAATGGTTCATAACCAATTGAGGAACTTCTTTACCGTCTCCAAATATTCCAAATTTACCTTTTCCAGAAAAGACTTCTCTTCTGCCAATTATACTGCATTCGCGACTTAAAACGGCAATTTTATAGTCATGCAATACACGTTCTTTAAATGTATCAAAGCTGATATTAATAGATTCGTCTTGGTTTTGAAAATTCATATGGTTCGACGAAAATACAAAAAAAATTACGGTAGCTTAAATAGGGTTTTAAGTGAATTTATAACCTATTAATTTAAAACCATTTACGCGTAAATAAACTGCTAATAGTATTTAAACGTGGAGTGAAAATAAATCTAATTTTAGTGGCATAACGAGATTGTGTGGGTTCAAATCCATTTGAAGAATACAATGGGAAAAAAATTTCAAAATAATCAGGCACAAGATTAAATTTTACTCCAGAATCAAAATATCCAACAGCGTTGCGGTTTTGGTTTTTCAAAACCCCTAAATCTCCATAAAATTCAATCCATTTCCATAGTCCAATTGAACCATTCAAAGAGACCATATAATCATTTGCAGAAGATTCTTCAAAAAATGCTTTAAAACCGCCCTCTACAGGGATAAATTGTTGACTATAAATGCCTGAATCTTCAGATCGCCCTAAATAATCGTAACGAAACAAATAGTCTGGTGAACGGTTTAGATTAAAATCAAAAAATTGAGTTTCAGTTCTATTATGCCATAAAAACTTACCTGCAAAAAAACGCAACGAAAGTTGTCGTCCACTTCGAAAGAGTTTTCTATACTCACTACTAAAATAGATTTTAGCGAAATTATTAGCGATTTCTGCGTTAGAATTAGTAGAAAAGGTATTTACTGCATTACTATTTTCATACCTGTGTAATAAGCTTATAATACTATAATCTGGACTTACTTCAATCTCCGGATTTCGATCACGAAAAACATTATACCATGATACATTCAATAGTTGCCTTTTGTTCGACTGCAGATTATAAGGTCTAAAATACATTGAAAATGAGGGTTGAATTGAAGTGTATCTTAGGTTAGTATTATAATGATAGCTTTTTCCTGTTAAAAAAACTTGATTGAGGTAATTTTTACTTTTATGGTTTATAAATCGATATCGTGTTCGAAAAAAACCGACCCATTCACTCTCTTTAATTGAGTATTGAGGATGTAAATCCAATTCAAAGGGTTGATTTTTTACTCGTGTATTATAAATTCTCATACCTGCAGTAAAGCCATCATAAATATTAAAATCAGATATTGGATGATAAAAGATTTGATTTCTTTTTAAGTTTTCGCTATCACCGTAAAATGTAAATTGTAAAGGCTTTAGTCCGGTTGAAGATTGTAAAAATTTCCAATTATTCAAATGGTTTTTATCTGGCAAAAATTGATTTGAATTGATGGCCACAAAATCAATTTCTTTGTCGCCAGGAAAGGTAATTATTGTGTCTTTTCCAGTGAATTCAATCCATTGTTCATAAATGAGTTTATCTTTTTGAATTAAATCTAGTTTTACAGGAGCTGACTTATCGTTTTTTTCACTTAATGTAATTTCGATTTCAGTTGGTTTTTTGGTTACCTTTTTTATGAAAAAATCATGGGCTTCTCTGTCAGAAAGGTATGTTTTAAAAAACCAATCAAGATTTTTTTCTGTATAATTTGATAATGATTTTTGAAGTTCTTTTTTACCCCGTTGTTTGGAAAAATCTAATAGGCCTTTTTTAATGACGTCTTCATCCAAAAAAGCATCTAAATAGTGAAGTCCACTTCCCACATGATAAGGGGATGCGTAAAGTTCATTTGATTTGGTAAGTTTTTCTTTTCCTAATGTATCCGATTGTTGTCGGTTTGCATGTTCACTAAATTCATAGATAAATGAAAAACTTTCGTTATATCCTATATTTGCAGCACTATAATTTTTAAATGGTCTTATTCCAAATACTGAAAAGGATTGCAATTCCCCTAAAAATTTAGAATCAGGATAATATGTATCTACATATTTCATAAGGATATAGGTTTGAATTCCACCAGGAATCCAATGATTTTTTCGTTTGTCAATCACCAAAAGTTCATTTAAATATGAAGCTAGATAAGCTTTTAAAAATTTAGTTTCATAGATAAATTCTTCAGGGAAAGGTTCTAAAAAAGAAAGCGCTTCACTTATACCTACTATAGGATTACGATTATAATCCTTTTTTAATACCATAATTTTATTATTTGGAATAGGACTCAAATATTTTTTTATGAAAGTATCAATCCGATTCACAGATGAGACTAGATCAATTGAAGAATTTTTACTTGGTAGAATATCGGTAAGAATGTAAAAAGAATCAGTTGTTTTTATTTCTTGAAAAGTGTTTTCCAATTGGAAAACGAACTCAGGACAGCTCAATTCATTAGAGCTAAAGGTTTCTGTTTTAATTAAATTAGAAATATTTTTTTCACTAGAAAGTAATTGTAAGTTAGTATGAAGCACATAACTATTTGGGAATGTAAATTTAATAGAGAATTGACTAGGTAAAATACTGTTATCACGAAAACCTAGATTACTGTTTAAGAGCCAATCATCTTCAAAAAGAGGTGCCACAGTAATAAATGTATCTCTCAATAAAAAACTTTTATCAGATTGAATCCCTACACCAGTGAAAGTATCATCTGGAATTTTAATTTCATACGCTACTTTAATTTCTATTGATGCATCTGGCGCTAAAGGTTTTTCTAAAATCACTTTAAGCACATCGATTTGATAATCAAGACGATTATATAATAATTCATTTGAATTATTACTTATAGATTGGATTTGTGTATAGCCTAGTTTACTTTTTGAACGCAAATAAAAACTTCGATTAAATTGATTTGCTAAATGATCGGCTAGGGGAGAGGGGGCACCTTTATATGAATTAGACCAATCATAGAGATATAAATAAGATAACGGAGCTTTAGATGTGTTTTTGAAATAAATGGTTTGAGAAACAGTTATACTCGCTGAGTTTGGTTCTAATAAAGCATCAATTGAATATTGTGTCTGGCTCCATAAGGGCAGGTTCATATAGAGGCCCATTGGAGTATTGATTTAGCTTTCTTTCTGCTGAGTTTAATTTCAAGCATTTGGTTGATTGCAAATCCGACATTGGAGGATTCAAACATATTAAAGAAAGTAGCTATTTTATTCGCAGCACTGCCGATTTTGATAACAATGCTTATAATCATATTGTTGGCCTTTTTGTAGGGGGGTGACGAAATAGCTACGATAATATCGCCATCCAATATATTTAAATTCAAATTGATTTAGAATTACCCGAATTATCGGTATTACAAAAGGCACCGACTGGTCCAACACTAATCTAGAATTATTAACTTTATTTTACGAGATAACTATAAAGGTTATCCTCAACGGGTTTATCTAATTTGAATTTAAAATGCACTACTGGCGAATTAGTTTTGGGCATTTTGCCTTGCTTAATGCTACTTGGAACTATTTCAACGTCGCCGTTATAATAGAAATCAACCCCTTCCGAATCTGCTTTTTTAATAAACAATAATATTCGCTCAGAGTTAATTACATTTTTGAATTCATCACTATCGATTTTCCGATTTGAACGCGACTCCCAAGCAAACACTTCTTGGTTAATAAAATGGTCATTATAATTGATATCTCCCTCTAAATCTTCTGATTTGTTATAGGTAACAAAACAAGGCGTGGCCTTATCTCTTGTTCGATATCCATATATGGTGCTCGAGAAATCATTATCCCAATTCAAAATACGACAAACATCTCTTCGACTGTATTTTTCAATTGTAAGAAATCCACTGACATTCTCTGATCGGTGAAATGCTTGTTCAAATTTGTTCTGTGAATAATTGATATTATCCGTTAAAAACAATCTAAAATAGGCACTTCTCAATTGTTCTTTGAAAAAATCAGTCAGTATAAATTGATCTTTGCCGTATCCAATTATCGGTTCTACTTTCGCCTTGAAAAAGTTAAAATTCAGTACATTCAACAGCTGATTAATGTCAGAATGCACAAGCTTAATTTTATAAAGCTCTAATAATCTTTCTTGAAGGGCGACTAAGCTACGCGCCTACTGAGACACAAAGTATTCTCAAACCTCAAGCGTTCGGTAATTTTATGAGCAGGAATAAGAGAAGCATGACTCATAATATTGCTTAATTATAAAAATATATGCAAAATAAGCCACCTTTATAATGCTTAATATGTACAAAAATGTAATAATAAGCCGTTTATTGCCTAAATATGTATCTAATCCAACAATGTAAAAATAAGCCATGTATATAGTGCTTATTATGCACAAAAATGTAATAATAAGAAATTTTCAAGATTGAAACATGCTTAATTCACACATTTTAGCTCCAAATGGGCACAAAAAAAGGCCACCTTTCGGTGGCCTTTGTGATCCCGCTGGGACTCGAACCCAGGACCCATACATTAAAAGTGTATTGCTCTACCAACTGAGCTACAGAATCATTCTGTTTTCGCGATGTGTTATCGTTCTAACAGGGTGCAAAAATAGAACGGAGATTTTAAAAAAGCAACCTATTTCAAGAAAAATTCTTCAAATACGTGTGATGGGTCTTACTCAGTTGCGCTCCCAAGGCTTTTAACATACTGAGCATCTTAGGATTGAAATCGCCAATCCACGACAATTCTACTTTATCGAAACGATTAATTTTTTTCAGGACCTCGTAAGACTTCATGATTAATCCTGCTTCTATCCCTTTGTTATGGTAATCGGGTGTGATGCCAAATACAATGCCACGAGCCGTTCGTATACGTTTACGCCGCATTAGAAACAACAATTTCTGCCACAAACCTAACTTGCCATCAAAATCTTTGAAAACCTCATTTAGCTCAAGAATGCTTATAAAAAAACCAATTGGTCGATCGTTGTGGTACGCAAAAATCCCTAATTCGGGCAACATAGCCGATTTCATTTTTCGAAACTGCTGCTGAATACCTGCACGGTCTAAAGGCTCAAAATCTTCATGAAAACACCATGCCTCATTATACACTTGAACAAAGTCGTCTGCAAAGCGATCCATTTGTGCGAAATCTAGAATTCGGTAATCGTAGGAATCATTCCCAAAGGTGCGCTCCGAAATTTTCTTAAAGCGATCCATTTGAAATGTTTCTTGGTCAATCTCATAGGTAGTTTGTTCGATTTCAAGTTCATAACCGGCCCCTTCAATAAAAGCTCGGTAATATTCGGGATGGTAATTTTCTTGATAACTTGGATGCCTAATTCCTGAGATCCATAGTCCCCAAAATTGATCTCTAGAACCAAAATTCACAGGCGCTTGTGCACTCGCACAGCCTTTGTTTTTAAGCCAGCTTTCAGCTGCCTCAATTAAAGTGTTTGCATATAGAGGGTTTTGCTCACACTCGAAAAATCCCCAAGCACCGCGGCGCTTACCCGCTTTGTCTTGGTAAAAAGCGGCAATGCGGCCTACAGGCGTTAATTCGTCTTCCCCCAAGAGGATAAATCGCACGGCCTCTCCCCTTTTGAAGTTGGCATTCCTTTTGGGGTCGAATTTTGACTCTACATCGTCAATTATAGGTTTTATATACAAAGGATCGTCTTTGTATATTCGATCGCAAACGGCGTGAAAAAGCGATATATACGCCGTATTATGGCTTACTTCTAGTAGTTTCATCGGTTCTTAAAGATATATTTTCATCGCCGGGCTGATAGCCCACATAAGTTATGATAAATTGGAACATTTCATCGGTAGCTTTCATGCTCGAACCACCGTATTCATATCGTTCGGAAACGGTTTGAGGCGGATTGAAGGGATTAAATGGATTTTTTACCGTATTGTCGAACACCGCAATCACTTCAATTCTACTGCCCCGGGGAATTTTCAGCATTTTTTCATAGGTGTAAAAATATTGCCAGCGAAAGTCCCATTTGGGAATTCGAATCATCGGAATCGTATCGCCATTGGGTTTAATGGCATACGCCGTGATTGATTTCCCCAAGAGATGCAAGTGGGGATTAACCGTTAGTACGGAGATATCTTCGGGTACGGTGAACTGCGTTTTGTGCTCGGTTACTCGATTGGGCGGGATAACCAATGGAGGCTCAATTTTACTAACCCCGTTGGTGCCTAACATCAATTCTCCGAGTCCTCTTTTTGGGGGAATTTTCGTAAAAAATAGGTTGATTTTAGAACGGTCGGTACAAGTTTTGGCACTTGGACCGTAATGGACGTCATTACCAATTATACTGAATTGCGAATTTACTTCGAATGTACCTATACCCTCGGGATACATTTGTCCGATTACACCGGGCAAATAATTCACCACAGAATGCACGCGTTCGGGAATTATACCATTATCGGTCATTAAATCCAGGTCGGCCGTTTGGCTTTTTACCGAGTTTGGAGTGATTTCAACTTTAAGGGGTTGGGTATTGAAATTTGATTTTGCACCGGGTGTATAATTGATTAAGTGGCCGTTAAAATGGTGCATTAATTGCCGTTGGCCCGGCACCAATTCAACGGCTCTGATATAGGTTTTTTCCGGCAGCTGCGCCGATGCCTTCATTAAGAAAAAGCGATCTTGGTCGCCTTGTTGCAGCGTAACCGAATCCAAATACATTACATAATCGGGCGTGCCCAAGGCGCTTTGAAAGGGTTTCACATTGGCAAGTAATGCTCCCGGATTCTTTCCAGGTGCACAACCTTGTTTCACCCAATTTTGAATGGTTTGGATTTGTGCCTCACTCAATCTTTTTTCACCAATAAAATGGGAATAAGATGGATCGGCCGGCCAAGGGGGCATGTACCGAAGTGCGGTAACTTTGGCAATGGTTTTGGCTTTTTTTCGTATTTTTTCGTAGGAAGTTAACGTAAACGGTGCTCCTCCGTTTTCGCGATGACAAGGAATACAATTCTCAACCAATATAGGTTCAATATGGGCATCAAAAACGGGCTTGGCCACACCTAATTCTGATTGACTTTCACCGCAGCTGCTGTAGAAGCATGCCACGCTAAGGATCACTAAAAGCGATATGGATGAAGCATTAATCGGTTTCATTGTATTCAATATAACAACCTTTGGCCTTGGGAAAGGGTTTGGCTATTGATTCGCCTTTTTCAATTTTATCGATGGCTTCGAGCAGATAGTCGCGGGTTTTAACCGTTTTGGCAAGTCCGGTTTCATGCGCTCTATCGTCAAGGGCCCCCTTATAGCAAATATGCGCATTAGAATCCAAAATCAATGCCTCCGGATAAATTTGCACGTTCAACTGCCTACACCAATTTCCGGTGGAGTCGTGAATAATTTCCCCCGAAAAGAGTTCAATACCGTCAAAATCCCATTTTTCTTCAGGCAACACTTTTAGAAGTCGAAAATTCCAATTTTTCGGAAAAGATTTGCGGATTTCGCGGATATACGAGGTGTATCGAATACAAAACGGACACTCGTTTGAGTAGCTAATAAGCAGTGTATATGGGGCTTTTTGTAATTCTTTTTTCACTTCGGGGGAAGCTATTTCAGGCCTTGAACCAACACAGAAAATTAGTGCGGTACTAAGAATTATCAAAAAGGCGGTTTGTTTTAGCATAGTCCCAAAGTAACATTCCAAACGAAACAGCCACATTAAAGGAGTGCTTAGTTCCCAATTGTGGAATTTCGACACAATAATCGCAGGCGTCGATAACTTCTTGCGCTACGCCGTCGATTTCATTGCCCAATATAAAGGCGACCGGCGAATATTCCAACGGGTGCTTCATTAAATCGAGGGAAGCGTCGGCTTGTTCGAGGGCAATTAGCGTATACCCTTCAGATTTGAGCTTTTGTAAGGCCTCAAGGGTTGATTTTTCGTATTCCCAGTGAAGCGATTTCTCAGCTCCGATGGCTGTTTTGGTAATTTCGCGATGTGGAGGCGTTCCGGTTATGCCGCAGAGGACCAATTTTTCAACCAAAAAGGCGTCGGCTGTTCGAAAAATAGAACCGACGTTATTCATACTGCGCACATTGTCTAACACCACTACTATGGGCAGCTTAGGATGGTCGTGAAACTGCTCGATTGTTTTTCGATGCAGTTCGGCGTTCCGCAATTTCCTCATAATGCAAAGATACATATGCTTTTGTTGAATAAAGGGGGAAAACTGAGGTGGTTTTCGCCGATGTAGAGACTTATTTTCGTAGGATGAGTTCGGCGAGCACATCGAAGAAGGAAACGCCTTTGATGAAACAATACAACCAAATTAAGTCGCAATACCCCGGAGCGATTTTGTTATTCCGTGTGGGCGATTTTTACGAAACATTCGACGAAGATGCGCGAATTGCGAGTAAAGTTTTGGGTATTGTTTTGACCAAACGTTCCAATGGAGCGGCATCGGAAATGGATTTAGCCGGATTTCCTCATCATTCCCTAGACACCTACTTGCCCAAGTTGGTTCGCGCAGGATATCGCGTGGCTATTTGCGATCAGCTTGAAGACCCTAAACTCACGAAAACCATTGTAAAACGTGGGGTTACGGAGTTGGTTACTCCTGGGGTTAGCTACAACGATAAAATATTAGAATCTAATGAGAGTAATTATCTGGCTTCCCTGCATCATACAGATGGCAAATGGGGAATTGCGTTCTTAGATATCTCAACGGGCGATTTTCGCTGTACGGAAGGGGATTTATCATTAATTCAGAAAATGATTGCGAGCTTTCGGCCCAAGGAGTATGTATTCTCAAAAGCCCAAAGCAAGCGAATATTTGAGCATTTTGGTAATTTCAAAAGCCAACAATTACTCGAAGATTGGGTGTATCAATTTGAACATGCCGAAGGAAGTTTAAATAAGCAGTTCAAAACGCAAAATTTAAAGGGTTTTGGGGTTCAAGCATTAGAAATTGCCGTTGTTGCCGCGGCAGGAGCTTTGCATTATTTAGAGCAGACGCATCACCATCAAACGGCCCATATTCAGGAAATCAAGCGAATCGACGACAGCCAATTTGTTTGGCTGGATGGCTTCACCATCCGAAACCTCGAGTTGGTTCGTCCTATATACCCAGAGGGCAAGAGCCTACTGGAAATAATTGACCAGAGCACAACGCCTATGGGCAGTCGTTTGCTTCAACAATGGATGCTTCTTCCTTTAAAGGATTTAAATTCCATTCAAGAGCGATTGGATACCGTTGGTGTTTTTGTTTCTGATACCGATTTACTCACAGGAATTCAGCGGGAATTAAAAGATATTGGTGATTTGCAACGCTTGTGTTCAAAGGTGGCGTTACGACGCATTAACCCTAAAGAAATGTTGCAGCTTTCGCGCAGCCTAAAAGCATTGGAATCGCTTAAAAAATTGATTTCCAATAGTCCATCGAAACGATTACAATCACAGGCTTCTGCGCTCCGGGATACCCATTCCATATTTCATTCTATTGACGAACACATTTCAAGTGAAGCCCCAATTAACATCAGCAAGGGTGGCATTTTCAATGCTTCGGTAAACGAAGAATTGCGGGAGTTGCGTACCTTATCGGTTAGCGGTAAGGACCGACTTATTGAAATTCAACATCGGGAAATTGATATTACAGGTATCAGTTCGTTAAAAATTGGCTTTAATAATGTTTTTGGATATTACTTAGAAGTCACCCATGCCCATAAAGACAAAGTTCCTGAAACTTGGATTCGCAAACAAACTCTTACGAACGCAGAGCGATACATCACTCCTGAACTAAAAGAATACGAAGAAAAGATATTAAATGCCGAAGACCGCATTCATCAAATAGAGCTTCAACTGTGGGAAGATTATTTGAATGTTATGGCGGAAGCAATTTTACCCATACAGCAGGACTGTCAAAGAGTGGCAGAATGGGATGTATTAGCCGGTTTTGCTTCAGTTTCAATAAAGAGAAATTATGTACAACCCAGAGTTAGCGATTCCCACGTTCTGCAATTAAAACAATGCAGGCATCCGGTTATAGAGGCCTTAATGCCTCCTGATCAAAGTTATGTTCCAAATGATATCTATTTAGACAATCAAACCCAACATATGATCATTTTAACCGGTCCGAACATGAGCGGTAAAAGCGCGGTTTTACGACAAACAGCACTAACGGTTTTGATGGCTCAAATGGGATGTTTTGTACCCTGCAGTGACGCTGAAATTGGACTAATAGACAAAGTTTATACCCGCGTGGGGGCTTCCGACAACATCAGTTTGGGAGAAAGCACGTTTATGGTAGAGATGACAGAAACGGCGAGTATTTTGAATAATTTGAGCGACCGCAGTTTGGTACTATTAGATGAAATTGGTCGCGGTACCTCCACGTATGACGGGGTAAGTTTGGCATGGAGCATTGCCGAATATATACAAAGTCACCCTGGAAAACCCAAAACCTTATTTGCCACGCATTACCACGAATTGAACGAATTGGAAGCGAAACTTGAAGGGGTTAAAAACTATCATATTGCAGTTCGCGAAAGCGGACAGAATATCGTATTCCTGCGCACATTGGAACCAGGAGGCAGCGAACATTCCTTTGGTATTCAAGTGGCACAGTTGGCGGGCATCCCAAATGCGGTTTTAATCAGAAGTTCGGAAATATTAAAGCAATTAGAAGATTCTAGATTAAAAAATCAACAACGCAGCACATTAAAGAATACCGAAACAAAGCCCGTTTATCAATTAAACATGTTTCAAACTGCCGATCCGAAATTCGAAGAAATCAAGAGAAAAATCGAAAAACTCGACATCAATACCTTGTCCCCAATTGAAGCGCTATTGGAATTGCAGAAACTTCAATTAATGGTTAATGGTTAATGATGAGTGATGAATGATGAGTGATGAATTATGAGTGATGAATTATGAATTATGAGTGCCGTAACCATTCATAATTTACCATTCATAGTTCATAATTAAAAAGCGTACGTACAGCCGATTGAAGGCATGAAGGGCAGCTGATTCACACGGGTATTTCGTATCCTATCGTAATAAAAGATATTGGCGCGGTCATACACATTCACTATGGAAATAATGGCCTTAAATTCACGCTCTTTCGGCAGGTTCCATACCTTACTGGCCGAAATGTCCAAACGGTGGTAATACGGAAGTCTACCTTGATTGATACTTCCGTATAAGATTCCTAAAGAGCCATTTTGAGAGGTATAATCGGTGGCTATACCGTCTTTAAAGTCATATTTCTCATAGTATCCTTGGGTTTGGGTAAAGGGAAACCCACTGCCTAAATTCCAGCGTATTGATAAATCAGTAGGATTCTTTTTATTGAAAGTATAACTCACCACAAAATTGGCATTGTGACGGCGGTCAAAAATGGGCTGATAGGTTTGGTACCCATCAAATCGGTTCACATAGGTGAGCGAGTACACACTCCATATATACCAATGTTTGTCTTGGTATTTTAATGAAATATCCCCTCCATACGCATCGCCTGTTTCGATCACGAAATCTTGTCTGATGCGTTCAGGCTTATCTTGATTGAACTGATCGTTTTCAAATAGTTTATCGCGGTTAATATTGGTGATTTGATTAAAAATCTTAACAAAACTCTCAATATTTAGGGTCATGTTTTTATTCAATCTGAAATCGGTACCTATTACGGCGTGTTCTGCTTTTTGTAGCTTGTGGGTAACGGGTTGTCCATTAAAGGACTCTGGCAAATTATCGGGTCCTGAAAGGAATCCATAAAATAGATTTACGACATCTCTATCGCTTATTGCGGAGAGCAAATTCTGCGAATATCTTCCGACAGCCATCTTAAGTCCCCAACCTTTAAAGGGGGTGTAACGCATTTGCAAACGCGGTTCCATGCTTCCATTAGCAAGAGAGGCGTAATATTGGGCACGGTAACCTATATCGGCAACGAATTTTTTACGCACTATCCTATAATTCACAAAGGCATTTAACTCGGTTGTGCTTTCCAATTGGGTAATGCGTCGGTTATTGCTATTGAATATCTCGAAATTCGTTTGAAACCCATTTATTTCCAATCCCCATTTTAAGGCATCCTTCCGGAAATTATAATTAAAGTTCATACCCAAATTGAAGCCACCGATATCGCTACTTCTTGGCTTATTATCGGATTCAAGTTGTTGGATATTATAGTTGCTGTAGAGGAAAAATCCATCAACACGGGTTTTTGCTTGTTCGGGAACTACAAGAAACTTCCCTCCAACGCCATACGATTTCCAACCGTAACTCGTGGTATTGGGGAAATCTACCATATCACTGAAGTAAAAGCCATACAATCGGCTGTAACCTCCGTTTGCAGAATTATTGGAAAATTTAAAAAAGAAATCAGCAAAATTATACGGCAATCTATCGGGGTTGGCATAATTGTAAAGCAATCTAGAGGATTGTTTTAAAAAGGAATTTCTAAAAGAAAAGGCCAAACTTGAATTGCTTTCACCGGGTTTGAATTTTTTCAATGGTCCTTCAAGTATCACTTTCGATGTGAAAGTGTTAAGTCCGAGTTTAGACCGCCATCTATTGCGATCTCCATCGCGGGTTTTAACATCCACCACCGCAGATATTCTACCTCCATATTCTGCGCCAAATCCTGCTGTGTAGACATCCGTACTCTGCATTAAATCTGGATCGAACACCGAAAACAGGCCGATTGAGTGAAAGGGATTATAGATGGTCATGCCGTCAAGCATAACCTTATTCATTACTGGGGAACCTCCTCTTATATATAGCTGTCCGCCTTGATCGCCAGAAAAAACCACACCTGGAAGTACTTGTAAGTATTGGATCAAATCTGGTTCTGCTCCCACTGAGGGCAATTTGGCTAGAATTTTAGCATCAAAACTTTGAACCGATACTTGTGCATCTTTACGTTGGGCTTTAGCCGAAATCGAAACCTCTTTTATGGCTATGATCGGTGTCAAAAAAAGGTCCTTTTTTGTATTGCCCCCCGGATTCACAGTAATTTGGGTCACCAAGGTATCGAAACCCGGTTTAAAGGCTACTAAAAAATACGTCGCCGGTTTTAATTTGGGTATGGCGTAAAATCCATCAGATTCAGATTGGGTTAAAGCGGCTTCCTCAACAACCAAGATTTGCGCCTCCCCTATGCGATCTCCGTTTTGACTGTTGTACACAAATCCCCTTATATCTCCTGTTTCTGTTTGCTGAGCTGTGCTCGTATTTCCCCAAAGAAGAAGAAATAGAAACAAGAATTTCCCTATCGTTCTCATTAATTGAGCGAAAATACGGAAAGTGCAATAGATTCTCTAATTTTGCGGCAATGGTTTACCGTTTTAAAGTATGGTTTGAAAACTTCGATGAAGTGATCCGAT
The DNA here is from genome assembly GCA_023268875.1 of Bacteroidia bacterium. Classification (GTDB taxonomy): domain Bacteria; phylum Bacteroidota; class Bacteroidia; order NS11-12g; family UBA955; genus VMCP01. The sequence continues at coordinate 14,549 of JALRKL010000188.1, forward strand.
GGATTGACATCAAACCGAGCAGCAGTTTTAAGGACTTCCACGAAATAATTCAAGATTCTATAGGATTTGACAAGAAAGAATTGGCAAGTTTTTATGTGAGCGATACCCGATGGAAACGCCTTTTCGAAATTATGTTGGAAGACATGACCGACGGCGATTGCGATTCTGAAGATGCATTACCCGTGGTAACCATGACCCAAGCGAGATTGCGAGATTATGTGAACGATCCGCATCAGCGATTCGTTTACGTATCGGACTATTTGGCAAACTGGACCTTATTATGCGAGTTGGTTTCTATCGAGGAATCGAAGACCAATGTTGCATATCCCTTGGTGCACCGCAGTGAAGGTAAAGCACCCCGCCAACGCGAGGATAGTAAATTTAAAATGCTCGACGACAGTGAATTTGATGCACTTGCCGCAAAAATTTTGGCGTCAAAAGGTATAAAAAACGATTTAACCGAAGAGTTTAATCAATTTGGAATCGACGAAGAGGATGAAACCGATGGAGAAATAAGCGACGACGAAGGCGACGACGACGAATTCAATTCTTTTAATGCTGCCGGAGAGGACAGCGATTTCTAACAGCTATTATGGAACATAAGGTCATCGTAGTTGCCGGTCCTACTGCATCGGGCAAAACCGCTTTGGCCATTAGTTGGGCCCAACGTTTAGGAACCGAAATTATTAATTTTGACAGCCGACAGGTTTATCAAGAACTATGCATAGGAGTTGCCCGGCCGAGTGAGGAGGAACTGAATATCATCCCCCATCATTTCGTGGGAAGTCATTCCATACAGCAACCCTTGAATGCTGCTAAATTCAGTGAAATAGCACGTATTAAAGCAATAGACTTGATCGAAAGATTCGGCTCGGTTGTATTAGTAGGTGGCACAGGGCTCTATTTACAAGCATTTTTAGAGGGTCTGGATTCTTTCCCGGAAATCAGTCCTGAATTGCGAGAAGAAGTAAATGAATTATATAATTCAGAAGGTATTAATGGACTTGCTATGGCCTTATATGCGCTCGACCCCAAGGCATTCGAATGGGTACAAAAAGACAATCCAGCCCGACTCATGAGGGCTTTGGAAATTACCCGAGCCTCCGGCATACCTGTTTCTGAATGGCGCAAAAACAAAGGAGAAACTTTTCCATTTCCCGCAAAAATATATTGTATCGATTGGCCTAGAAAGGAACTTTACCAACGAATAAATTCAAGGGTTGATCAGATGATCGAATTGGGTTTAGAGAAGGAAGTGCAGGGATTGATGGCATTTAAAGAAATGCCCGTAATGCGTACCGTTGGTTACAGCGAAATGTATGCACATTTAGAAGGCAATTTGAACCGAGAAGAAGCTATCGATCTAATAAAACAAAAAACCCGGAATTACGCCAAACGTCAGATCACATGGTTTAAAAATAAAACTTCATCGGAGTGGCAAGACATAGAAGCCATGAAAAAATTATATTTGAGATAAGTTTATGAACGATGCACTAATTAGCCTGTTTACCCTTACTATTTTAGAAATCGTATTGGGTATAGATAATATCATATTTGTTACCATTTTGGCGGGTAAAACTACCATTGAAAAACAAGGTCGTGCGCGCACAATTGGATTGTTAATGGGAATGGTAGTTCGTATTGTGCTGTTGTTTGGAATTAATTGGATTCAGCGACAAGATCATACCATTTTTGAATTGGCCGGTCATGAATTCTCCGGTATGTCGCTTTTATTGCTTGCTGGAGGTTTGTTTTTACTATTTCAAAGCGTACGAGAAATCCATTTAAAAATGGTAGGCGCAACTCCCGAAGTTCAAGAAAAAGGTAAAACGTATAGTTGGAGCGCGCTAATGTTGCAGATGCTCTTGATAAATGTCGTTTTCAGTTTAGACAGTGTAATAACGGCTATTGGTATGGCCGATCAATTGTGGGTGATGATTGCGGCTGTCTTGATTTCTATGGTGGTAATGCTCGCTGCGAGCCGTCCTATTGCCGAGTTTGTAAATGCCAACCCATCTATTAAAGTTTTAGCATTATCTTTTCTCGTATTAATCGGCGTTTCCCTATTGGGGGAAGCCTTTGAACAGCATATCAACAAAGGATATATCTACTTTGCGATGGCATTTTCGTTCACCTTAGAATTAATTAATCTACAAATCGATAAGAAATCAAAGCGTATCTGATTGTGAGTCTGTGAATTGATACTTATAAATTGGATCAATTTCAGAGTTTTTATCACACTCTACTAAGGAAGAAACCAAGCCGGTTTCCATATCATAAATCCAACCATGGATGGTTACATTCACGCCCTTATTCCAAGCCTTTTGAATAACGCCTGTCTTAACCAAATTATTGACTTGTTCCAAAACGTTCAATTCGACTAATTTATTTACTTTATCTTCTTCGTTTTGTATTGGTGCAAGTTCCTCTTTGTGATGATAGTAAACATCTTTTAGATTCCTTAACCACTTGTTTAACAGGTCAAAATTCGATTGTGACAAAGCCGCCTTAATACCTCCACATCCGGTATGTCCGCATAATATCACATGATCCACTTTCAAATAGTTTACCGCATATTCCAGAACGCTCAGAAGGTTCAGGTCGGTATGAACCACCATATTGGCAATATTCCTATGTACAAATAATTCTCCTGGTTGTGCCCCAATAATTTCATTTGCGGGTACACGTGAATCAGAGCAGCCAATCCATAAATAATTTGGTGCTTGATCTTTGGCTAATTTCTTAAAATATTCGGGATCGCTTTTTTGTTTTTCTTTGGCCCAAGCTTTATTGCTTAAAAAAAGTTTTTCTTTCTCTTTCATATTATAAGCGGGTTAAAATACGTGTTTTTTGAACTTCGTCGTGGAATTTCATTTCTACGACAATGTGCTGACGTTCGGCATATTCACAAAAATCTCCAATCATATCAATAATATCGGTATCTATAAACGAGTTGTTCGAAAAATCAAAAATAACAGAACCATTACTCGGTATGCGTGAAATTCGTTCTTTCACGGACGCTTTGTTCATAAAACTTGTTTGACTGTGAAACCTCACTAAATAATCGTTTCCTTCATTTACGACGCTCACAGCGTCTACATAATTGGTTCTAAGAACGAAAATATAACCCACTACTATCCCCACCATTATTCCTACGAGCAAGTCAGACAATAGTATGGCAATGATGGTAATAACAAATGGAATTATTGCGTTTATTCCTCGTAGGTATTGTTCCTTGAACAATGCGGGCTTGGCTAATTTATATCCCACAAAAATCAAAACCGACGCCAAAGCCGCTAAAGGAATCTGATTCATTAATTTGGGTGCAAATACCACAAATAACAACAGCCATAATCCGTGCATGATAGTGGACCCTCTTGTTTTTGAACCTGCGTTAACATTGGCCGAAGTTCGCACAATCACCGCTGTAACCGGTAGTGCTCCTATGAATCCTGCTAAAATATTCCCGACCCCTTGGGCCAACAATTCGCGATTGGGATCTGAATTTCTTTTTTGGGGATCGATCTTATCGCCTGCCTCTAAAGACAAAAGCGACTCGACGCTCGCGATAACTGCTATTAACGCAGCTAATTTCCATACAAATAAATTTGATAGCGACGGCCAATGAGGGAAATTAAAAGATTGGTACAAACCAGCGAAGGCCCCTGTATTTTCATTTGCAAAGATGGGAATATTCACCATATGACTGTTCATGATAGCCCAATCGGGAGCATAGTGAAGGGCATAATTATTAATAACAATACCCGATACAACTACCAATAAAGGGGCTGGAATAAAGGTTTTCCATTTCGCATTTTTTAGCCATTTGAAATCGTAAGCGACTTGCAGAATAATGCCCCATATACCGATAATTACGGCCAATGCGGTCGGCGACTTAATTGCATAATAAATTTCTGTAAACGTATTATGTCCGTCCTTCTGAATGAACTGATCATCTCCAAACGCGTCTCTATCGTAACCAACTAAATGGGGAAACTGCTTTAAGATTAGCATAATCCCTATTGCCGCTAACATCCCTTTAATCACAGACACGGGGATAAAATCCGCAATGCTCCCCAGCTTCAAAGCGGCAAGAACCAACTGAAAGAGTCCTGAAATCAATACGGCTAATGCAAAAACACCAAAATAATGAACAGGTTCAAATACCTTAATATCATTAAATGCTGTTTCTACAATTACGATTAATCCTGCCGCAGGACCTGACACACTCACGTGCGACCCACTCATTGCTCCTACAACCATTCCCCCAATCACACCCGCCATGATACCTTGAATTACGGTACCCCCAGAGGCCATAGCCACGCCCATGCACAAAGGCAATGCCACTAAAAACACCACAATTGATGCAGAAAAATCATGCTTCAAATCCCATTTCATCGAGGCACAATATAGTTATATTATTGCAAAAAAATGGCTAAATAATGATGATTTTATGACAACTATTTTGACACCAACCAAAGATAGCCGTCGGGCCAATTGGTTATTTCAGGAAAGCCCCCTAATTTAAAATCCCACTCCATCCAAAATAAATTTCGTTCTAAGGGAGACTTCTCATTGAACGCGCTAGATTTAAGTGCTTTTAATTGTTTTACTTTCGGGGCAATATGCGTATCAAATCCGTCTTTAAGAAAATCATCATGGGTGTTTTGTAAAGATTTAAGTACCCCTTGGTGCTCCTTTTTAATTTCTTTTAGTTTGGGATGTTTTAACTGGTAAAGAGACTCCCAAATCGATTCAAATTGTTCTTTTAATTTAGGTATTTGTTGCGTGAGCGACAAATTGCCGAATTCGTTTTCCATTAGACGTTCAAGTAGCGAATCCTCCGTATCGAACCAATCGCATTTATCCCATGGGAAATTGAGTAATTTCTTTTCGATTGACGGCGCGCTCAAATGCATTAGAACTCGCAGTTGCAAGAGTGGTACAACTCCTTTGTGGACCCTAATTAAATCTGGTACTTGCAACCAATATAGACATTCAGCGGGTCCACCGATATACATCAAATTTGGCAAAATTCGTTGTTGATAGGCCGGCCTTAATAGGGCATTTGCTGAAAACCGCTCGGGAAATGATGCAATTTCCTCTTTTAACTGTTCGGTATCCCAACTAAACTCCCCACCCGACGTTTGAAACGCATCATTTTTTTTGTCTATGCGTAATCGGAGCTCATTCCCATAATAAAACATTGATGTTTGGCGCGGTGTTATGGGAGCTTTCAATCCAAGTTCTTTTAATTTATTTGCTTGAACAGAAAGCGCTTCAAAGGGTTGCTCTCCTAATTCTCGCAACCAAATATCTTGCGTATGCTTTTTCCAAATAGCCTCATTGGGATCTACAATTAATAAGCCGGTTTCACCGAATAATTTTTGAACCAATTGTCTAGAGGCTTCTGTTAATGATATTCCCTTGCCATATATCCCTTCAAATTGACTTAGAAAGTCCAACACCTTTTCATCGTGTTGAAAATCTATTTTCATTTGTTCGAAAATAGTAGCAACTCCTTCGGTATCTAAATTGCCAACTGGTCCTCCATGAGAAACATTCCAATGGTATTGTTTACCTAAAAAAGGCACGCTTGAAATTTCCTCAAAATCGTGATCTTCTGTAGCCATCCAAAATACTGGAACCACTGGGACTCCTAATTTCGATGATAATTCTTTCGATTTTAATATTGTACTCGTTACTTTAGCCCAAACAAAAGCAGGACCCAAAAAGGGGTGTATTTGTTGGCCGGTAGTTACTGTAAGGGCATTCTTATTGCGTAAGGCGTGAATGTTAAATTCTTGATTGGGAGTTAGTTTTACGCCTTGGTGCTGCTTAACCAGGACTTCGTGTAAAAGATCTCTTTCCCGGGTATTCCAAAAAGATTGAAGTTCTGATTGGATTTGATGAACCTGATTATCGGTTTGGGTCGGGTAAATAGAATCAAAGTGCCCATTTAAGAATTGCCTCAGCGATTGAGAAATTAAATTAGCTGGTATTGCACTGAAGGAAAAAGACATTAAAGAGATCCTTTTAAATCGTAGTGAGAGGCTTCTGTTATCTTCACCTCCGCAAAATCGCCCATTCGCACGTAGTTTTGAGCTACGGGAATCCACACTTCATTATCTACTTCCGGACTATCAAATTGGGTTCTACCCACAAAGTGGTCGCCTTCGAGTCTATCGAACAAGACCTTTTGGGTGGTTCCAACCAAACTTTGGTTGAATTGCCAACTGATATCCATCTGTTGTTCCATCACGCGATTTGCACGATCTTGCTTTTCCTCTTGGCTTATAATATCGGGCAAGGTATGAGCGTGGGTATTATCTTCATGCGAATAAGTAAAAACGCCGAGGCGCTCAAATTTCATTTGGGCTAAGGCCTCCAACATTTCATGTACGTCTTCTTCCTCTTCTCCTGGATGACCGACCAACATGGTAGTTCTCATGGCGATTCCAGGAACGCGGCTGCGAATATTTTCAACCAGTTCCATGGTGCGTCGTTTGGTAATTCCGCGACGCATTGACTTGAGCACTCTATCGGTTATATGCTGAATGGGCATATCTAAGTACTTACAAATATTTGATCGTTCGGCCATTACGTCGAGCACGTCCATTGGGAATTGAGAAGGATACGCATAATGTAGACGGATCCACTCCAATCCGTCGACGTCGCTTATGTGCTTCATTAAATCTGCCAATTTGCGTTCGCCGTATAGATCTAAACCATAGTAGGTAGAATCTTGCGCAATCAACATTACCTCTTTGGTTCCATTAGCAACAAGCCCCTTAACTTCTTTTACTAATTGTTCTATGGGCTTTGAAACATGCTGACCTCGCATCAATGGAATAGCGCAAAACGAACACGGACGATTACATCCCTCCGATATTTTCACGTAGGCATAATGTTTAGGCGTGGTTTGCATTCGCTCTCCTAGCAATTCGTGTTTATAATCAGCGCCGACGCTTCGAAGCAATTGCGGTAATTCAAGGGTACCAAACCATTGATCAACTTCTGGGATATCGGCTTGTAAATCGTCTTTATATCTATGCGACAAGCAACCGGTAACGATTAGTTTCTCAAGTTTACCTTGGTTTTTTGCCTCTGCATATTCCAAAATAGTATTGATACTTTCTTCTTTGGCATTATCTATAAATCCGCAGGTATTAATGATTACAATATCGGCATTATCATTTGTGTTTTCGTGTTTTACATCGAATTCATTGGCTTTAAGCTGTGCCATTAACACTTCAGAATCAACGGTATTTTTACTACAACCCAGGGTAATTACATTTACTTTGGGAGATTTTGCAAATTTGGTTTTCATGCAGAGAATATGGAGGAAATAAATGCGGGTTTATCAAATAATTTTAAGTCGCTGGCTTGTTCGCCTAATCCCATGTATTTAACAGGAATATTAAAGGTATGACTCACCCCAATAAGAACACCACCCTTAGCGGTACCATCGAGTTTGGTTACTGCCAATGTGTTCACTTGAGTTGCTTGTGTAAAGGCTTTTGCTTGTTCAAAAGCATTTTGCCCTGTGGTGGCGTCCACTACGAGTAATATTTCATCTGGAGCGTCGTCTTTGAACTTTTGAATTACCCGTTTAATTTTAGCGAGTTCATTCATCAATCCTACTTTGTTATGTAATCTTCCGGCGGTATCAATAATAACCACATCGGCGTTGGATTCTACTCCTTTTTTTACCGCATCGAATGCCACGGCCGCCGGATCGGCATTCATACCATGACTTACAATTTCAACGCCGGCTCGATCTTTCCAAATGCCTAATTGGTCTACAGCAGCCGCTCTAAAGGTATCTGCCGCACCTAAAATGACCTTATTCCCATTTTGAGCATACTGATGCGCCATTTTACCAATAGTCGTTGTCTTGCCCACTCCGTTCACTCCCACTACTAAAACCACATAAGGTTTATTGACCGCGCTTAAATCAAAGGTATCGGCTACGGGTGCGGAAATGTCGGGCATTAATTGATCTACGATTTCAGCGAGCCACTCATTAATATCACTGGCTTGTTCAAAGCCCGTATTCTTAGCTCTGTGTTTCAACGCATCAATGATCGTTTCTGTGGTCTCTATACCCACATCGGAGGTTATCAAAGCCTCTTCAAGTTCGTCGAGCACATCGGCATCAATTTTACTTTTACCAGTGAGTATAAGTCCGATTTTCGACAACAGACTGCTACGCGTTTGTTTTAGAGCCTCTCGGGTAGCGGATAGGTCATCGGGACTTGCCTTTGATTTCTTTTTGAACCAGCTTAACATAGTATTTATAGGTATAAACAAAAAAAGCCCCGTTTTGGGGCTTTTTCGGGTAAAAATTTACATTATTTTTTACCAAGTATCTCTTGAACACGATCAGCGGTAACGATTTCTTCGCGGAACGTGTAAGCACCGGTTTTAGGAGATTTGATGGTACGGATAACCTTTACCATCTCTACGCCACCTTCTTTTTTAAGTGTTGCTACTACCTTCTTTGCCATTACTTGATTTCTTTATGTAGGGTTACTTTACGCATGTAGGGATTGAATTTTTTCAATTCAATTCTCTCGGGCGTGTTTTTCTTATTTTTGGTTGTTATATAACGGCTCATGCCGGGAACACCACTACCTTTTTGCTCAGTGCATTCCAATATAACCTGTACGCGATTGCCTTTTTTTGCCATCTCTTAGATCTTACCTTTCTTGAACAAGTTGTTTAAACACGCGGATACGCCTTTTTTATCGATGGTTTTAATCGTCGAAGCGGATACCTTCAATGTAATCCACTCACCTGTTTCCTCGATAAAGAACTTCTTAGTCTGTAAATTCGGATAGAATCTACGCTTCGTTTTCTTATTCGAGTGAGAAACACGGTTTCCTTTTAAAGCCTTTTTGCCGGTTAAATCACAAACTCTAGACATAGTTTTTGGGGTTGCAAATATACGAAAAATGTTTAAAAACTCAATTAATTGCAGAAATCTTTTTATTATTTTCTCGATACTGCACAATCGTCTGAAAGACCGCACACACAAGGATAACGCTTAAGGTACCTGCTTGTCGCTGCGCGATACTTTCAAACATGGATGCTGCCCAAATCGGCACTCCCAACATCAACGAGCCCATTAGGCCCAATTGAGAGCCTAAAAGCACTATTAATAATGCGTACCAAATCACGGTAACAGGAAATCCATAAGTGGCCATCCATTGTAATGTTTGATTGTGAGGACCTATGCGATTGCTCAAAAATAATTTTGAGTTTTGACGCTCGTAAGATTCAAATAAAACCGATTCGAATTGGGTGCTGCCCACACCCGTTAAAAAATTGTCCGGCTGAGCGATGATTCCCATAATCGCCTTCCATGCCTCTACCCGCTGTCCGAGGCTCTTATGATTCACATCTCCCCCATTAACAAGCACACGCAAATCTTCGGTGGTATTTACCATTCTATTTTTGAGACTCGGAATCTGCATCAATGAAATCAAAATGAATATAAAAATTCCGATCGCGTAGATGGGTTTGATCTTTTGCCAAACAGACTTTGATTTAAGCTGATAAATCACCCATATGCCCATACCTAACCAATAACTTAAAAGTCCGGTTCGTGCGGAAACCATATGCAACGAAATAAACAATAAAATATAAATACTATAAAAAGTGAATCCCGCTTTTTTCACTAATACTTCCGAGAAAACAAAAGTCATTCCTAAAAGTACCACCGTTAAAAGCAAACTGAATTCGATATGATAAACTTCGGTATATAAGGGCAAAGGCTTCGACTCTAAAACCATTTGTGATAAAAATTCAAAATCCGCTGTATAATTTAACATGGAAGCCCCTGAAATCCACCAAAGCGGAATAGCCAATACCATCAATAATTTTTCAGGATACGATGGAAGTATTTTGGGAACCACACAAATCGCGGGTAAAAAAAACCAAGGTATCATCACTTGGATAGCGCTAAAGGAGCCTTGAATTGAGTTACCAGCGAACATATCAAGAATCAGCATCACCCCCATTAATCCTAAAAACGCTATTTGTAAATTTCGCAAACGACGTTCAGAGGCTTCCCCCAAAAGAACTCCTATACCCACAGCAATCATAATAATTAGGCCTATTGAGGAGAGTGCCGGTGAAAAATGAACACCTGCAGCAGCCACAATAAGAGCGCCGAAATAAACGCGTGAAATATGCTTAGGGCTTGGGTACCACATACTGAATTTTCAGTTCGGTGGCAGGCGATTTCAAACCCAGTTTTTCTGCCATAAAGGGGGTTAGAACGATGTTTTCTGCCGACTGCTTATCGCGTTTGCCCTGATTTAGGCCGTAAGCCATTTGCGCAGTTTCCGTATTAATTACACAGATAACTTGATTAGCGGGTACTCCGGCGACCCAAACAAATGCCTTGTGGGCGTAAACGGAAGAATTAGCTGACGTTGTATCTAAAAACTCGGCTCTTTTAGTGTCGTTTTTGGCCATGAATTCCGTTTTGGTTGATCCTGTTCGCTTTTCAATAATCCCTCCTTTAATATCGTCACCCGACTCACTTTCTGCTAATTTTTTCACCGACTCCATCACCACCGCTTTCTGCTCTTCTGCAAAGCTTCTGGTGTTTGGTTTTGTATCTGCCGAAGTTTCATCAACAACTTCGATTTCACTTGGTATTTTTAATACTTGACCGATTGAAATTTTGTTATCCAAAAGACCATTAGCCTCTCTGATCTCACTAACTTTTACTTTATAATTTTGCGATATCCGGTAAAGCGTCTCCCCTTTTTTTACCTTGTGCTCAATATGGTGTTTTTGTCGTGACTGAACTTCAATTTTCTTGATTACCATAAGCTTCATTCCGGGTTGTAGAATTCCAACCTGAGGGTTTAGTTCACGAAGTTCAGAAACCGTCATTTCGTAATCTCGGGAAATTTTGTAGAGGGTCTCGCCTTTTTTTACCACGTGGGTTACCTTTAAAGGGGTTTGAGCACCCAAGATATTTGCGGCAAAGAACACAACAACTAGAATAAGCGTACGCATATTTCAAAAATACAACTATTGCTCCAAGCGCCCAAGTTCGATTTCCACAGCCTGAACGGGTGTTCACACAGGCATGTGTTGCAGCCATTCCTCTGGAATTTCCTTTATTTGTCCGCGTTCTAAGAAAATCATTTTATCGGCTACATGGCTGGCCACAGCCAAATCATGTGTAATAAACACAAATATTAGCTGACGTTCTTTTTGTATTTTTTTCAAAAGTTTTAATACTTGCTCCTGCACCAAAGGATCTAAGGCAGCGACGGCTTCATCTAAAATCAAAATCTTCGGATTTGAGGCCAATGCTTTGGCGATGCACAACCGTTGTCGCTGGCCACCGCTCATTTCTGTTGGTCTCTTTTGCCATAATTCACGATCAAGGGCCACTTCATCTAGTCCTTGTTCTACCCATTTTATGCGCTCTGCATCGGCTTCCTTAGGGAAACATACCTTTCTCACCTCTAACATGGCATTAATGGCTGTATGTCTTTTATTTAAAGAAGAGAATGGGTCTTGAAATACCATTTGTATTCCCGTAGGAGGAATTTGCGATAAGGGCTTCCCATTTAAAGTTATCTTTCCCTCGCTAGGCGTTTCAAGCGCCACCAGTATTTTTGCTAACGTAGACTTTCCAGATCCCGAAGTACCAATAACGGCCAAAGTTTCACCCGGAGCTAAATTTGAATTAAACTCATGCAATGCCCTGGTATGGTTTGGATATACTTTCCCGAGGTGTTCAATGGATAATGATGGTACATCATTATTGGCCTCCACCTGTTTCTTTTTGGGTATGGCATTTAATAATTGCGTGACATATTCATGTGGGGCTTTGGTTAAAACTTCCTTTACGGAACCCGATTGTATTAACTCCCCTTTTCTTAAAACCGTTATGGTATCTGCAAAATCTGCCACTACGTCAAGTTCGTGTGTTACCCAAATAAGGGTGGAATTAAATTTTCGAATAACATTTACCAAATCTGTGAGAACCCGTTTTCGCGAAAAAAAATCCAAAGCAGTTGTAGGTTCATCTGCTAGTATTATTCGCGGCTTATGAAGGGTGGCCATGGCAATAACAACCCGTTGTCGTTGACCACCACTCAATTGATGGGGATACGACTTTAATATTCTTTCAATATCTACTCCGAGCCCTACATCGGATAAACGCTCTCTTATTTCAGATACTGATTTTTTATCTTTTGTTTCGGCATGAATGGCCCAAGCCTCAGAAAGTTGTGCACCACATGTCATTTGCGGATTCAAGGCGCTTAAAGGTTCTTGAAACACCATACCGATGTGTTTACCTCTAATTTGTTCCCAATTTTTTCTACTCCAATGATCCTTTACATTTAGATTGGGTTGTTGAAACTCAATATTAATATTTCCTTTCGCCGTTAGATTGTCGGGTAACAGTCCTATTAAACACTTTAAAAGCAGCGATTTCCCGGAACCACTTTCACCCAATACAGCATGTACTTCTCCCAATGTAGAAGTAAATGAAGGCAAATTGAGCAAGCGTTTGCCTTTTGCTTCTATTAGTAAGTTATCAATTGAAATGAGATTTGGCACGCAGAACAAAGTTACGTTTATGATATAAAAAAAGGCCATTTCTTTTGGAAATGGCCTTAAACAAATATCTGTACACTTTTATTCTACGGTCAGGCGAATTGGAATTTCGCGCCATGAAACGACGAAACGCCCTTTGTTTTGACCAGGAATCCAACGTGGAGAACGTTTCAACACGCGGATGGCTTCTTCAGTAAATTCGGGACAACTTTTAGTTTCCTCAATAGCTGTTACGCGAGAGATACGACCGGATTGGTCTACCACAAAACGAAGTACTACTGAACCGTTGATACCCTCGTCTTGACAACGCACAGGATATTGAAACTCGTTAGCCACGTAATCTCTGAAGGCCGTTTCTCCTCCAGGAAAGGCTGCCTTAACCGCTACGTTAGCCGTAGGACCTTCATCGCCGCCCGAGATGGGACCTTGATCGCCAGTGCCTAAGTCAGGAGCGGTAGGATCGGTAATTCCTGCAATATTTTTCACACCCGTATTCGAAACAACATCGGGAGGATTAATAGGAGCATCCTCATCGGCATCCGGATTAATTTTAGGTGCTACATATGCTTGTTGAGCTACCGGTTCTGGTTCCTTTAACTTTGGCGGCTCTTTTGGCTTCTCTTCTTCCTCTTCGATAGGCGATTCAATATCATCTAAATTGGTAACAATTTTAATGGTTTTGCGCTCTTTCGTTTCCCCTTTAGACAAAGCATCTATAATTCTAGGAGTTGAGGCGAACAGTATTGCCAGGGCACAAGCGGCAAGAGTTGCTATTGCTTGCGATTTTCTAAACAACAACCTTATTTGGTAGGCGCCATAGTCTTTGAAACGTTTTTCAAAAACCAGATCTAACCGCGATTGTGCATCAGGCAAATCCCAGCGGTTGAATACTTTTGATAATGCGTTTTCTTCCATAGCTTAGTCGTTTAATTGCTCCTGTATTTTAGCCGTTTCTATTGGATCCAAGCCTGGATCAACCACGAAGTATTTTGCCACCTGAGTAATCAAAAACTCATCGACTACATCGATTACGTTTTCATAGGTAGCATCTTTATCGTGTTTCACCAAAACGACCAATTTAGATTGCATCTGCTCGTCTTTGGCTTGTCGTTCGATACGATTGCGATTTGCTGTATCGCCTTCTTTAACATCGGCTAGTTCAATTTGTAACTTCTTTAACTTTTCTATCAATGGAGCGTTTTTCTCAACGAGAAGCTTTCTCAAACCGTTCTTGGTGTAGTCGGTACGAATTATCTCAGTTTCTTTATTTAATGCACCTTGATAGTAAAATATGTTATCGTTAGCGGTTAGAAGTATGGTAAGACCGTCTTTAATTTCCGGAGGTTTTACATTTGGGTTGTCTTTCTCTAGTTTCTCAGGGAAAATCATCCGTAAAACTTTCGGCTTAGAAAAGGTAGAGGTCAAAACGAAGAACGTTAAAAGCAAAAAGGCTAAGTCTACCAATGGGGTCATGTCTACCCTGGTACTTTGCTTTTTGGCTCTTTTTTTACCGTCGCCACCGCCACTATTTTGTTGTATTTCTGCCATAGTGATTCGTTATTAACTTTCGGGGGCACTCTCCAAGCCCGTTATCATCTGAAATTCTTTTACTTTCGCTTCGCGGAATACGTCAATGATGTATTGAATTTTATCCCATTTTGCATTGCTCGCTGCCTTGATGGCAAACTGGATATAATTCGACTTATCAAATTCCATATTTCGAAGTTTGGCCTCTTCTTCGCGCTGCTTGTAATCATTATGCGCTTCGATTTTGGTAAAATATGCCCAGTAATAAAGTTCGCTATTTTTGATATTTGCGGCTGCAGTATCGTAAGGAACTCCACGTTGTTCATATGCGGTTCTTTCGGTTGACTCAAGCTCCATGAATGTGGGTATCTCCGCCATGCGCAATCCAATCGGACCTACGCCAGCAAATTTATTGATATCCTCTTCGGAAAGTCCTCCGGTTTTAAACTGAGACATCATCTTTTTCAACACTTTCGACTTTACCGCTGCGTTGGTAACGTCTACAAATGCCCTTCCGTCTTCGTCGATCATAATTAAAAACACCTGCTTAGGTATTTGTTGTTCGGTGGTAGAAGATGGAGGATCTAAAATAATGGGTTCAGGTGCCCGGAAACTTGATGTCAACATAAAGAACGTAACCAAAAGAAACGCCAAGTCTACCATTGGAGTCATATCCAATGCAGGGGTTGAACGAGGCATTTTTACTTTAGGCATGTCTTAATGTTTTTCTTTTATACGTTAAACTAACAAAAGGTAAATAAACCTTAAGCTGCATTCGCTTGGAAGTTAGATACAATTGAGTATCCCGCTTCGTCCATAGAATGCGTCATACCGTCGATGCGGTTGGTGAAATAGTTGTAGGAAATAATCGCTAAAGTAGATGCAATGATACCAAAGGCCGTGTTTACCAAGGCCTCAGAGATACCTGTTGCAAGGGCTGCTGTATCAGGTGCACCGGCGTTTGCTAAAGCGGCGAAAGCACGAATCATACCGAATACTGTTCCGATCAAACCAATAAGAGTACCCACAGATGCACAAGTAGAAACAACTACCAAATTGCGAGAAAGCATAGGCAATTCCAAACTTGTAGCCTCTTCTAGTTCTTTTTCGATAGCGGCTTTCTTTTCGTCGCGGTTTAAGGAATCATTTCCTTTTACAATCTTATAACGAGTTAATCCACTTTTAACCACATTGGCTAATGAACCTTGTTGAACGTCGCATGCTTTGATAGCACCATCAATGTCGTTGCTGGCTAACATACCCTGCATTTTGTGAACGAATTCGCTTGCGTTACCTTTTCCAGCTGCTGCAGCCAAAGTAATAAAACGCTCGATGCTTACGATGATAACCGTAATGTTTACCGCTAACAGCAAAGGTACGATTACGCCTCCACGGTGAATGATACCTAAGATGTTCTTTGGATGGCCCTTTTCAACGATTTCTTCAGGTTTTAAACCTGCTCCTTCAAAATTGTCGGGGTTACCCATGATAAACATAAAAATTACGACACCCGTTAATAGGGCTACAAGGATGGATGCACCTGCAAAATATGCGGCGAATAGGTTCCTTCCTGACTTCTTGGTGTTTTTCTGATTACTCATTGTACAGATTGTTTTTAAAATGTTGCAATAATAACCCCGAGGGGACTTTTAAACAAGTGCTTTTGTTATGTAGAAACGAAATAACGTTCATTTCATTATTCGTTCAATCTTGACTTGGTGTCAGAAGTACGTCATCTAAAATTGACAAATCCTATCACAACCACCTAAAGCTATGAAAATCACAAAATTGACGACATTTTTAATAAAAAAAGCCCAAACGATGTTTGGGCTTTGCTAAAGATTATTGTTAACAATGATTTAACATTGATGCAATCTTAAGAGTGAAAGTTAATATCTATTCAATCGGCAATAAAAGGCTCACTTTTTTCGACCTTTCTTTCGCTTTTTCTTGATATTTAATTCATTGGCTTTCGCCAATAACAAGGGTTTAATCTCACGTTCTACTTTTTTAATTCTTACGGCCTTAGACCAACCAATGGCAGCAGCTATTTTAGGACCGTATTCATTTAACAAATCATTTTCTTTTTGCTGTAAGTCAAGAGCATCTTTAAAATATTCTTTTGCTTCTGATGCATTTAGATTATCGATATCTTTGGTATACCACTTGCGCCGGAAACTTCGTTTTGCTGTGCGAAGGGCTAATTGATGTTCGTTATAGATTGGTAAAAACGCGTTAAACTCTTTGTCATTTAAATTCAGTTTTGACTTTAACAGCTCTTTGCGATACTCCTTAACGGCATCTATTTTATCGATATTACTTGAATCAAAACGTTGAGCCGATAGCGAATAACTAAAGAGCCAAACCGAGAAGAACAAAATCAACTTTTTCATAACCACTGATCATCAAAAATGTCGTCTTCTAATTCCATTATCAACAAACCATTATTTTCCATCTCCACCATACTCACCTTAGATTGCTCATCCATTTGTGTGAAATGCGGAAAATCTTTATTTGGAGTTAAGCCATTTATCTCATCCTCTTCTAATACTAAATCTGCTACCAATTGTGATTCCTCCGACAATTCCTCGAAAGCTACAGTAGCTTCCACAATATTTGCAGGTGAGGGTGTTTCTATGGTTCTTACTACGGTGGTTTGGCGGCTGATTTCAGCTATTTGTTCCACACTCACAGGCGCTTGTATTAGATTCCATACCCACCAAGCCGTTGCGATGGCTCCAATAGAAGCTGCAACTCCCAATATGCTTGTCCAAGGCAACCCTTTAGGTTTATCTTCTTGCACGGATTTATTGATAGGCACATAATCGGAGCGCGATTCATCTAACAATGCGGCGTAACGTGCCGCTGCCTCCGCTCTCTTGCGTTCCACCTCGGCAGAACGTAATTTCTCTGCTTCAATTTCCTCAGGACTCGGCTCGGGAACCGTGGCAGTTATGGCGGCTTTATTCAACGCTGGTATACCTTGAGATTCCGCACTGACTTCATCTGTTTGGGTATCGGCTACTTCACCCACGGTTACGTTGCTATCGGATTCAAAATTGTCTATTTCCGATGTTTCCGCTATTTCTGATTGAGAAACTTCTTCCTCAACCTCAGCCTCAGCCGTTTCGATATAGGTATTTTCTGGGGCCTGTGCCACGTATGAGTTACCGAATTCCACACTCAATTGAATTGGATTTCTGGGCAAAACCGGCTCTTTTAACTCAGGCTTTTCAAACAGTTCTTGTGGGTCTATTCCAACTTTACGTTGAATACGCATCGCCAAATCCGACATGTGGTCGTGTTTGGGATAAAATGGAGATTTGATTTTTGAAAATTCAATGTTCATGGCTTCGATTTAAAGTACTCCCAAATAAATTTCAATCTTTTTTACCGCATGATGGTAGCTTGATTTAAGCGCGGAAACTGACGTTTGCGTTAAATCACTGATATCGTCGTAAGGCAAATCCTCAAAATACCTAAGAACAAATACCAATTTCTGTTTAAAAGGCAGATAGCAGAGGGCTTTTTGCAGTTTCGCTTCAATTTCTTTTTCTGAAATTGAATCATCTTGTAGCAATGCATCTACCATAAACATCTGCGCTGAATCAAAATCGATTTCCGGACGCTTTTTGCGAAGAAAAGAAATGGTTTCGTTTGATGCGATTCGATAAATCCAAGTACTTAACTTGCTC
>JALRKL010000201.1 GCA_023268875.1 Bacteroidia bacterium
CATAGTTCAAGTGGAATTGATTTGAGTGTTCTAGAAAATGGACTCTATTTGGTAAGTTATTGCGATGCAGCTACTGGACAATCGGATGAATCTTGGATAATAGTATCCCATTAGTATCATATTTGATTTATTGTTCATTACTATTCCGTGTTATTTGCTAAAAATTCGGAAATGTCAATAAAGTTTGATTATTTTCGCGCCCTAATTCGTTCATCGAAAATATATTATGAATAACGATAGTATTATGTATTTAGTTCCAGCCTTAGGCTTAGTGGGACTTGTAGTGATGGCATTGAAATCCGCTTGGGTTTCTAAACAAGATGCCGGTGATGAAAAAATGCAAAACCTTGCTGGCAAAATCGCCGCAGGTGCAATGGCATTCCTAAAAGCAGAGTGGAAAGTACTTTCTTATTTCGCAATTATAGCAGCAGCATTGCTTGCTTACAGCGGAACCATCCATGAAGTAAATGGAATTGAAATTCATTCGCATTGGATCATTTCAATTGCATTCTTGATTGGTGCATTCTTTTCTGCGTTAGCAGGATATTTTGGAATGCGAATTGCTACAAAAGCGAATGTTCGTACTACACAAGCTGCTAAAACAAGTCTTGCCAAAGCGTTGCAAGTTAGTTTCAACGGTGGTACCGTTATGGGATTAGGCGTAGCAGGATTAGCCGTAATTGGCTTAGGCGGTTTATTCATCGTGTTTTATGCGATGTTTGTTAAGGATGGTTTAGATCCTAACGGATTAAAAAGAGCTATCGAAGTTTTAACCGGTTTCTCGTTAGGTGCTGAATCTATCGCATTATTTGCTCGTGTTGGTGGAGGTATTTACACCAAAGCCGCTGACGTTGGTGCAGATTTGGTAGGTAAGGTAGAAGCAGGTATCCCAGAAGATGATCCTCGTAACCCTGCTACAATTGCAGATAACGTAGGTGATAACGTAGGTGACGTTGCTGGTATGGGTGCCGATTTATTTGGTTCTTATGTTGCCACCATCTTAGCTACTATGGTTTTGGGATCTGAAATGACAGTAAATGATAATTTTCAAGGCTTGTCTCCTATCCTATTGCCCATGTTCATCGCTGGTTTGGGATTGATATTCTCCATTGTTGGAACTCTTTTTGTTAGAATTAAAGACGATAATGGAAATGTGCAGAATGCCCTGAATATGGGTAACTGGTCCAGTATTATTCTTACTGCATTAGCTTCATTTGTTGCCGTTAAATGGTTAATTCCTTCTGACACTACTTTGGTTTTAAGAAATGTTGAATTTAACTCAATGGATATCTTCTATGCTATAATTGTAGGTTTAGTAGTTGGGGCGATAATGAGCTATGTTACGGAATATTACACGGCCATGGGTAAAAAACCTGTGTTGTCGATAGTAAAAGCTTCAGCTACAGGACATGCTACAAACATTATTAGTGGTTTGGCTATTGGTATGCAATCTACCGTGATTCCAATTTTGGTATTAGCAGCAGGTATTTTCGTTTCTTTTGAATTTGCCGGACTTTATGGTGTTGCTATCGCCGCTGCTGGTATGATGGCCACCACGGCTATGCAATTAGCAATTGATGCATTCGGTCCAATTGCGGATAACGCAGGGGGTATCGCAGAAATGAGCGATTTGCCAGAGGAAGTGCGCGGAAGAACGGATGTTTTAGATGCTGTAGGTAATACAACCGCTGCGACTGGAAAAGGATTTGCAATTGCCTCCGCGGCACTAACAGCTCTAGCATTATTTGCTGCATTCGTGGGTGTTGCAGGGATAGATAGTATTGATATCTACAAAGCCAATGTTTTGGCAGGTTTATTCGTAGGTGCAATGATTCCTTTTATCTTCTCGGCATTAGCTATCAGCGCGGTGGGTCGTGCTGCCATGGAAATGGTTAAAGAGGTACGTCGTCAATTCCGTGAAATTCCCGGAATTATGGAATATAAAGCAGAGCCTGAATATGAAAAGTGTGTTGAGATTTCAACCAAGGCTTCTATCCGTGAGATGGTAATGCCGGGCGCGATTGCATTGCTTTCTCCTGTGATTGTTGGTTTCCTATTCGGACCTGAGGTACTAGGCGGTATGCTTGCTGGTATCACGGTTTCCGGCGTGTTAATGGGTATTTTCCAAAATAATGCTGGTGGAGCTTGGGACAACGCTAAAAAATCTTTTGAAAAAGGTGTTGATATTGATGGCGAGACGTTCTACAAGAAATCTGAACCCCATAAAGCTTCAGTAACGGGAGATACCGTGGGAGATCCTTTTAAAGATACTTCTGGGCCTTCCATGAATATATTAATCAAATTGACGTCTATTGTTTCATTAATTATTGCGCCTTACATCGCTGTCGGTAATGGTGGAAACGGAGATGCTGCTGCTACCGGTAAAGCATGTTGTAAGGATAAAACCGAAGTGGTTGCAACTACTGCCGGTGCAAAATGTAATCCAATGGACTGCTCTACCATGACTAAAGATGAGTGCATGGCGAAATGTGACGAAATGAACTGTAGCGCTGAAGAGCGTGCAGCATGTCTAGCACAATACGATGAAAACGGAAAATTCATCGGTGCGAAAAAAGCTTGTTGCTCTGAAAAAGAAGAGAAAGCTTCAAATCTTTAAAATTCTGTTAGAAATAACCAAAAGGCCAATTCATACGAATTGGCCTTTTTATTTGGAAGTAATTGACAACAGGTTTGACATACATCAATTTACCCCATTTTTAATCTATCAACACTAGTAATACAATTTAACCTAAACATAAGTTTAAATAAATTTGTTAATCCATCTAACGATATAGCATTTTCCAATTTAATACGTTCATGCCAGAAAATCACACGTGTTCCATTTGCGGCTCGACTAATACATCACTATTTATCGAGACAAATGCTATGATGCATACTCCCAATAAGGAAATTTATTCTTTTTATACATGTGGAAATTGCGATTCGAAATTCCTTATTAATCCGGTAAACGAAGAGCAACTTTCAAAATATTACACCGAAAACTATTTGCCCTACCGTGGTGCTCATGCATGGGGTAAGTTTTCTAAGTTTGTCGAATGGGATGATGCCAAGCTCAATAAAGCAAGAAAAAAGACCGTCCTGAATTTTTTGCCAAATCAGAAAAGCATTCAGCTTTTAGACGTTGGATGTGGGAAGCCAGATTTCCTATTTGAAATATCAAAAGAAAAGGACATTTCCGTTACTGGTGTTGATTTTGTAGCTGCCGATTGGGATAGTCCAAAATATTCTAACCTTTCATTGATGGAATGCGATTGGAAAGATGTAGAATTCAAACATAAGTTTAATGTGATAACGGCCTGGCATTATTTGGAGCATGATTATCAACTTTCCAAAACAGTGAGTAGATTTCATGAGCTTTTAATTTCTGGTGGAATTATTATTATAGAGGTTCCAATGTTTGAGGGAATACTACAAAAGATTCAAAAGAAATTCTGGCAAGGGTGGCATAGTCCAAGACATATGAACTTATTCAGTAAGAAAAGTTGGTCAATTCTGTTTCCATCGGAAGAATGGAATATAGTTTCTTATAAGAAATATGGTACCCTTTCCGCCTTCACTCTTTGGTGGTTGGGTTATCGAGAACGAAGAAATACAGAATGGGCTACTAGCATGGAGCCTTATTTCTGGTCATTAGTAATTTTAAAAATCATCCTATCCCCCATTTTTCTCTTTGAAAAATTATTGCCATTTGGAATTCAAACCGTGGTGATTCAAAAGAAATAATATGAGCAATTCCATAACTACATTGATTATTTTTGAAACAAAAGGATTTCGCAATCAATTATGGGCATTTCAACAAGTCCCTCTTGCATTATGGCGTTTGAAAAATGTGAAAGGACTTAATTTTATTAAATCTATGGGCTCAGGAGGAGGAAAAGGATTTGATTTCACACCGAGTTTTACAACCTATTGTTGGTTGTTAGTTTGGGATAATAAAGATTGTGCGGATGAATTCTTCAATTCCAATTCATACTTCAAAAAATATCTATCAAAAGCGACCGCCATCAAAGTGCACTATCTGCAAAACGTTATTTCACATGGCCTCTGGTCAAAGATTAATCCATTTATCAAGGCCACAGAATTCAAGGATAATGATACGGTAGTGGTTTTAACGAGAGCCCGAATTAAACTACGACGAATTGTTCAGTTTTGGACCAAAGTAGGAAGAACGGCAAATGAGCTCTATAAATTTGATGATCTGAAATTCGCAATTGGAGTGGGTGAACTACCATTTATTCAGCAAGCTACGGTGAGTATTTGGAAGAATATGGAAAGCGTAAAAAATTACGCTTACAAGGATGAAACCCATAAAAGAGTTATCTCACTAACGCGAAAATATAATTGGTACAGCGAAGAACTTTTTGCCCGATTTGTACTAATGGAATCAAAAAATTACTAGATTCTTAGTTCATTTTAGATTCTAAACCTAATAAGACTTTTTCCAAATCTGAAATTCTTGGTTCTATTAGTTTTAACTCCTTCTCAATTTCATTTATTGAATCCATGTGTTTTTGAGTAGGTGCTTGCAAACTTTCCTTCATATTGTAGAAAACGTTGAATAATTCGCTTTGAATATTCTTGTCGGTTGGAAATTCATACTTTGCGATCGGATCTCCGCCTATCAACTGATATTTTATTGAATTAATCGCTTTTTTACTATTTAATAACTCCAACCGATCAGCGTCGCTCCATTTGGTTTGCCAAGGCGCAATTTCGATTGATTTGTTCACACGTTTTTCTATTTCAACAAATCGTTGCTGTATTTGAATGAACTTTTTTCTAGCTTCTTTTATTGACTCCCAATTATTAATTCGAGTTTCATTAAAATCAATTAGGTCGCTTTCTGGAAATAAGTATTTCAACTCCACAGTCCCGAAAACACCCGGTTCTAATGGCCCAACTGTTCCACTTTTAGCATCAAACTTTAACAATGAAAAAACATATTTCCCTGGAGAAACATAGGGTCCATAAGTAATTTCAGAGCCCATATTTTCCATCGAAAAAGGATCAATTCCCATTCTTAGGTCCCAAACAATAGTATTCCACCCTTTATGTAGCTTCAATTTTACCGTGCTTATATTTTTGCCTTCTGACGTTCTTACCCTTAAAACATAGTTTGAAAATACTTCTTCGGCCTCGTTCCTGATCTCCTCTTTTGTGGGATAATAACTTTCTTGTTTTTTTTCATTTGACTTTCGCTTGTCTTTTAAAGTGCCTTCAATTTTGTCAATAAAAACATACAATCTCAACTTCTCATCTAAATTACTACCCTGAAATCGTCTTGCACCTCTGAAACCATTGCCTTTATTTCCTACCTTATCATATGGCAAGAAAAACTCATGTTCCACTTCATTTATCCATTTCTTGGGATTCTTTTTCATATCACGTAACAAATGGTAATCATCACAAATAGCAAAACCACGACCGAATGTTGCTAAAACAAGATCTTGATCGTTTTCTTGATATACAATATCTTTAATTGCTACGGGAGGTAAGTTTTTACCAAATGGCATAAAGTTCGCTCCCCCGTTTAATGAAATAAAGAGTCCAAACTCTGTCCCAACACAGATAATATCGGAATCTAAAGGATCGACCCATAAGGTCTTTACAGGGTGGTTTGTAGGAATGCCTGTATTAATTGGAGTGAACTGCCCCTTTTTACCTTTTAATCTATAAACATATGGTTTGAAATCACCCTGTCGATGATTATCATACGCAACAATACAATCACCATCTTTGGTAACTTCAATATCAGTAACAAAGGGATAAATATCTGTTGATTCTTTAATGTTTAATTCTATATGAGTGGCCGTTTCTTTAGGTGCTTCATAGCGCGTCCAATTTTTACCATCATTTTCCGTTTTGTAGATTAAACCATCATCGGTACCTATCCAAAGGATACCATTGCCGCCTTCACATAGGGCGGTGATGTTTCCGTATATACTGGTACTTTGATTTTTAGCTACGGCATCTAACCCCCAAACTTTCCCCATTACTGGGAGTTTGTTTCGATCAATTTTCCGAGGCATAACGCCGCTTATTTCTTTCCACGAATCGCCGCGATTTTCAGAAACAAATAAGCGATTCGCTGCAAAATATAATTTATTTGAATTATACTTACTGATAATGAGTGGCGCATCCCAATTCCAAACAATCGGTTCGTCACCAAATTTGATATTCGGTTTTATATCTACTTGGTCTCCTGTAGTTTTATCGTAACGAATCAAGCCCCCATACTGCCATTGTGAGTATACAATATTCGGATTTTTAGGGTCAATTTGAGTTTTAAAACCATCTCCACCAACTGTTACGAACCACTCTTCATTTGTTATACCATTGGTTGTGTTATTTCTACTTGGACCACCAATTGAGTAGTTATCTTGAGTGCCTCCATAAACATTATAAAAGGGCTTCGCGTTATCGACAGAAACTCGATAAAATTGGGTAATGGGTAGGTTTTCTTTAAAATCCCAATTTTCACCATAATCAAAAGTTTCATAAAGACCGCCATCGCACCCAACGAGCATATGTCGATAATTATCTGGGTTTATCCAAATAGCGTGATTATCAACATGCTTGAATTTTTCCGGAAATCGCTTTACGGTTCTCCCACCATCTTCTGAGTAGTGCAGATAGGTATCCATAAAAAATAATCTCAAATCGTTTTTGGGGTCTTGAAAAACCTCTTGATAATAATTGCCTGATGTATAATAATCATTTACTTTTTGCCAACTCTCACCGTAATCTTTTGAGGTAAACACGCCCCCACTTTTATCTTGTGTTTCAATAATCGCAGTTAATAAACCAGGTGTATTAAAAGGGGGTAAGGTAGTTCAGAAATTAAGAAAATTAACTATCAAAGGAGATATCGATGATATTCCTGATGAAGTAATTGCTGATATTTCAAAAGTAGGTTTAGGCCAAACTTTAAAAGTTGGAAAATTAAAAGTTCCAAATTGTGAAATTATCAATTCTGAAAGAAATCCAGTATTATCTATTGAAGTTCCAAGAGCATTAAGAGGTAAGGCTACAGAAGATGAAATTTCTGATGAAGAAATTACTGAAGAAGAAGGTTCATCTGAAGCTACAGAAGCACCAGCAGAATAAATTCCTTCTACTTGATAGAAATTTAAAAGGCCTTGAGAAATCAAGGCTTTTTATTTTGAAAATATTTAAATAAATTCGACTTATGAAAAAACACCTAACCAGAAAATCGAATTTACGAAGTAAAATCCTTTTCAGTTCTTTCCCTTTAATTTTTTTAATTATTTTAATTAGTTGTAGTAAAATGAATTATTCATTAAAATTAGAAATGAAGGATACCCCATTATCCGTTGTACAACAAATTCCCGCCAATCAGAAAGGAAGAGAAAAAAATGTATTATATCTTTCACCGCGTATTATTGAGAAAAAGGAATTTAATTCAAAAGAATTAAATATTTTACTTGATAGCATGTATTCAGTGATGAGAGATAAGGCAGGGGTTGGGATAGCAGCAAATCAAATAGGCAAAAGATTACAAATATTTATTATTGAGGCAAAATCTGATAATCCACGTTATAAGGTTTTGGGAGAAGTAAAAAAACAAATATTTATTAATCCTAAAATTACCAAGGTCTCAGAAAATAAAAAGAATTTCTGGCATGGTTGTTTGAGTGCGAATGGAGAAAAAAGAGGAAATGTTGCAAGTTATGAATGGTTGGAATACGAGAGTTTAAATGAAAATGGAGAAAAAATCATAGGTAAACTAGATGGTTTTGGGGCAGTAATCTTTCAACATGAATTTAGACATTTAATGAATGGCACTTATATGGATATTGCGAAGGAATTTATGGCAAAGCCAGAATTGGATGAAGGAATAAATTCAGGCAAAATAACTTTTTTTGGGGATGCTCCAGAA
>JALRKL010000087.1 GCA_023268875.1 Bacteroidia bacterium
AAGAAAAAATTAAGCCAATTGCAGCCTTAATGATATTCGTAAGCCCCAATATCAGTAGGAGCCGTTCTGCTTTTTCCCTCTAAATCTAAAGGAAGCGAAAGAAGTGGAATTTCATCAATTGCAGCAGAATTTGATTCTAAATGATAATCACCGTTGGCGGTACTTGTGAATTCTGGATCGCGGTTTAGTATGTTTTGGTTTCCTTTGAATAGTTCCAATTCATCTTGTGTTTTAAGCAAATTATAGGTAGCATTTAGAAGGTCGAAGGGCGATCGATCGGAACGGTCGATGGCTATTTCTTCTCGTTTATAGCCGTAAACAATGGAATTTTGTAATTGTATTTGCAATGGAAGCGTTGCGATTAGAAAGCCATTACCATCGCGAAGGGTATTGGTAAGTCCAAAATGCCCTCCATTGCGGTTCGTGAAGAAGGAATAATCGGCAAAGGTGCAATGGTTGAAAAGATAACTTCCCCCGAAATAACCTAGAAAGGAGTAGCTGCCGGCATCGGCAAACAGACAATTTTCTGCGCTGATGGCACCGCTAACGCCTATTAGACAGGCTTGACCGCAGTATTGTATACGCGTGTTTTTTAGCACAACACATGGGTCATTGCCAAGAGCTTGGGAATCGGTGCGAAGACCAACTATGGCATTGGTGATATCGGCAAAGGCTATATTAGCGGTACCGCCGGGGGCCACGTACATACCATACCATTGATTGGGGTATGTTTTGGTGGCTTCAATGGGTTTATCGCCGCGAATTGAGATGCGTTCTTCCGCCGTTCCATTCATTTCCAAACGCCCAAAAACATAAATTCCCGATCGGGCAGAAGCGAATATTTGAACGCCTTTATCTATTGTGAATTTAGAATTTGGCGCTACAAAAGCGCCGTCGATTATCACGTAGGGCTTGGTTTTGTCGTTCCAAACAGTATTGTTGGGCAGAATGGTATCGCGGACATAATGGGCATCCCATCCATAAGCGGCTAAAATTAGTTTAGATTGTTGGTTTCCTACTTGCGCATAGAGTGAGTCAAGAACGAGCAAGGGTTGCGTTTCATTATTTGCTTCTAATTTGCATTGCACAAAAACAAAAACACTGTCTTGAGGGGCAATTTCGAGTTGGGAAATTTCGTTTCCGGCAATTCCATCTATATTTATTCTATAGGGAGAGGCAGCGCCACCTGCCACTTTAAAGTCGGCCTTAACCCAAAAATCGCTCGGATTTTTTACACTGAGAAGTTTGGTAACGGAAATAGGATAATTCCCGGTTTGGGGTTGACGGGTAAAAATGGTATCGAACAGAATTGAGTCGGTAGAAAACTGCAATTGGCTGTTCTGTGTGAATTCCGGAGTTTTAATACAAGCACTCAGGATACTCAGAATTCCCCAAAAAAGGTAGAAAGGGGATATATGTATTTTGGTGGTTTTCACTCGTGTGCGAAAGTACTATTTAAAAATGTCTTCGTTGTTGAGAATACTTTGATAACTGTAATAACGTTCTTGAGGGATGTTTCCTTGCTCGAGTTCGGCTAAAACGGCGCATTCGGGTTCGTGAATATGTGTGCAGTTATTGAATTTGCAGGATTTCATGAATCTTCGAAACTCGGGAAAATAATGGGGTAATTCTTCGGTAGGGATATCAACAACACCGAAATCGCGAATACCTGGGGTATCGATAATCTGTGTTCCGTCTTCGGTGGTGTACATTTCGGCAAAAGTAGTGGTGTGTTTTCCTTTTGAATGGTAGTCGGAAATTACGCCAACACGGGCATTGAAATTTGGATAAAGTGCATTCATTAGAGTAGATTTCCCTACGCCTGAGTGTCCGGCAAGCAGAATGCGTTTGCCTTTGGTATTGGTTTTGAATTGATCGATAGTTTGGGGCAAAAGTGCGGATCCAAAATAAATTTGAACATGCGCGTGTTCGTATATTCGAAATATTTCTTCTTTTACCGAATCGAACTGATCCCCTAATAAATCGGCTTTATTTAAGAATAAAATCGAGGGTACGTGATACGCTTCGCATCCAACCAAAAAACGATCGATAAATCCCAATGAGGTTCGCGGTGAGATGATACTCGCCACAAGCACGGCGGCATCTAGGTTACTCGCAAGGATTTGTCGTTTTGAACTCAGTTTGTTGGCTTTTCGAACCACCCAATTATTTCTTGGGAATACTTCGGTGATACTAGCGGTGTTTTCGTAGTTCGTATCTTCTTCAAACCTTACCCGATCGCCTACGGCTACTGGATTGCTCGTGTCGAGTCCTTGTAAGCGCATTTTACCCCTTGTTCGCGCTTGCCAAACGTGTCCGTCGTCTGTTCGAACCATATACCAGCTGCCGGTTGATTTGGTTACGGTTCCCTCCATGCAATTAGAATATACGTTTACAAATTTCTTTTGTCTGGTGCGATTTGCCCATGGTATAAAAGTGCAAAACAGGAACATCCGCATCCATCAATTCTTTACACTGTTGCGCGGCCCATTCAATTCCAACTTTGTTTACTTCTTCGTTGTTTTTGCAGGATTCTACGGCATTAACCAAGTTCTCAGGTAAGTCGATATGGAATATTTTAGGCAGTACGCTAAGCTGTTTTTTTGTGGCTAAGGGCTTTATTCCTGGAATAATAGGCACATTAATGCCATTTTCGCGGCATTTCTTCACAAAATCGAAGTAGTATTGGTTATCAAAAAACATTTGGGTTACCAAAAATTCAGCACCTGCTTCAACTTTTCGCTTTAGGTAGCGCAAGTCAGATTGCAAGTTTGGGGCATCCATATGTTTTTCGGGATAACAAGCGGCACCAATACAAAAATCACTTTCTACGGCATTACTCAATTCTTCGTCTAGGTAGATCCCAGAATTCATGTTTTTCACTTGATGTATCAAATCAAGAGCGTTTTTATTACCGTCGTTTTCGGGGGTGAAATGCAAATCGCCTTTTCTTGCGTCTCCGCGAAGCGCCAAAACATTATCGATTCCTAAAAAGTTCAATTCAATTAGAGCGGTTTCGGTATCGTCGCGGGTAAATCCACCACAAATAATATGGGGTACTGCATCGATTCGGTATTTATTTTGAATGGCCGCACAGATTGCAACTGTACCTGGGCGTTTGCGGGTTGAAACCCTATCAAATGAACCGTCGGTTCTGCGTTTTAAAATAAAATCTTCTCGGTGATAGGTAACATCAATAAAAGAGGGCTCAAACTCCATTAAAGGGTCAATCCCATTGTATATACTCTGTATGCCTTCTCCTTTTAAAGGGGGAAGAATTTCAAACGAAAAAAGGGTGCGTTTGCGTTGGGTGATATGTTCGGTTATTTTCATAAGAATGTTACATTTACGGTATAGGTGCCCTTGTTGCGAATTACGGTAACAGGTATGGTTTCTCCTTTTTCGAATTTACCCAAAGCCGACATATATCCCATCATGTCTTTTACAGGGAAATCGCCCATCTGAATCACCACATCATCGCGCTGTAAGCCGGCTGCAGCCGCGGGTCGGCCAGGTGTAACTCCATCAATTCGCATTCCTTCGCCAGAAAAAGAATAATCGGGCATAACCCCTAGAGTTACTTTGAAACGCATTTTTCCTGGAGAAATATCCTTGGTCTTTACGAAGTTCAATTTTTTCTTTTTGGAGTGACAAACGATTTGCTTTATGGCTTGTATGCTATGATACATACCTTGATAATTGATACGGTCTTCATCGTCATCAGGGGTGTGATAATCTCGGTGTTGGCCTGAGAAAAAATGTAGAACCGGAATGTTTTCCAAATAGAAACTGGCATGATCAGAAGGTCCTAAGCCACTTTCGGTGGTTGCAATTCTAATATTTTGAGAATCGGTTTCTAACTTTTTTAGAATTTCAGCCCATTCTGAAGCTGTTCCTACTCCATTAATAGTTAAGGTTTTCTTCGTAGAATCTATTCTACCCAACATGTCGATGTTTACCACATAGTTGATCTTATCTAAGGGAATTAATGGGTTTTTAGTGAAATATTTAGATCCGAGTAATCCGAGTTCTTCCCCACTAAAGGCGATAAATAGGTAGTTGTTTTTACGCAAGCCCCATTTGTTCAATTGCTTTGATAGTTCAATCATGGCAGCGACACCCGAGGCATTGTCGTCTGCACCATTGTGAATCGCTTGTGGTCCTTTGTAACGGCTATTGTCGTATTCGTTAAAACCGATATGGTCGTGGTGAGCACAAATGATGACGGTTTTTTTGCGGTGGTTGTTTTTATAACCAATAACGTTGTGTCCTTTTACCTGAGGGGTAATCACTTTACTTTTCATAGTTAATGTGAGTCCTCTTGGGATGGGGGTGGCATGGGTGAAGTAGAAAACCGGAATCGGACTTGGTTTTACATTTCGTTCCAACTTTCCACTCGGAGCGGATTCATTGGAATCGTTTCGGAAAAATATGATTCCTGCTGCTCCATATTTGAGGGCGTTTTCTACTTTGGTATTGATATCCGCGTATTGGGCTAATTCGCTATGAGGATTTTCGGCTTGACCAAAATATCCCAAACGCATTAACGCAATTTTCCCTTTTACATCAACGCCTTCAAATTCGTTTTTGCCTAATTTATCAGAAATTATTCCAAAACCTACATCCACGGTTTCGGCGGTTACGCTATCAAGATCGGCGGTTTGAGATAAGGGGTAATAGTCGATATTCATCTCGAAAGGTCCCGCATTACTAATGGCACCGCCCATCGGATTCAATCGTAAAATACACTCATCAGAAGCCAATCGGAATTGAGTCATGGTAAATTCCTGAAATCCGTTGTTTCCCCATAACTTCAATCCATTTTTCTTAAATTCATTGGCGATATATGTGGCACTCAATAATTCCCCAGGAGATCCCGTTTGTCGGCCTTGAAGCTCATCAGATGCCAGATAGGACACGTGGGCTTTAAGGCGCTGCATAGATTCCCTTTGTTCTTTGTTAAAACCTTCTGGAATTTGGGCGGATAAAATACCGCTAAAGGTTA
>JALRKL010000143.1 GCA_023268875.1 Bacteroidia bacterium
AATTCAAGAAGGAGAGTCACTACTAAACGAATCAAAAGTTCCTAATATATATGGTGTAGTTGCTTATGCCATCGTAGGCAAAAAAGATGCGAGTCCAGAAGAAATCAAGAAAGGACTGCGTTACTTCGATTTGTACGAAAAAGAGTATGTGGCTAAGCAAAATCGCAGCCTTATGAATCGCGAACTATTCTTCAAAGGAAACTTGCTATTCCGAGATCAACAGCACAATGCAGCGTGGTCGCTTTTTGAAAAGTCTCTTTCAGATACGCTACGTTCTAGTATAAATACCTATGATGCAGTTAAGGATTTATACTATAATCTGGGTAAAGAAGTGCAAGAAACCATAGCATCCTTGCCTCAAAATGATTCTACCGTTGAAGGTCAAACGGCTAAACTGAATGCTGAAAAGAAAAAATACGACGCGTATAACAATGCGTATAAAGCTTTAGAATTGAAGCGCTTGAAAAATGGCGATTCATTGAATTTGGTAGATTTATTCTACGAGGGTCGTTGCTTGAATTTTATGGGCCGCAATGAGGATGCGCTTCAAGTATATCAAGAAATAGTGGGGCAAGACTCAAGTTACGTTTCTGGATACTATTTAATCGCGACCACCTCTGCCTTAATTGATCCAACAGATTCTACGGGTATGGTTACTGCTGCCTATGAGAAATGGATGGAACAGTTGAACGAAGAACAGCAAGTTAAATATAAGCGCGATATTGAAAATGCGTATCGCAACATGGCGTTCTTCGCACAAAAGAATAAGAACTATGAGCAAACGAGCTATTACTATGGTAAAGTCCTAGAGATGAATCCAGAAGATGAAGTAATCGCAGATGTAAAAGCCCGTATCGATGATTACCTTGAAAAGGTTCGCGCTCGCGAAGCAAGGAAGGCCAATAAAAAATAAATATACGGTATAACCGATTTGAAAAGCCCTGCATTGCGGGGCTTTTCTTATTTTTGAAGTATGTGCAGCCGTATTCTTTTGGTCCTTTTGTTTTTTTGGGGAAGCTTTTTGAACGCCCAAACTGCTTCTTCAAGTCGAATCGTTTGGCTGTCAGATCCGGATGCCTCTATCGAGAGTTTGTTGCGCGAATTTGAAGTCGCTAATGAAATTCATGCGCCGATGGGCTTATGGGAAATTTCCCCCAGAAAAGAATTTGCTGATTATACAAATATTGCGGGCGATAGGTATTGGGAAAATCTCAAGGAAGTGCGCTATGTTGGAATTAATAGGAAAGTAACCAAACGTGTTGCTCCGAACGATGCATTTTATGGGAATCAACCATATTTAGGCCATATTGGATTGGAATATGTGTGGAATCACCAAAAAAACGGGGTTAATATCAATGGCGACACGTTGGTAGTTGCCTATATCGATGATGGGGCCGATACAAGTCATCCCGATTTGGTTGGAAACCTTTACATAAACAAGAATGAAATACCGTGGAATGGGGTAGATGATGATGAAAATGGTTACATCGACGATTACCGGGGTTGGAACTCAGGGGAGAAATCTCCCGCGGTTTTTAGCGATGTTTCAGTAATTGATGGGCATGGAACCAATGTGGCTGGAGTTATAGGTGCTCGTGGAAATAATAATAAGGGCGTGAGCGGTGTGAATTGGCATATAAAGGTCTTGCCGATAAATACCTATCCAAATAATTTATTAAACGTAGAGTCTGCGGTAATAAGAGCCTTAGTTTATGCATTTAAACAAAAGCAACATTATCTTAACTCCAACAAAGGCAAAGGCATAAATATAGTGGCATTGAATATGTCGTTGGGAATGGATAACGCGTTTCCGGCAGATGCCGAGTATTGGTGTGCCTTGTTTGATTCATTGGGATCTGTTGGGATTTGGTCTTATAATGCAACAACCAACCGCAATGTAGATGTGGGTATTAACGGGGATATCCCGACCTTGTGTAAAAGCAAGTACTTAATATCGGTAAACGCGTCAACCATCAACGATGAACATTATTCGAGTGGATTTTCGGATTCATTTGTTGAGTTGGCGGCTCCTGGTGTGAATATATATACGACTATGCCGGTTTCCTTTGAGGCTACTAAACCTTATTCGACAGAAACGGGTACCTCATTTTCCTCGCCGGTGGTAGCTGGTATATCAGCATTAATAGAATCTATGGCGTGTTCTTATTATATCGCACTCAAGGATACACAACCTATCCGGGCTATGGAGGTATGGAGAACTTGGATGCGAAATTCAGTGGCAAAGAGCACATCTTTAAAGGATAAAACGTCTTGGGGAGGGAGGATAGATGCAGCCAAGTTATTTGAAAGCATGGCAGAGTGGTGTGCTCAAAACGATGCCACTTATTTGGGTCAGGAGAAAGAAAAACCGGTTTCGGTTTGGAATTTATTTCCAAATCCAAGTAGCAGCAATATCAATTATTGGTCTAATCAAGATGGGATATTGACCTTTTACGATTTATTGGGTCGGGAATATGGGTCCTTTATAATTAAAAAAGGCCAAGCAGAAGTTACCTTTAATGGTGTTGTTGGAGTATACATAGCTGTATTTAAGGGTGTGGATGGTTCGGTACACAAAAAAATACAAAATATTTTATCTCGATAACTGTTTGTAATTCAAACGAAGCCGTTGTAAAGATGGCGGGTTGCATACATTTTTTTCTGTTTGGGTGATGTAAGTGTGGTCATTATTGCTATTTTTGCACTCCCGTTCTGACACAGAGAGTAGCAAAAGAGTTCGATTAAGAGGTTTTTTTGGATCAATCCAGGGGGCAGTTTAAACGGACTAGTGCGCTAAAAAATATTTTCTCAAAATAGTTTGCAGAGTGTAAAAATAACACTTACCTTTGCACTCCCGTTCTGAGACATAGAAAACCTAAACAAGCC
>JALRKL010000015.1 GCA_023268875.1 Bacteroidia bacterium
TTGCCTTTTTCTATTTCATGTGCCAAAGGAATCAACATGCGTCAAAGTTACATTTTAAGCTCGAGTATAAGGCAATTCATCTAAGTTTAGGAATTTCTGCTGTTCAGCTAAAAATAATCCCGCCTGTGCAATCATGGCGGCATTGTCGGTGCAGTATTCGAATGATGGTATATAAGATTCCAAGTTTTTTTGATGGGCCAAGCGCACAAAGGAATTGCGAAGCATGGTGTTAGCAGAAACGCCGCCAACCAGACCGATAGAAGCGGTAGGATATATTTTGAGGGCCTTTTTTACTCTTTTTAAAAGCATTTCAATAAGTGAATGCTGATAGGCAGCGCAAATATGAGCACGATTTTTTTCTAGAAACTCTGGATCTTCCTTCAATGACTTTTTCAGATAATACAATAAAGATGTTTTGATCCCTGAGAATGAAAATTCTAAATTTTCGGTTTGACTATCGGGAAATTTATGAAATAATGGATCGCCCTGAGATGCCCATTTCGCTATTTCGGGGCCTCCAGGATATCCCATTCCCATAATTTTAGCTCCTTTGTCGAAAGCTTCACCAACGGCGTCGTCTATCGTTTGTCCGATTATCTCATAATTTCCAGTTTCTGTTACCCAAATAAGTTGGGTATGGCCTCCACTTACTAACAAAGCAAGCATCGGAAATTTTACCGAGTTTTCGATATGCAATGCTGCTATATGTGCATGCAAATGATTTACCCCTATAAGGGGTTTGTTTAGCGATAAGGATAATCCTTTGGCCGTATTTAATCCTACAACCAACGATCCCATCAATCCAGGTCCTTGCGTTACGGCAATGGCATCGACTTCTTTTAAACGGATTTGGGCCTTTTCTAAAGCTGCATTAATTACAGGTATTATATGACTTTGATGCGCTCTTGATGCCAGTTCGGGAACTACTCCTCCATATTTTCGATGAACGTCTTGTGACGCGGTAATATTAGAGGCAATTTTACCGTTTATCATTACAGCCGCCGACGTATCGTCGCAACTGCTTTCTATGCCCAAAATAGTGGAGTTAGCCGATAGAGGTGGATTGCTCATGTATCAGAAGTGCTACCTTTGTTTGATTTGCGTAAGGAACGTTCAAAAATACGGAAGATTCTGCTCAGAACACTGCTTTTTATTGTGTTCTTTTCCAGTATTTTGGCCGTCTTAACCCGCAATAAAT
Organism: Bacteroidia bacterium; assembly: GCA_023268875.1. Lineage (GTDB taxonomy): Bacteria > Bacteroidota > Bacteroidia > NS11-12g > UBA955 > VMCP01. Next base: position 1,199 of record JALRKL010000015.1, read on the forward strand.
GGGTTCAAACCTATTTGGCACAATACTTAGCCTCACAAGTGCAAGAACAAATAGGGGTTGCCGTTGAAATCAAAGCCGTTGAAATTGACTTTTTGAGAAACTTTCATCTCGAAGGATTATTAATGAGGGATTTGCATAAAGATACGTTTATATATTTGCGTACCCTTGACGTTCAATTGCGTGATTGGAATTTAGCTCGGAACAGCTTTAAATTGAACGATGCAGAATTATTTATGCCGTTGGTTAAGATTGGCCAATATGAATCAGATTCTTTATTGAATTATGAGGAGATTTTTGCACATTTAGAATCTGATACACAAGCCTCTGCACCAATAGAATTGCGATTAAACCAACTTGAATTAACCAAGGGTTGCTTTGTCTATTTTGATGGAGAAAATGCTTTTGAACAGAATATCGAAGGAGCGTTCAATCCCAGTTATCAGAGGTATTCCAATATAAATACCAAAATGAATCAAGCCGTATACCATTTTGATGGTAAAATGGACTTTGACATTAACACTTTTAGCGCCCAAGATCGATGTGGATTTGCCGTACAACAACTTAAAGGGCCTCTGCAAATAGCAGGGTCCAATGTGATTCTGCCAAGTTTAGATATAGAAACGGGCAATACTCATCTTAAAGGCAGTTTTTCCATTATAAAGGATTCAACGCTTTCGGGAACCTATTTCGACAGATTTATTTATCGATTGAAATTGAAAAATTCGGCAATCAACTTAAAAGATTTAGGTTGTTTCGCTCCCTATTTACATAATCATAGTTTGGATTTATTGGTAAGCGCAGACATGATAGGTCCTCTTGCCGATTTTGAGGTTACACAATTCAATGCGAGTACGGAAAATGGAACCCTTCTAAACATGAGTTATCGTATGGTTGGTTTGCCCGAATTACCCAAATTGATTCAAACCTGCAACTTCAAAAACTCATATATCTCGCAAAAGGATATACAATCGATGTTTGCAGTCGAATCATGGGTTAAATCCTTAATTCCCTTTGGTAATGTTTCCCTCAATATGAATTGTGAAATACCCGTTGGTGTCTATCGACAAAATGGCCGTGTGAGTTCCTCGGCAGGTGATTTTGAGGGCTTATTCGAGGTAGATTTCTCGCAATTTGATTCCATCTCACCCTTTATTTGCGAGGGTAAATTTACCAACTTGCGCAGTCAAATTTGGGGGGATTCCGACCGTTCTATTGATAAGGTTGGGGTTCGTTTGGATATTGTGGGAGATAGGTTTGATTCTTCCATAACCGCGCGCTTCAATGCCCGGTCTCTTTCCGCATTTGTGAATGGAAATTATATCGATAATATTGAAATTGAGGGTGCACTAAACAACGGAGATGTTTCCGCTCAAATTTCAGCTCAAAATGAAAAAATACGCTTGGGATTGATGCTTAATTGCCAAAATCTGTATGATTTAAATCGCACGGTGTTGCTTCAAGGTAAAATTTCAAAGTTCGATTTATTCGGTCTCGGTTTAGATACAGTTCGACATATGATTAGTGGGGAGATTGATTTAAACTTGAACGGAACGAATATCGATAATTATCGAGGAATGTTAAGCATCGACTTTGCCCGGTTTGAGCGAGATAAAACCGAGTTTCAATTGCAACATCAATTAATCACACGTCCCGACGCGGATCTATTGGGTTTCAAAGGCGATTGGTTGGATGGTAGTATTATGGGCCCGCTGAAACTATCAAATACGGCCTTGTGGTTGAAGCAAATTGCGCACAGTATTGCTCCGGAGCGGTTCCCGGAAGTAGAACAAGAACTAGACGATTCTATCTACATTGATTTAACCGTGCCTCAAACGGCTTGGATCGAAGAATTTGTAATTCCAGGCTTATACCTCGGCCCTCTGAGGATAAATGGCCATTATTTCGCCAATCAAAATACATTTGATCTTAAACTCGGTCCATTTTCACTAGAATACGGTCGGATGTATATGGAAAAAGCACTTTTTACGATGGAGAAACCGCGTAAAAATGGGTTTGTAAAATCTCAATTTAAGACCAATTATGTTTTAGTGGAGAATACCCTCTACGATACCTTTGGTTTATCGGTGGAAGTTTTTAACGGCGGTTACCAAGTAGCCACGAGATTGCACGATAAGTCAGATCGTTATTCTGTTTCCCTCAAAGGAAACGGAGCCATACATGCGCAAACAAGTAATTTATATTTTAAAGAAACCCAACTTAAAATATTAAATCAGTTGTGGAATTTAGATCGGGAAGCACGTATTTCTTTCATGCCCGACAAATGGCAAGTGAGTAATTTCTTCTTGGCAGATGCCGATCACTTTTTAGAAATTTCTGGAGATATTAGTGCCTACGAAAAGGATACCCTGTATGTAGATTTTGGAAATTTTACGCCAAAAGTACTAGCTCCTTTTTTCCCTCGTAACAGTTTCGACAGTTTGAAATTCAGATCCAATGGTAAGGTGGCATTGTGCGCTATACTCGGGGATATGCAGTTTTTCGGGAATTTGGGTTTGAATAAAATGGTATACATGAATCAAGACTTTGGTAGTGCAAATATTGCTGTAAAGCAAACGCAGGCCCAAGGTCGTGTTAGGCTAGAGGCCGACCTGCGATCTGGCCCCTTGTCCAATACAACATTTGCCGGTGATATAAATTTTGCCAAAGGGCATTCTCCTCAAATTAATATCTTGGGAAATATACCGAACGGCTCGTCCTTAGATTTTTTAAAACCCTTTGTTGATGGTGTGATTAGTATCGAAAACGGACAATTCGGTGCGGATATTCGAATTACCGGTGCCTTGAGTAAGCCAAAGATGCAAGGATTACTTCAAACAAATCAATTCAAAGTAGGGATTGATTATTTGGGGACACAATACCGAATGGGCGGAAATTTCAAAATAACCGAGGAAGGCCTTTTTACTTTTCGACCGCAAAAATTCACCGATCCATCCACAGGGAGTTTTGCATGGATGCGGATGTCAATCACACACGATAACTTCAAAGATTTCGCGTTGGATTTAAAATTAGATAGCATTAAAAATATGCGGGTTTTATCGACCACAGAATCAATGAATAATCAGTTTTATGGGAATGCATGGGCCGATGGAAGTGCTCACATTTACGGATTATTCTCAGAAATAGATATGGATATTGATTTGGTAACCAGAGAGAAAACCAAAGTGGCCATACAGTATCCTGAGGTGGAAGAAAATAGAGTGGTTGGTTCTATAGTATTCGTAAATAAAAAGTCAGAATCACTTAAGAATAAAAATGTCAGAGCGAAAGAAGAGGTAGAGTCCGATGCCATCGGTCAGATAAATTTAAATATTACTGCCACGCCTCAGGCAGAGGTGCAATTCGTTATTGATAAACGTTTAGGAGATATAATCAAAGGGTTCGGTGATGGCGGAATACGTTTGGTATATGGTCGCGACGAAAAACTTTATCTATACGGTCGTTACGTAATCGAAAAAGGGGAGTATGCATTTTCCTTGCCTGGTGTGAATTTATTAAAGAAAATAACAGTGAACAAAGGTGGGAGTATTCGATGGGATGGAGATCCGTATAATGCCGAGGTAGATTTAAGCGGTTCCTTTGAGAAGAAGATATCGCCGTCGACCCTAATGGTTACGAGTTCGAGCTCGGGAGCGAGTTATCCTACCACTACCTTTGTGAGCGTATTAAGCATGAAAGGGAATCTTTTTAGTCCTTCGATTTCTTTTGATCTTCAAGCGCCCGATTTGAGTTCTATTACAGGAGCTACCGGTTCAGAGATTAATAGTGTTTTGCAAAGAATACGCGCAAATAAAGACGAAACTATGCGGCAATCAATCGCATTGTTGCTATTTGGCAATTTCTTGCCGCCGGCCTTAACAGGGGCCTCAGCACCAACAACGAGTTCATTTAGTAGTGCGGGATTTGCAGGTAATAGTATTTCAACATTAGCGAGCAGCGTGGTAAATGATTTGTTTTCAAAATATGGGATACCGACTCGAATTCAAGTAAATATTGATGATGTCCGTAATGCTACGGGCAATAGTAATACCCAGTTGTTTGTAAATAGCGAATGGTTTTTGTCTGAGCGTTTAAGACTGGATTTGAATTATGACCCAACAGTGGCCGTTTTAGTAAACTCCGTTGCGGTGCCACTCAATTTCAATCTTGAATACAAAACGAGAGATGAGAATTGGAGGTTGAAAGCCTTTAGTAGATCCAATAATTTGATTTTACAACAAAACAGTGCCACTACAACGAATGGGGTTTCGGGTAATACACTGGGTACTGGCGTACTTTACCGACGTGAATTTGACACTTTCAAACGCACAAAAAAATAATTTCCCCCGAAAAAAATCAAGTTTGATCTAATTAGGGTTTAGGTGAAGGGCAAGAAAGCACGGAAATTAAAGCCTAAACTAATTATACCGAGGTTTAGTGAGATGCATGAGCAGAATTCAGCGTTATCATAATTATGTATCTTTGTTGAAGTGAATTTTCGAATATTACTGAGAGAAACCCTGCGTATGTCTTATCAAGCTGTGCGCTTAAATAAATTGCGCAGCATACTCTCGGTTTTGGGTATCAGTATCGGAATTTTCTGTGTTGTTTCCGTTTATGCTTTGGTACATTCCTTAGAGACCAGTTTAAACAATCAGTTTAACAAACTCGGCTCGGATGTGGTATTTGTTCAGAAATGGCCATGGGATGATTTTGGAAATAATTACCCGTGGTGGACCTATTTAAAACGGCCCCAATCAAGCCCAGAAGATGCTCGATTTTTAAGTCAGAAAATTTCACCAAAATTGGTTTCAGCAACAGCCTATATTTTTAAGTCCACCTTTGATTTACAAGCAGGCGATAAAAATGCTAAAAGCATTACGGTCAATTGTATTTCGCATAAATTCCCGGAAATTCAGCCTATAGATATTGAATTTGGCCGAATGTTTACCGAAGAGGAAGCCCGAGCGGGTCGGGCAGTTGCGGTTATTGGAAATAATATCGCCTTGGAACTTTGGGGTACCACCCAAGTTCTAGGTAAAACCATGCGGATTAAAAATAATGATGTGGTAGTAATCGGGGTATGCGAATATCAAGGGAATAATATTATCGGTGCTAGTAACGATAATTTAGTGTTTGTCCCGGACCAATGGGGAAAAAATTTAATTTCCTACCGAAATGCGAATGACGCACAAATATTATTGAAGGCAGCACCGGGAATTTCTCTCGAAGAAGTGCAATTTGAAGCCCGAAGATTAATGCGGCAAATTCGCAGGTTAAAGCCACAAGAGGTCGATGATTTTGCCGTAAATAAAATGTCAATGATTACAGAGGCGATTAGCACACTCTTTATTCAAATCCGTAAAATAGGGGTAATTATTGGCGGGTTTGCCATGTTGGTTGGTTGTTTCGGAGTGGCTAATATTATGTTTGTTTCCGTTAAGGAACGAACTCGAGAGATTGGAATACAAAAGGCTATTGGGGCCAAGAATTATGCCATAAGTATTCAGTTTTTAATGGAGAGTATATGGTTAAGCATAGCTGGAGGGATAATAGGATTGTTGGGAGTTCAATTGGTGCTCTGGTTACTCGGTATTGCGGCTGCTCAACAGTTTGGCAATGACGTAGTGCTAAGATTGAGTCCAGAGGATACTCTATTGGGTGTTGCTACCTCTGTTGTTGTGGGCTTAATTGCAGGGGTGATTCCTGCACGGAGTGCGTCTCGATTAAACCCGGTAGAGGCTATACGCTCTAGTTAACTTTGATGGTATCACGGCAATTTGTTGAACATTTCTTTCTTTCATGGTTTATGATTAATTTTGTTTTATGGAGTTATCAGGAAAAATTGTACAAATACTAGAAAAGCAGACAGGCGAAGGGAAAAATGGCACTTGGGAAAAACAAGAATATATTATAGAGACACAAGGTCAATATCCCAAGAAGGTTTGTTTCAATATTTGGGGTGCTAAAATTGCTCAATTTAATATCCAAAACGGAGAATTTGTAAATATCGGGGTGGATCTTGAAAGCCGTGAATACAATGGCCGCTGGTACACCGATGTGCGTGCATGGAAAGTTGATCGTCCGGGAGCGGCCGGTTCAGCTAGTGGGGGAAATCAACAAGCTACAGAAGGGGGAGATCCTTTCGCTAATACGGCGCAAGTGGAAGATCCTTTTTCAGGCGGATCAAGTTCTTCTGATGGGGCAGACGACCTGCCCTTCTAAAAAAGTTTTTGTAAACGCACCACTTTTTGGTGCGTTTTTACGTCTATACAATCAAGATAAAAGTATGATAAACTATAAACCCTTCGGATGGCTGGCGCTTCTTTGCTCACTTTTTCTGACTTCCACGCTAACGGCAACCGATTATTATGTAAATGCAGGAACTGGAGACAATGCGAATAGCGGATTAACTGGATTTCCTGTTAAAACAATTCAACATGCCATGACGTTGGTCGGGGTAAACGATGTCGTTTTTATTGAGGCGGGTGATTATTCCGCAGATTCCGTAAATATATCAAAATCACTCACCTTTAAACTTAATGGGATAGTGAAAGTTGGTATCCTTCGCATGGGAAGGTCAAATTCTCGGCTGACTCTATCGGGAAATGCAAACGGTCAAGTCGATATATCTGGTAAATTATATTTAGACACAGGAAATATTTCCGCAAATAATACTACCGCGAAATTGAGGCTTCTTGATGGTGCTAAACAATTTAATGGCTCCAAAAATTCGTTCATTGTAGGTGGATATGCATTTCAGTTTTTAGCCAATACAAGTACTAATTTCACTTGGCATTTAGGAAATGCCAAAGACTATCGCCCGGTATATTTGGCGGGCATGACGCGTTCAACGATCGGAGCAGAAGATTATTACGCACAATTTAATCCATCTTCCGGCTTAGGGGTGAATACCACGCTTGATGCCAATACTCGTAATATCTCCATCTTAAACCATTGGTTTTTAAGTAAGACAGCCAATTCAGTGAGTACTACGAATATCCAACTTCGATTTTACTACGATTCAGCAACTAATGACGATCACGTTTACGATCGTTCCAATTTACAAATACTTCAATCGGCCGCTGCAGGTCCATGGGTAGTGGCCAATACGGGTGGTTCTGCAGATCGCTCTGGATCAATTTCCTCCGGAGTGCTTTCTACGGGCGCCCTTGGATATTTTGTTTTGGGGAATAAAAAGGGCGGATCTAGTTATCAGGGAGGGATAAATACCTTAGGTAATACAACAGATCCCTTCGTTAAGTTAGAGCGATTGGAAAACAAAAAATGTGAAGAAGATACGGTGAAGTTTAGAGCCGTCTTGAAAAATGTAAATTTATCAACCGACGTTTTTAAATGGGATTTTGGGGATAAAACTGCTTACGATAATGCGTTTTATGTAAATTATAACAATACAACAATTCTAACCTCGCCTGATACCTTAGCCTATCACGTTTATCGTGTAGCAGGTTCTTTCACAGCAAGTTTGGAAGTTCAAAAAGCGGGTGGTTTGATTGACAAAACTAATTTCCCGATTAGAATTTATATCAATCCAGAAACAAATACAGATGGCGGTAAATGGCTTAGTTATGAGAGCTATCCGAATAGAGGTTTAGACACCGTGAGCAACTTATTCGTGTGTCAAGGTCAAAGATTCTGGGTCGTTGATAAATATACGATTTCCAAAGAAGCTTCGACTACGAAAAATACCGAATCTCTTTTCTCAACGAAAATCACAGTTGACGGTTTGATTCCAGCGGTAGACAGTATTTTTACGCCTCCGAAAGCCGCATTAGATACATTCAAAATTGCCATTGGAGCGCCAGGGCCTTACACGGTTCTGTGCACGCGCGAAACCAATAATGGTTGTATTGCTACTGAAAAAATGGATATCCGGATTTTTGCGAATCCTGGTCCATTAATTGATTTCTCAGAAAAGTGCGAAACGCCACCACTAACCACCATTAACCCAATTAATAACACACCCGATCCTGAACCCGATAATAAAGTAGTAAGTTGGGATTGGCATTACCGAGGGACTTCTGTAATTAACGAAAAAAAGAATCGGAGTTATGTGTTTTCGGGAGCAGATCCGCTGCCTAACATGGTGAAATTGGTAGTGCGTACCAATAAAGGATGTGTAGATTCAATAGAAACAGATGTTATAGTACATCCCAAGCCTTTTGCGAACAAAGCCAATTTTAGGAATGTTTGTTTCGGTGAAACAACGGAGTACGACCCCGATCCATTCACGGGAATAAATTATGGGGGAAGTATCGATTACTATATCTGGTATTTCGATAGAGATAGTGCCTCTTTAAAGCCAGACACCAACAGGTACACGACCTATGCCTATGGCCGCCCAGATCTTTACCGCGTGCGCTTGAGATTGATTTCAGATGAAAATTGTGTAACCGATTTAGACACCAATTTGCGGATTCATCCGAGACCGCAACCAGAATATCAAACACAGAGTATGTGCTTTGGTGATACCACATTTTTCAGAAGGGTGCTCAAGCGTTATCCAATCGAGGACAGCATGTATTACCGATGGTATATTGATTATCAATTCGTAAAACAAGATACCGCCATGAAATACCTATTTAGCGGTCCGGGTATATACAATGTTACCTTAGTGGGAGAGTCTTTGGTGGGTTGTTTGGATTCAGCCACCGGAATTGTACGTTCTTTCCCGGTTCCCAAGCCCACATTGGGTTTGAATACCTCTATTTTGGGAAATGATACCTTCCAATGTTTGAATGCGAATAGATATACATTCGATTATAATTTCGGATTAGACCTTTACGATACAATCGATGTTTCTCGATTAGATTTTGGCGATAGTACGTTAGAGACTCCGGCGACTTCTACGGTTCATCGTTACACGAAAGTTGATACCTTTACCATACAATTATTCGTTCAGAATATTAACGGTTGTGCCGACAGTATAACTCAAACCGTAATTGTATGGCCTTCGCCTACAGCGGACTTCAGTTATGAGGGTGTTTGTATGCCCGATTCTGTGTTATTTGTAGATACCAGTAGCACTTCAATATATCCAATTGCCAATAGATATTGGGATTTTGGCGATGGTGGGGTGGATACGGGTTCCGTTCTAATAAAACACCCATATCCGAATGCCGGTCCATTTACCGTTCAATTAATTGTCGAATCTAGTTTAGGGTGTACCGATACCACCAATCAATTATTAGATTCGTTGGTAGATATCCCGGTAACTTCCTGGGCTTTAGTAGGAGGGTCAATGCCAATTTGTAAAAGCGATTCTGTTGTTTTTGAAGCGCAAGGAGGTGATAGCATTTATTGGAATATGGATGGAGACACAATGGCGCAAAAAGCCTTCAGAACCAGCGGTACTTATTATTTTACTGCAACCAATGAAGGAAAATGTGCCGCAATTGATTCGGTGCAGGTGTTTGCCTACACGCCTACCGATATAATCCCGAACCCCGATACCGTTATATATCGTGGCCGTCAAGTAAATTTATACGTGAAAAATGCGGCTTATAATATTAAATGGTCGCCAACTGATTTCTTGATGGGTGATTCCTCAAAAGCTGCGGTCAAAACAACCCAGCTGATAGACAGTATTAGATTCTACGTTTCCGCCTTAGATTCTAATGGTTGTCCTGATCTTGATTCGGTAACGATTAAAATCATAGATCCTCCATTGGTTAAGATTCCTAATATTATCACACCTAACGGGGATAATGAAAACCAAACTTGGAATTTAATAGATATACCAGACTTATTCCTTTATAACATCGTAATTTCAGACAGACAAGGGAAACGTGTTTACAACTCTGAAAATTACAAAAACGATTGGGCTGCTACCGATTTTAATGGTAATGAGCTGCCCAATGGTGTTTACTTTTACCACATGAAGAACCGTCAAACCAATCAAATATACCGTGGGTATATCCAAGTAATACGATAAGATATGAAGAAGACAGCATTAACCATTGTTCTGCTTGCTCATTTGATCACAGCTCTAAGGGCTCAAATGGGTGCAAGAATCGATCAATATTACTTGGATAGAAGTATTCTTATTCCCGCGGCAATTGCCCATACGGATGAGGGATATTTTAGCACCTATTACAATAAATTATTTTTGGATGTACCAGGTGCTCCTCAACATACTACTCTAAACGGTGCAATGCCTGGGGGAAATGAAAATACGGCGTTCGGACTCTTCTACATGAAGGAAAATATTGCATTTTCAGAAATGCATAATGCCTACGCAACCTATGCATATGCCTTCAACTTAGGAAGTGAAACCAAGTTGAGTTTAGGTATAAGTGCCGGTGTTTTAAGTCAGAACTTTGATGCTACAAAAGCCGTTTATTATGACGAGAATGACGCTAAAATCACCGCATTGATGTTTAGCGCACCCGTTGTAAGAGCGGATTTACGTGCAAGTGTGTATGTTTCTGCTCCAAAGTGGTATTCTGGATTTTCTATCACAAGGCTGCCTTCTCCGCGTTTCGATTACTCTTATTATAATTATGCGGCGAGTTATGATTTGCAGTCACAAGCTAATTTTTTACTCGGTTTTAACGCGACTATTGACGATGATTTAACACTACAACCATCTATGAATCTAGGAATGTATAATTGGGATTACATGTATTTTCAAGCCAATGTAAATATCGATTATAAAGAAAAGGTTTGGTTAGGTTTGGGTTTGAATCATTTGTGGCAAGCCGGATTCAACGTAGGTGTAAAACCTCAAGATGCGGTTACAGTGGGGTATTCCTTCAAGTTGCCCGATGGACAGCAACGAGGCTTACTCGGACCTATCCATGAATTCACTGCGATAATTGGATTCTCCGCTTTAGGAGGAGGTAGTGCAAATGGCTCTGGGGATGGAGATTCCGATTTGTCTAGCGATAATGATTATGACGGCGAAGGCGTTTCTCCAAGTGAAAGACCTATGAAAGAAGTAACAGTCAAGAAGTATGAAGACCTTGAGAACTTTGGAGTAGGTAATGATACCAGCGGTATCAATTTACCCCCTATTCCCAAATTAAAGCCAGAACCTGGGCATTACTTAGTAACCGGTTTACATTCAACAGAAGACAAAGCGAATAAACAAATCAAAGATTTGTATATGAAGAATGTAATTGCCTTCAAATTTTACGATCCAAGGGTGAAATCCTATTACGTTTTTGTGCGTCGTTATACCAATGAAAAGGATGCAAATAAGGGGGAATTCTACTTTGAAGGTCAAGTTCCACGTGTTTGGATCCGTGAAATTCGCGAATAATAAGGAAATTAATTTTTGCATTTATCATAAGGCTGTCTGAATCAGGCAGCCTTTTTTATTCCAGACTGTGTAGGGTATTTAGCACCAAAAAGTACGCATAGCTGTTGCGTGAAAGAATGTCGGATTAATCCGGGCTGTTGAGGGAATAAAACATTTTGTGAGCACCCATAGGCGGTGCGTGAGAGAGCTGCGTTTTATTCCGGATTGGTGAGAGCGTAATGTATAAGATTGGCGCCCATTCGCAGTGCCTGAAATCGAATCTCTTGAGGGTCATTGTACACCTCTTGGTCTTCCCAACCATTGCCTAAGTCGCTTTCATAATCATAAAAGCATACCAAACGTCCTTTGTAGACAATACCAAAGCCCTGGGGCCTATTTCCCTCATGTTCGTGTACTTTTGGAAGTCCTTGAGGAAACGAAAACGGTTTTTTATATATCAAATGGTTAAACGGGACTTCTACAAAATCTGCTTCTGGAAATACTTTTTTCATTTCTCGGCGTATGTAATCATTCATGCCGTAATTATCACAGATATGGAGAAAGCCGCCCCCAATAAGGTATTGACGCAAATTCCGAACTTCTTGGTCGTTTAAAATTATATTTCCGTGTCCGGTTAAAAAAGCAAATGGATATTGAAATAGGTCTTCCGAACCCACATCTACAATTCTTTCGTTCGCTTGGAAATGGGTGCCTATTTCTTGATTACAGAAGCGTATTAGGTTTTTTAATGCACTTTTACTGGAGTACCAATCACCTCCACCGTTATATTTGATTCTGGCTATGGATAACTGAGATTGCGCAGAAAGCAAAGTAAAACTTCCCCCGAAAAATAAAAGAAAGAGAAGCAGTTTGGTTTTAAACGTTCCTTGCTTCATAATTGGCTTTACATTAGGGTTACCAAGAATATTGCGCCTATGATTATGCGGTAAACACCAAACCATTTAAAACCGGTTTTTTGTACCATGCCTATAAAGAATTTGACGGCTAATGCGGCCGTAACAAAACTTATTAAATTTCCGATAGCGATTTCGTTTAAATTTTCCGAACTCAATTGATCCCAATTCTTTAAAACTTTATAGGCAGCAGCAGCGCTCAGAGTGGGTATAGCCAGGAAAAATGAAAATTCTGTAGCCGCTTTTTTACTTAATTTACGTCCCAATGCACCCATTATGGTGGCAGCGCTTCTGCTTGTACCCGGTATCATAGCGAATGTTTGAACGGTACCAATGATCAAGGCATCTTTTAGGCTTATATCTTCAACTTCTTTCGTTCCCTCTGGGAGGATTTTGTCTATAATCAAAAGAAGTATACCTACTCCGATGAGCATAATACCAACAACAACCGGGGTTTGCAATAACTGTTCTAGAAAATCGTCAAACGCCAACCCTAAGACCGCTGCGGGGATAAATCCAACAAGAAGTTTCTGATAAAATGAAAACCAATTTGGCTGAAAAAATCGTTTCCAATAAAGTACCACAACCGATAAAATAGCTCCAAATTGAATTGAAATCATATAGGTATCTAGTTGGTCGCCCTCTAGTTTGAGCCACTCCTTGAACATCATCAGATGTCCCGTACTACTCACGGGCAGGTATTCAGTCAATCCTTCCACAACGGAAAGGACGAGATTTTCTATGAAGGTCATTTTTTACGATAGAATATCGCGTAAATACCTAATCCGAATCCCAATATTACAACAGCGGGCGCGAGGGTAGTACGGCGAAAATCATAAATATCACCATCCGTTCCACTCATTAGGAAGAATCCAATAACCACTATAGCCAGGCTGATGGCGATGAGAATAAAATTATCTTTGCCAAAGACCATGTCGTTGGAATTGGTTTTATTGGTCTGATTTTTTGTTTGATCTTTCATCAGTATAAATTTTCTATTTTCATTTTCAAAAACTTCCGTGTACTCATCCAGCTCGAAATCGCTGCGAGTAACACTCCAAAAATAGCGATAGAAAGTGAAAAAATTCCCAATTGTTTAAAATCAATATGGGCGTTTATGGTTTTTAGCATTGGGAAAAAATCGGTGTTATTCGGAATTCCCCAAAAAAGCAACCAAACCAAAGTGAAGGAAAGGGGAATTGCGAGTAGTGCATAGCCCACAAACTTCCAAATAAACGGGCGCACAATAAAGCCGTTGGTCGCCCCCACCAATTGCATACTTTTTATGGTATGGCGGTTCGCGAAAATGCCTAGGCGGACAGAACTTTGGATTAAAACAATGGCGATGAGGCAAAGAATCAGGGTAATGCTACCCGCCGCAATTTGAATTTTCTTAAGGTTTTCGGTCATAGATTCCAACCAATTTTGTTGAAATACAACATCTTCCACATTTTCTTGTTGTTTAAAGTACGCGCTTAATTCCACAAAGAAATCAGGTTTTGCATATTCTGCTTTCGGATAGATTTCAATGCTTAAAGGCAGCGTAACGGTTTCTACATAATTCATGAAATTAGGGTCGTATTTGTCTCCCATTTCTTTCATGGCTTGTTCTTTAGAAACAAACTGAGTGGATTTTACCCAAGGTTTCTTTTCTACCGCTTTTTGGAAATTTTTAACGAACGATTCATTCACGTCATCATTGAAATAAATGTCGATGCTCGTAGTTTCTAACCAATAATTACCCAGACCTTTGAAGGCCAACCAACTGGTACCTAAAAGGCCCATCATGAACATTACTGCCGTTAAACTTAAGATACTAGGTACGGCTGAGGGTTTTTTGCGTTTTACGCGTTTCTCTTCCATAGGAATACTTGCGAATTTCACCAATAATTGTGTCTAAAGGAAAATTAGTTTTCCGCATTTCGTACTTTTGTCCATCACAATACGCAAATACCAATCCACATGCAACTTTTAAAGCAAATAGATATCAATAAGGTGCTCTTCATAGATATCGAAACGGTACCTGCCACTCCTACATTTGCGCATTTGAATAATCGTTGGAAAAAATTGTGGGAACGCAAATCGCAGAGTTTAATTAAGGAAAATATAACCGCGGGAGACATGTATGATCGGGCGGCGATTTACGCGGAATTTGGTAAAATTGTGTGTATTTGTGCGGGAATCGTAACGGGCTATCCCAATAATCCAAGTTTGCGTTTGAAGTCGTTTGCGGGTGATGATGAAAAACAATTGTTGGAGGATTTTGCAGATTTATTGAGGGTGTATTTTAGTACCCCAAATTCGCGTCTGTGTGCCCATAATGGTAAAGAATTTGATTTTCCCTATTTATCACGGCGAATGCTGATTAATGGGGTGTCTCTGCCCATGATGTTAGATAATGCCGGTAAGAAGCCTTGGGAGGTGAATCATCTTGATACTATGGAAATTTGGAAAATGGGTGATTTTAAAAGTTTTACATCTTTGGATCTGTTGGCAGCGGTATTCGATATTCCTACCCCAAAGGATGATATTGATGGCAGCATGGTGGCCGATGTTTATTACCAAGATAAAGATTTACCGAGAATTGTTCATTACTGCCTAAAGGATGTTGTAACGCTTACGCAAGTTTTTCTCAGAATGATGAATGTGGGATTAATACCCGATGAAAGGGTCGTTTTTCCTAGTGGGGGCAACGATAACGATAACAAAGACGTCTAAGTTTTGTATATTTGTAGAAATATGTTCAGTCGGTACCTCACGTTGTTGTTTTTTACCCTACTTGGATTTTCGAATCTTTACGGAGCGGAGCCCACTGTAGCTCCTACCAATGGAAAGGCGGGGTCGATTCAGTGTGATAAAGCTACAATTTCTTGGACCAATGGAAATGGCGGATGGCGGTTGGTCTTGGTCAAAAAAGGAGCTCCTGTCGATGCCTTGCCAACTGATGGTACGAGTTATACCGGCTTTAACACGTTCACGGCTGGAGACGAAATAGGTACCGGTAACTACGTCTGCTTTAATAACATTACTAATAATTTCGAACTCAAGGGTCTTCAAACCAATACGCGTTACTATGTAACGATTATAGAGCATGATGGCGGGGGAAGCATTGACTATCTTACGAGTAAAGTAGATACTTTTTCTTTTGTGACCCAATGGATAAAATTAGATTTTGAATTCAGCGTAGATGATACTTGTGATAGAACCAATGTAGTTACGTTTACCAATAAAACGACCTCCTCGTTTTCAGGAGTAACCTTCACTTGGTATTTGAAAGATGGGACGGATCAAAAAGGGAAAGATATAACGCACACATATACTGAAGGAGGAAACTATCAGGTAACCTTGGTGGCTTCCCCAAGCTTTGGTTGTGTAGATAATTTTACCAACCAAACGGCTGTTAGAATTATTCCAAGACCCGTGAGCAAGCCTATTGAAATGAACGGACAGGTGCAGCAGTGTTTGGAAGGAAATGTGTTCCGTTTTTCAGATGTTACGACTATTAAAAACCTGCCACAGATGGCTTATGTGCGAACCTGGTTTTTCTCGTCTACCGATTCGTCTACTATACCGCGACCGGTTAAATCGTATTCGAAGCCTGGTATTTATCGCATCGGATACAAAAGTGAAACCTTTTTTGATAACAAACCTACCGGTTGCACCGATACAACATCCTTAATAATTGAGGTAATACCGAGTCCATCTAGCGGTATTGATATTAACGACTCAATCCAGTGCTTAAATGGTAATAGCTTTGAGTTTGATAATACCTTTCCTGGCTTAGTCGCGTTTTCTTGGGATTTAGGCGACGGAACGGTTTCAGCAAACAAGACCATTACCCATTCCTACAGCGCCGCTGGTGTATATCGTATCATTCACGAAGCAGAAAGTACAATTGGATGTAAATCAAAAGATACAGTATATGTTGCTGTAAAGCCCAATACTACCGCTTCGTTTACGGGTTTGCCGAGTCAAGTATGTGAAGACGGCCCTTCCATACCTTTGTATCCCAACAACCCTAATGGTGTTTTTAGTGCTACATCGGGGTCGTTCAGCGGTAATAATTACGCTCCAGGGCCTGCCGGAGTGCACCAAATAAAGTTTGTTGTATTGGATTCGTTTTGTCCAGATTCAATGATTTCAAGTATAACCATTGTTCAAAGACCTCAGTTTAGTTTGGGTCGCGACACCACATTATGTGATGGAGGGTATATGGATGTTTTTGTTTCAGCCGCGGGAACTTTAACTTGGGAAGATGGTAGTTCGGTTAATCCAAGAACCATATTTAATCAGGGGAAATATTGGGCTACCGTCGATAATAATGGTTGTAGTTGGACGGATACCATTAATGTAGAAGAAGCGCTCACCCCGAGTGCATCATTACCTACTGATACCTTTATCTGTAAGGGTTCTCTTTTGAGGTTGGTGCAAAAATGGCCCGACGCCGTGATTACTTGGAGCAACGGAGTAGTGGATACTGTGGTGTATATAAGCGAGCCAGGGTCCTATAGTGTTACCGTTACGAATGCTTGTGGAACGGCTACGGATATGATGACATTAGGCGTAACTACCGGATTCTGTGACATATTTCCTCCAACGGCATTTACCCCAAATGGAGATGGTAGAAACGAATATTTTGAAATCCTTGGACGTGACATAGAGGCGTTGAGTTTGCAAATATTCAATCGCTGGGGGGAATTAGTATTCGATTCGAATACAGCTGGAGATTTTCGTTGGTATGGAGACGCAAACGGCGAGCCTTGTATGCAGGGTAACTACCCATACATTTATCGCTACCAACAAAAAGTAGGAGATCGTGTTAGACGTTCCACTCATAAAGGTGCGGTTTTCTTAATGCGTTAAATCCGTATAAGTTTTTCTTTAATTCCTTTTGGAAGTCCTTAAATTTGCGGTGATGAACCACCAACTTTTGGAGCAAGCCAAACAGCTAGGTCTTTTAGAAGAAGAATATCACAAGATCTGCGAAATACTTAGTCGCGAACCTAATTTTACCGAATTATCCATATTTTCAGTGATGTGGAGCGAACATTGTAGTTATAAAAACTCCATTGTTTGGTTAAAAACATTACCCAAAGAAGGAACCAAGATGCTGGCCGAAGCCGGTGAGGAAAATGCAGGTTTGGTAGATATCGGAGACGGTTTGGCCTGTTGTTTCAAAATCGAAAGCCACAATCACCCAAGTGCCATTGAACCCTATCAAGGTGCCGCTACAGGCGTTGGGGGAATCAACCGGGACATTTTTTCTATGGGTGCTCGTCCTATTGCTCAATTAAATTCACTTCGATTCGGAAATATTAATACGGATAGAACCAAGTGGTTGGTAAAAGGCGTTGTTAAAGGTATTGGTGACTATGGTAATGCTTTTGGTATCCCTACAGTAGGGGGAGAAGTGTATTTTGACGATTGCTATGAACAGAATATCTTAGTAAATGCGATGAGTGTGGGTATCGTTGAAGTGGGAAAGAGTATCTCTGCAGGTGCCGGCTCTCCCGGTAACCCCGTTTATATTTTTGGTTCAGCAACAGGTAAAGACGGTATTCATGGAGCGGCTTTCGCATCCAAGGACATGTCCGATGATTCCATTAACGACTTACCTAGCGTGCAAGTTGGAGATCCCTTCTGGGAGAAACTGATACTAGAAGCCAGTATGGATTTAATTGCGGCTGATGTAGTAGTTGGAATGCAAGATATGGGAGCAGCAGGAATCACTTGTAGTACCAGTGAAATGAGTGCCAAGACCGATGTAGGTATGGATATTCAACTGGATAAGGTGCCCATGCGACAACCAGATATGAAAGGCTGGGAATTGCTATTAAGTGAGAGTCAAGAACGGATGTTGGTCATTATCGAAAAAGGCAAAGAATCCATAGCTGAAGAAATTTTCAAAAAATGGGATCTTACCTATTCTCATATTGGCGAGGTTACCGATTCAAAGAAAGTTCGTTACTTTATGAATGGGGAGTTAGAGGCAGAAATTCCAGCCGAATCTCTTGTATTAGGAGGAGGGGCTCCAATTTATCACAGAACTTGGAAAGAACCCGAGTACCTTAAAGAGATTGCTGCCTTTGATTTAAATAATATTGCTGATATTGCTCCCAATGAGGCAAAAGATGTCGCTCTGCAAGTTGCAGCACTTCCGAACATAGCAAGCAAACGTTGGGTATACCAGCAATACGATTCCATGGTGGGGACCGTAAATCAGTCTACAAATCTGCCTAGTGACGCTTCTGTTGTTAAAATTAAACCAACTTTAATTCTTTTTTTTGCTAAATTTTCAAAATTTTTCTTACTTTTTTTAGCATCTTCTTCTGA
>JALRKL010000120.1 GCA_023268875.1 Bacteroidia bacterium
CCACGGCATGCTGGACACACTCCCCTCTGTCGGTGCGCTTGTGTTGATGAATCTGGAACGCTGACATGCAATACCTTTCGACCCGCGGCCACCAGGACCGCAAGCGCTTTTGCGAAAATTACGCAACTAAAACGAATTTGCAAGTGCTATGCTAGATGCCTATTTCACTCCCGTACCGGAAGAATTGCTCACGCAAGAATTCGTCAATAAAAAATCCTTGGGAGGTCATTTAAACGTATATCACAAAGGCTTTCCCAAAATAACTAAAGCTCAGATTGCCTTAATAGGTGTTGGCGAGCAAGCCCATAAAATACGACGGGAATTTTACCCATTGAATTGGCGCTTCGACAACTTGCATATTGTTGATCTCGGAAACTTCGCCGAGCCAGAAAATGAACAACAAAGAAACTTTGCGGTTTCCGAAGCTATCGGTGAACTTTTAGCGCTTAATATTACTGTCGTTATTTTATCAGATGAAAAATCGCACTTACATGCCCATTTTCATGGTTTTCGCGATACCAAAAAACCGCTTGAAGTAGCAGTTGTCAGCCACGAAATCAATCTAGATTCAGGTAGTGAAATATTCGAACTATTACAGAGCAAAGAAAAATCGTCGAATATTTCAAACATCGATTTTATTGGTACACAGGCATATTATATATCTGAAGAAACAAACCAACAAGTAGAACGATTCAATTTTGAAAATTACCGTTTGGGTAAAATCAGAGCCAATATAGATGAAACAGAACCTGTATTGCGAAGCTCAGATATGTTGTTCTTTGATATGAACAGCATTCGATTCGCCGATGCTCCAGAAACCCACCTGCAGAGCCCGAATGGACTTTATGCCGAAGAAGCAGCACAAATATCCCGATATGCTGGACTCTCAAATATGCTGCGTTCCGCCACTTTTTTTGGACTCACTAACACGCGTAACGCTAAGGCTTCCGATACCTTAACGGCACAATTAATTTGGTATTTCATAGAAGGATTTAACTCTAGATTCAACGACCACCCCGAAAAAAACGATTCTAACTATTTAATTTATCGTAATAGACTTGATAATACAGGTCACGAAATTACCTTTTATAAGAGCCGTAAAAGTGACCGCTGGTGGATGGAAGTACCCCACCCTTATGAAAATCAAACCTTTTTTATAGGTTGCTCCTATAAAGATTACCAACAAGTCTGCGACGGTGAAATGCCCGACAGATGGTGGCGTGCATACCAACGCTATCTCAAATAAAAGGAATCCTATTGGGGTTTTGGGACTTATTAAAATTAACCCATAACTAAAGGCTATAAACCTTTAATTTAGCAAATAATGCAATGTAAAAGTCCTTTGCCAAAGAATTGAAGCGTTTTAAAGGTTCATTGCTATGGCGTGTACTCAAAAGTACTTTGGACAAAATCGTAGCATCCAAATACACCCAAGGCACCATCTGAGAAATTATTAGAAAACAACACCGGCTCGGAAAACGGATCGTCTTCAAATTGCAACATTTGCATTCTGTAATAATTCCTGTACGCCTCATCCATCGTATAAATCGCCCCAAAGAACGTATTAATCTTAAAGGGTCCTTCAATACCAAATCCCGAATAAAACTCCGATTGCGTGAAAAAACTTGTAGGCTTATTGCTTTCTCCTGGTAAAATTTCATCGGCAAATGAAATTCTCACCTCGATTTCTTCTCCCATCGCATTTTTAGCTTTGCCTTCCAATTGAGGCGAAACGTAAAAATCTGGATCTCCCAAATCATAAAGAAACTCAATGGCAAATGGATTCACAGTATAGGATCCCCACCCTCCTCCACTCAGATCTTCATAGGGCT
The DNA here is from genome assembly GCA_023268875.1 of Bacteroidia bacterium. Classification (GTDB taxonomy): domain Bacteria; phylum Bacteroidota; class Bacteroidia; order NS11-12g; family UBA955; genus VMCP01. The sequence goes on from JALRKL010000120.1 coordinate 1,833, forward strand.
TGCCCATTTTTACAGAGGCAATCTTAAAATCTTCTACCATGGCTTTAGGTGGAACTCTGGAGCGAGCAGAAAATTCTTTCCCATTGGGAAGTACCACGCGCATTTTGTACCAATTTTTCACCTTAAGGGTTATGCGCCCCACGCTCATTGAATACATCCCAGGTGCGTAATTATTCATGGTATCTGTAATCCCTGATGACTCCTCTGTTATCGTAACCAAGGCGTCTGAAATATATTCCATTTCGTCCTTTTGAAGTCCATAATAGGGCTTTGTATACACCAATGAAGCCTCAATAACATCAGATTGCGGAGTCATTAAACACATAATGGCTGGCTTTTTTTCAAAAGGAGGTGGATCCACTAATGCATCTTGTTCACACGAAATAAAAAGTGAAGAACTTATAACAGCAACAATTATTACGAAAGCGTGCTTTTTCATGAATTTGTTATTTAAATTTAATGGACCAACTAATTGAGGGAAGAACAGGAAAAAGTGTAACCTTTTTCAAGACTTGATACGCTTCTCCACGGGTATTTTCTTGATATCCCCCATAATAAAAGAAAGGATTTGCCTGGTTGTATGCGTTGTACACGCTAATCTCCCAAGTTTGAACCCCGTTTCGTTTTTGTTTTTGGAATTGCAATCCCAAGTCTAAACGATGATAGGCCTCCATCCTAAAGTTGTTCCTCGTTCCAAAATCGATGAAATTGTTGTAGGATTGAAGCTGAGGATTCCATTGTATAGGATATGCAGACATTTGATGATTATTACCGGGAACATATCCTTGAGCAATCGTAACAGCATTACCCGTTCCGTATACCCATGTGAAAGCAAAGTTGATATTCTTTTTGACTTTGTATGACCCCACAACGGATATGTCGTGTCGCCTGTCGTAACGAGCATAAAAGGGTTTGCCACCATTCAATTCGGGAAACTTCATTTGTGTCCAACTAAGTGTATATCCAATCCAGCCTGTAAAAGGGCCCACCTTTTTTTGCAAGAACAATTCGGTACCATAACTCCACGCATTTCCTCGGGTTATTTGTTGCTCCCAATTACGACCACCTCCGACGCTGTTTGAACTAAAAATATCGTCCTCCAACAAGAAAGAAGAACCCTCCTTGTATTGAACCACGTCTTTCATATCCTTGTAATATGCTTCCCACGTTAAGGAATATCCTTTAGGGAAATCTTTCGCAAGCCCAATTGCGGTCTGTTCACTACGCATGGGTAATAGTCCAGCCGTAGCAGGTATCCATAAATCCGTAGGTAAGGATATACCCGAATTACTCAATAAATGAATGTATTGATACATGCGGGCATAGGAGGCTTTCACAGCCAAATCAGGTGCAATATTATAGGATGCACTAAAACGCGGCTCCGGATTTACAAAAGTTTTTCCATCTACAAAATAATGGCTTAAACGAAAACCAGGATTCAGTTGAAAGTCGCCCAATTTCCAAATATCCTCTATATATACGCCACTTTCGAATGTGTTAATGGTATTAATTTTATTTTGTAATTCACCAAAATCACCTGCTTTTATAACCAGTGCTGCCGGACGAAATTGGTGACGGGTGGTTTGAAACCCATATCTTACTTGATGATTGGGATGGGGCCTCCAATCAAAATCGTATTTAAATCCAATATCATCAATAACGCTCTGATAACTCAACAAAAAAGTATCCTCAAAACCATCATAAGACTCCAAACCGATATTCAATTTGTAATGGCTGTAAATTAAAGAAGCGTTGGAGAATAATTTTGGCGAAAAAACATGATTCCATCGAGCCGTAACCGTACGATTACCCCAACCAAAATCGGTATCCAATCGCGCTCTGTCTTCCCGTATTTTTGTGTAGAATTCGTCCTTCCCGAAGTATCCACTCAAATACAATCGATCTTTATTAGATAATGTGTAATTGGCTTTGGCATTAAAATCATAAAAATAATACCCGCCATTATTGCCCGTTGCCGCATATAAAAAGGGTTGTATGAGTAAATCTATATAGGTACGTCGACCTGAAATCATAAAAGAACTCTTACCCTCCTTGATTGGACCTTCAAACGTAAACCTAGAACTCAAAACCCCGACTCCCACTTCTCCGGTATATCTGCGATTGTTTCCTTCCTTCATACTAAGATCAATCACGCTGGATAAACGCCCACCATAACGAGCGGGAAATCCGCCTTTTACCAATTCAACTGATTTTAGAGCATCACCATTAAATACGGAGAAAAACCCAAACAGATGCGATGCGTTGTACACAACGGCTTCATCAAGTAACATTAAGTTTTGATCTGGACCGCCACCGCGAACATACAATCCACTTTGTCCCTCACCACCCGTTTGAACCCCGGGGAGCAATTGAATTACTTTCAATACATCTTTTTCTCCCAACAGAGCGGGAATCTCTTTAATTTGATTCACCGGAATATCGATACGGCTCATTTCTACCTTGTCAGCAACCGTATTTTTCTTTGATCTAATTTCAACCGCTTCGATTTGTTCGGCTTCTATCTTGGCTTCAATTTTAAAATGAACAGAGGTATCTGTTCCTGAGCTCCAAACGAAACTATCTATTTCAAACCCTCCTAATTGATAATAGGCAACCCGGCGATCG
>JALRKL010000081.1 GCA_023268875.1 Bacteroidia bacterium
AACAACATCCCGAACAAGTGCATGTAGTGCATGCCGAAATCGGTCCGGAGTATCGCAAAAGCGAACAGCTGAACGTTACCAGAACCTCATTCGAATTTTGAGTGTAGTATGTTTATACCCTTTACAAAGCTTAAATATAAAAAAGGCTTCCCTTGGGAAGCCTTTTTATGTTTAAATTAGATTATTACTTAACGATGAAATCGCCTTGCATTAAACCATAATGTGCAGGAAAGGTACACAAGAATTTGTAAGTTCCTACTTCAGGAGCATTGAAAGTGATAGTTTCACTTTCTCCAGGACCCAAAATTTTTGTATGTGCAATAACGTCGCCTTCACGACCTTTAACCTGATAGCCATTATCTTTAGCTTTTGACGCTGCCATAGCATATTCTTCCAAATCAATGCCTTGTTTTAAGATGGTTAAATTGTGTCCCATTGCTTCTTTAGGCATAGTTCCTTTATTGATTAACGTTAGGATTACTTGATCTCCAGCCTTTACCTCTAAGGTTTTTAGGTTGTACTTCATATCGTCGTTAGATTCGATAGTCAATTCAGCGATACCTTCTTCACCTGAAGTGGTTTCGGTTGATTCTGGAGCGGTTGTTTCGGTTGGAGTTGACTCCTGAGCAGTTTCGGAATTTCCTCCGCAAGAAGCCAAAAATCCTACGGCTGCGCTTGCGAAAATTAATGTATATTTCTTCATGGTTTTGTGGTGCAAAGGTAGACTAAGCTTTGCTTTTAGCGCGCTGTAACTCCTTTAAAAAGTTCAACAACCGGCTACTTTCGAGGAAGGGGTGTTTTTCATCGATATCTTGGTTAAATATGATAACCATATGATATCCCAAACACCCAACTGTTCTGCCAGGCGTTTTCACCCGGACGCGATAAATCCTTATCAAAAATGGATATTAGGGTATAGTTAAAACTTAAATATTTGGTTATCCGAGCAGACAAACCCAAGTCAATACGGCTGTCTAAAATGGCTGGATAGGTTTGATAGGGTAAAAACCCTAAGTAGTTGAATTTCGCCGTGTACCGTTTGTCAGAGCCAAAATCTTGACTTCCTCCCATTTGCACCTGCATGCCAAATTCATTATCGATATACTCCCCCCTTTGAACTCTTGCAATAACTTCTTGGTTTCTTTGAACATACAAGTCTTGGTTAATTACATAGGTCTGTTTTAAAGTCACATAACCCAAACGCAGATAGTAGGTATTTAAAAATTTATTTTCTGTCCCCAAGGCAAATTGTGTCTGCCCTTGGCTTAGAAAACTGGTAGTCATTTTGGCAATATCCCGTCCAAGAGAATCTTTTGAATACGTGTAACCCGGTAATAATTGTGTTTGAAAATTTAAACCTCCGTAAATAGAGAGGGTCGGGTATTCTTCAAAGTCAATACCAAGTTTACTATCCAAAAAGAAGTTGTCGATGTTCTTTCGATTGCTCCAATAGCCTTCTCCTCGTATATCTTTTTCGCGATTACTTACCAAGCCCAGATTAATCTTCAATTGATTATCCCAACTAAACCGGTTGCGTTTTAAATTAGCTGTAGCATTGGTTAATCCGGTAATGGTAATGTTATTATTGGCACCACTAGACCAGTTTGGCGATGAATTTGCAAATGAGAAGTTCACTTTGAATTCGGCTCCGTATTCCCAAATTCTTTTTTCGGTGGAATCTATCCGAACGTATTCCTTTGGATTAGCATCGGAGATTCCAGAAAAAAGGCATAAAACAGTGGCCAAAAACATGGTGCAAAAATCGACAGCCCCCGGCGATTTAACAAATAAAAAAAGGCCAATCAGAGCGATTGACCTTTTTTATAGACGTTATATCTGGATTAAGCGCTTGCGCTTTCTTTAAGTACTTTTTCTACTAAATCTGCGGCTTCTTTTAATACAATAGCTGAGTGTACTTTAAGTCCGCTTTCATCAATTACACGTTTCGCTTCCTCGGCATTCGTACCTTGTAAGCGTACGATGATTGGAATTTGAATATCCCCGATTTTGCGGTAAGCTTCAACTACGCCATTAGCAACACGATCGCAACGAACAATGCCACCAAAGATATTGATTAAGATGGCTTTTACATTAGGATCGCTCATTATAATGCGGAAACCGGCTTCCACGGTTTCTGCATTTGCAGTACCTCCTACATCTAAGAAATTAGCCGGTTCCCCACCGCTTAATTTGATAATGTCCATCGTGGCCATAGCCAATCCAGCACCGTTTACCATACAACCAACATTACCGTCTAACTTAACGTAGTTTAAGTTGAATTTGCCTGCTTCTACTTCCGTAGGGTCTTCTTCAGCTAAATCGCGAAGCTCTAAA
>JALRKL010000121.1 GCA_023268875.1 Bacteroidia bacterium
GGGGAAAAATTCGCAAGATGGAGTTAACAATAAAAATGAAAACGTATCAAAATGGTGTTCAGGAATAACATATTCTTTACCATTGATTGCCACGATTAAATTCGATAAATCTAGCCAACTGGATTGGCAATTTTGTATTTCCAAGTATTCGGTATTGGGTAGAATTCCATAACTGGGCGTTGCATCGAAAAACACTTCTGAAAAGCGCAAATCACCATACGTAATATCTTGAGGGAATGTTGCTGTTACATAAAATGACGTATCGTAAAATTGATTATAAATGGTATTTAATTTATTGATAGAAACAAAGATGCTATCTTCAATGAACTTGGAAAACTCCATTATTATTGTGCGGTAGTTTTCGAAGTAATTAATGTTATGGGCTTGATTGCGATTTATAGTAATAGATTCATTTCCGTTTAAAAGTATGGGATGGGAAAATTCAAGACTTAATATGCCTTTTCGTGTAATATGTGCGCGCAATGGTAGTGTCGTATGTTTCTGTTTCGGAATGGGTTGCAGTTGGATGTTTTTGATAAGATGTTTGCCCAAAGCTGATTTTCCGCTTTGATGAATGCGCCAGAAAATACCGGTCGTACGTGGATTGTTAAGGGTTAAGCTATAGGCAATGGGATTGCTTGGTATCGAGGGGAATATGCGAATTAACAATTCGGATTGGATCTTCCAAACCTGAATTAAAACATGCGTTTTTGATTGATTAAACGCGTTTTCCGATCCTAAAAGACTGTCTGAATTAATATTGAAAAATTGCAACTGATCTTTTGTGTTTCCAATTTGAAAAAAACTCTCTTGTTTATCGGGATTAATTAGTCCAAAACAGAATCGATTCTGTGATGAAGTGTTAAGATTGAGCTCAAGATCAAATTCCCAAATGAAGGAATCTAAGTCTTTCTGACAATCAAAAAATAGTTCAAAGGAATGCGCATCGGTTTCGTCCGAAAAAGATTGTAACCCCGATTCGGTGATTTTGAATTTTGCGGTGTCTCCCCGCAGATAAGCGGGGATTTTTTTATTTAGAGAATCTTGGAAATAACATTGTGCATCGAGATTTCCTGAAGTAATAAGGGTGTAAAATAATAGGAGGTAAAAATGAAATAAATGGCCTGCTTTATTTTTACTTGGAGTTTTATAGTTTTCGGTCTTTCCAGCGAACGGGAACCACAAACTGTGCGATAGCCACAAGCGGAATAAACAGGCTTTGGAGGATACTCGCCATAAATATTTGATCAATCGTTGGAGGTTTTTGATTAATTTTTTGAAACATTTTTCTGATAAAAAACATTTCACCGAGAAGTTTGATGCACCAGCATAACAAGAGAAAGGCATATGCTTTTTGTAACACCATGTAAAAGCTAATCCCCCAAAGGAATACTAGGTAAACCACAAATAAGATTTGCGATTTTTGCGTTTTTCCAAATGCTTGAAATTTAGATTTTTGTGCCCAACGGATGCGTTGGTGCCAGAGGGATTTCCAATCTTTTAGTACTTCGGTTGCAACAGAAGTACTCATATCATTTGCATATGTAATTTTGAAACCCTTCTTATGGAATGCTTGAATTAGGAAAATATCATCGCCTCCAGGTATATGCAGGAATTCTCGGTAAGGATCGGTTTCCTGAAATGCGGCTTTCCTGAACATCATATTAGCGGCATTGCCCATAGTGGGTTGGGAATGGTTTGCGTCAAAAGTGCTCAGTGCAATTAAGGCTGTATTTTCGATTCGCTGATAACTTTCTAAATAGTTATTTTCGGAATGAAAGTTTACCAATCCAAGTGCGAGTTGGCTTTGGCTGTGTTCAAAAAAATGATAAAATCTAACAATAGACTCGCTGTGAATTTCGCAATCGGCATCGGTAGTTAAAATAATAGGGTAGTCGCTATTATTTATGGCCCAATCTAAACAAGCCTTTTTGTTGCTAATTTCCTGAGGTGCTCCTGCGAATTCAAACGAATGGTGTGTATAAATTTTGTGGTTTTCAATGATTGCTTTACCATTGTCTTCACTTTGATCATCGATTAATCTAATTTTTACTGGAAGATTTTGGATAACCGCTAATGCATGATCTAAAAAAGAAGGGAGGTGACTCGATTCGTTGCGAAAAGCACAAATGATTTCAAGAGTCTGTGGGGGCACTTTCCCCGTGGGAATTCTTTGCGTATTGAAAAAAGCAATAACCCGAATCCAATGAATTAGGTATACACAGGTCCCAACTATCGCCGCTAATCCAAGTACGATATGTAAGGGGACATGCATATTGTCGTCTTAGGAACGGAATGCTTCTAAAATTTTCTTTTCTATGGAAGTAGTTGAATATCCCGGAAGAAAATTTATAGTGGTTACTACGCCTCCGTGCTCTTTCACCCAATCTCCTCCGACAATGTCGTCAATCTTATAGTCCCCGCCCTTTACTAATACATTTGGTGTAATTATTTCTATAATTTCTTTTGGGGTATCTTCATCGAAAATAACAACGGCATCAACACATGCCAATGCACTTAACACAGCGGCTCTTGACGATTGAGATTGTAAAGGTCTAGCGGGAGATTTATCTAAACGTTGTACAGATTCATCGCTATTCAAACCAACGATGAAAAAATCGGCTAATGAAGCGGTTTGTTGTAGGTAATGAACATGTCCTGCGTGCAGGATATCGAATACGCCATTGGTAAAAACTATCGATTTGCCGTTCTTTTTCAGGTTGGCTACTTGCGTTTGTAGGTCATTACGACTCCATATATTAAGCGACTTCGATTTGTTCATTTCTTTGTACTTCAAAAAATAAAAGTCCGTAACAAATTCCACCTAACACAATATGGAAGATATTCGAAAATGCAACGGTAAAAACTCCAAACGTTGTGGCATTTGCTTCTGAAAATCCAAAAACTAAGGTAAGTCCATAGGCTATGGAATACCAAACGCCAGCGCCTCCGGGAACGGGAATAATGATTCCAAGGGAGGAAAAAAGCAAAACGGTGAGAGCATTGCCAATGGTAAGGTGTGCGGTAATTTCTAACGCTTCGAGTTGTAAATACATACTCATCCAGTAACACACCCATATACCCAAGGAAACTCCCCAAAATGTACCTTTTTGTTTAACGGCGAATACGCTATTGATACCTGAAAGTAGTTTTTGTATGAGCCCTCCTTCTGATTTTTCTTTTTTTGGAAACAGTTTTTTAGCCACTAGGTAGCTAAAGATACCTCCTGCCAGAATTAGAGAAATCATCAAAGCATTTGATTTTAGGGGCGTCCAAACCATTTCAAAGGCAAAAGTGGAAATCACGTTGAATTGAATCACCAAACACAAAAATGCCATAAACGCCATAGTTAGTAAGTCGATAATTCGCTCGGTGATAACCGTACCTATTAATGTTTCTACAGGTGCTTTTTCGCTTTTTGCGGTTAAGGCACATCGAACAACCTCACCGCCACGCGAGGTAGCTGCATTCACCAAATATCCTGCCATTACCGAGTAAAATGCACGCCGCTTATTAAGTGGATATCCGGATGATTCTCCTAGTAAACTCCAACGGTAGGCTCTTAAAAAATGGGCCAGAGCCATAATTAAGGAACCAACTAAAATGAGTCCGTAGTGCGCTCCTTGAATGGCTTCCCAAGTGGCAGTCCAATCGGTTTTGTACCCTATATAGCCAAAAACTGCAAGGGCTAACACGAGCATAAGAATTCGGCTGAGGGTTTTTTTGTTCATCAGATTAAACGATTTTTCGAATCGGGAAATAGATTAACGGGTTTAAAAGCACGCGCCTTTTCGATTTCCATGCTTACAAAAGTCATGATGATAAGGGCATCGCCGATTTGGCCTTTGCGTGCAGCTGCGCCGTTTAAGCCGATAATTCCAGATCCTCTTTCCCCTTCGATAATATAGGTTTCAAAGCGTTCCCCATTGTTATTATTAACGATGAGCACTTTTTGATTAGGGATCATGCCCGCGGCATCTACCAAATCCATATCGATGGTAATACTCCCGGTGTAGTTCAGTTCTGTTTGCGTAATGCGAACGTTGTGGATTTTTGCTTGAAGTACTTCTACGTACATGTTGGTGCAAAGTTACTTTGATTTTATGTAAAACGGGTAAAATCCTACGCTTAATACCTATTTTCGCATGTATGCAGTTTACCTCGCAAATTGTCGAACAAGCCGTAGATGCATTATCGTCGTTCCCAGGAATTGGAAAACGAACCGCGCTGCGCTTGGTCATGTATTTGATGAACAGGCCTGAGTCAGAGGTAGCGCATTTGGCGGATTCTATAATAAAACTTAAAACAGATTTACATCTTTGCTCGCGTTGTCGAACGGTAAGCGATCAAGAACAATGCGATATTTGTAGCGACTCACGTCGTGATAATCAGTTAATTTGTGTTGTTGAAGACTTTAGTGATTTAATGGCCATAGAGGCAACGGCTCAATTCAAAGGCATTTATCATGTGCTAGGGGGCTTGATTTCACCCATGGAAGGGGTTGGACCTAGTGATTTGAGTATTGAATTGCTACTTGAACGTGTAGCCGAGGAGAAGCCCAAGGAAGTAATTTTGGCTCTTAGCGCAACGGTTGAAGGAGATACTACCATGTATTATGTTGCGAAGAAATTACAGGATTTTGATGTGGAGGTAAGCAATATTGCAAGAGGTATTTCCGTTGGAGGTGAATTAGAGTATGTAGATGAAATTACCCTTGGTCGAAGTTTGTTACAACGAACCCAATACACCCTAAGCTGATGCATCAACTGTCAATCGTAATAGTAAACTACAACGTTAAGCACTTTCTCGAGCAAGTGCTGTATTCGGTGGAAGCGGCATCACATGGCTTGGATGTTGAAACTTGGGTGGTTGATAACAATAGCGTTGACGGCAGTATGGAAATGGTCCAAGATAAATTTCCTTGGGTCAAAACTATAATTAATAAGGAAAACTTAGGATTCTCAAAAGCGAATAATCAAGCCATAAGAGAAAGTGATAGCCGATATATTCTCTTATTAAATCCAGATACCGTATTACAGGAACATACATTGTCGAGGTGTATTGCATACATGGACAAGCATGACGATGTGGGTGGATTAGGTGTAAGAATGATCGATGGGAAAGGGTGTTTTCTGCCTGAAAGTAAAAGAGGCTTACCCACTCCCAAAGCGGCATTCTATAAAATGTGTGGACTCGCTACCCTATTCCCAAAATCGAAGGAATTTGGCCGTTATCATATGAAGTACCTATCCGAATGGGATACCAACGAGGTGGATGTACTCGCCGGTGCATTTATGATGCTCAGGACGGAAACTTTAAATAAAGTGGGGTTGTTGGATGAACAGTTTTTTATGTACGGAGAGGACATTGATTTGTCGTATCGCATTACATTGGGCGGATATAAAAATGTCTATTTCCCAGAAACTACCATAATTCACTACAAAGGGGAGAGCACGAAGAAAAAATCGGTCAATTATGTAAAAGTATTTTACAATGCAATGGTGCTTTTTGCTCAAAAGCATTACTCTGCAAAAAGAGCCGGAAGGTTTGCTTTCTGGATTCATATAGCCATATACATACGAGCAGCTTTGGCACTTATTTGGAGAGGAGCGAGTTCTATATGGTTGCCCCTTATTGATTTTTTAATTGTATATGCGGGTTATTTTGGTATCGCACGCTACTGGGAGGCCTATCATAAATTCGTGCCGAATTTCTACCCACCGGAATATTATTTCCTTCATATACCATTTTATGCGCTGATCGCGTTAGCAGCGGTTTTTATATCCGGTGGTTACGACAAACCCTTTCGGGCTTATCGGGTCTTCCGTGGAACTATGGCTGGATCATTGGCCTTGTTTGCGATTTATGCATTTTTACCCAAAGATTTGCAGTTTTCGCGTGCTATTCTTGCTTTGGGAAGCGCATGGAGCATCGGAGGAACCCTCTTATTGCGCTGGATTTACGAACGGCTCAGCATTGGGGAGGTGGAAATCACGCGTTCGCAACAAAAACGTTTGGTATTAATTGCGGGAACTCAAGAGAGTAAACGTATTATTGATTTACTTAATCAAAGTGAAGTTTCGCATCAACTTTTGGGTTCGGTACATCCAAAAGAAATTGGGAAAGACGGCTTTATTGGGCATATTGATCAATTAAATGAAATCGTAGAAATCTATGGGGCCAATACCCTCATTTTTAGCTCTAAAGATGTATCTAATGCACGCATTATTGAGGCTATGTCGGCTTTTTCAGATCAGAACGTACAATTAAAGATTGCTCCCAATAAAGGAGAATTTATTATTGGTTCGAATAGCAAAAATGATCCGGGGGAATTATTTACCCTGGAGGTACAATATGCATTGGCAGAGTCTTACAATAAACGAAGGAAGCGTATTTTTGATTTGCTGTTTTCCATAGTATTGATAGGCTTATTGCCTATCGGCGTTTTACTTGTTTTTCACAATCGTTGGAGGCAATTGTATTCCAATTGTTTTTGGGTATTAATAGGGCGTAAAACATGGGTTAGTTATGAAGGGTTGAATTCGGCGGAATTTCTTCCCAAGCTAAAGCCTGGCGTTATTTTCGCTAGTGGACTTTGGACAGAATCAAAATTTGAAGCCGACGTCAATTATGTTTACGCCAAAGAATATGAGGTTAGTAAGGATTTGCATATTATAGTTGAATTTCTTCGAGGTAAAAAGTGATGATCGGCAAAAACAACATAAACGCATTTGAACTTCGGAAGTTTATTAAGATTATCTTGTTGCTTTTGGCGGTACTTATAAGCATCCTGACCTTGTATTTATCGCAACGTTTGGTTAATAAAATAGCGATAGAGGAGACAAAGAAAATGGAAATATGGGCAGTGGCGACGCGTATATTGTCAGATCCAGACTCTCAAGGAGATTTGGGATTTCATCTGAAAATAATTCAATCGAATGAAACGATTCCCGCTATTTTGGTGAGTGAAACAGGACGCATAATACAATATATAAATATAAATAACGGTCAACCTGGGGCTACAGAAGAAGAACTACAGAAGAAGTTAGCCGTTTTCCAAAGCGAAAATGCGCCTATCAATATTCCGATAGACGATAAAACGAATTACAAGGTTTTTTACGGCAAGAGTAGTGTATTAAAACAACTGGAGTATTATCCTTATGTTGTGTTATGTATCGTTGCTTTGTTTGTTTTGGTGAGTTATTCCGCTTTTTCTTATTCAACTCGATCTGAACAAAATCAAGTATGGGTCGGATTAGCAAAGGAAACTGCGCATCAATTGGGAACCCCAATCTCTAGTTTGATGGGTTGGATTACTTGTATAGAAAATGAAATAATTCCGGATAACGCAGCCGAAGAAATGAAAAAGGATGTGGACCGATTGAAGATAATAACAGAGCGCTTTTCTAAAATTGGTTCTGAACCAATACTTGAGATTCTTGATTTTAATTCGGTAGTGCGGAATTCGCTTGAATATATGGAATCAAGAATTGGCAGTGGTGTGGCCTTTGACTGGGATATCCCTCAAGAAGAATACAAAGTGAAAATTAATGTCAACTTATTTCAGTGGGTCATTGAAAATCTTGTTAAAAACAGTGTAGATGCGATGGAGGGTGCAGGTAAATTACAGTGTTTTGTTGAATCCAAAGGGAATAAAGTATTTATGGACAT
>JALRKL010000159.1 GCA_023268875.1 Bacteroidia bacterium
ATGCCCAATTCTTAGTGGAAGGGCGAAAAGGGGTAGAAGAAGTATTCCACAGTAAGCTTCAAATAGACACTATTTTGGCTACAAGCGAGTTTTGTAATCAGTTTCAACCCCAATATCCATACGAGCTTATTTCCACAAAAGAAATGAAGCGATTGTCCCAATTTGTAACACCACCGGGAGTTATTGCGGTAGTTAATAAGTTCAAATCGGAAGATACAGCGTTAGAAAATGGTTTAAATATCGTTTTAGATGGTATTTCAGATCCGGGTAATTTAGGGGCCATAATGCGCATAGCCGATTGGTATGGATTGTCGAAGGTTTGGCTTAGCGAAGATTGTGTTGACGAAACAAATCCCAAAGTAATAGCTTCAAGTATGGGTTCATTTACACGTGTTGAATGTTTTCGTGCTGTTGATGAAATTTGGCAGAAAGCAAAGCATATCTGGGGTGCAGATTTAAACGGGGTTTCGATTTATGAAATAGTCCCTCCCAAAGAACCTTTTGTATTGATTATGGGTTCAGAATCGCACGGTATTAGAGAATCCTTTGCAAAAAAACTAACGAATCGATTGACTATTCCTAAGCGCGGACATGCCGAATCCTTAAACGTGGCAGTTTCTACTGGAATTATCGTTGATCGACTGGTGTAATTGCCGGGATATTTCGATAAACAGAAGAAACACAACCGCATAGTTTGTTATCTTTGTTAATCGCATGAATTCGGCCCAAAATATTAAAAATAAACTTCAATCCTTTATACGGTCGTATCACCTGCAACAATTGGTTCAGGGAGTGCTTAGTGCGTCTATTCAGTCGTTGGTGTTGTTTTATTTGATTAACTACACTGAATACCTATTTTGGTTGAATTCCGGTGTAAGAGGAATCCTGTTTTATGGATTTTGGATACTGATAGCCTTTGGAGGTTATTGGCAGATTATACGACCGCTTAGTAAATATTTATTTTTCTCATCAAAGCGCTTGTCTGAAGAGCAAGCCGCCCGAATTATCGGTGACCATTTTGAGGAAATTTCGGATAAACTTTTGAATTTAATTCAACTTGAACGGATGGGCAGTCATTCGACTTCACAATCCCCATTACTGATAAGAAGTATCGAACAAAAAACAGAACAACTAAAGCCGTTTGCTTTTGGTGAAGCGTTAAATTGGCCGGCTGTTCGTAAGAATATTTATCGATTTTCGGCTGTATTACTCGCTTTAATTGTTTGGGGTGTATACGATTCGAAAACAATTTCAGCGGCCTCCCAACGATTGGTTAATTACAACCGTTCTTTTGAGAAACCGGCTCCGTTTAGTTTTGTACTTCCCTTTAAAGATACCCTTGTAAAAGAAAACGCTGAGGTAACCATCGGATTAACAATGGTTGGAGATGCACTTCCTGAAGAGGTATATCTCGTGCGCAATGGAAAATCATATTTGATGAAATCCGAGTCGCAATCGCATTTTGTGTATACCCTCAGGAATATAGTGGAAAACGCAGAATTGCAATTTGAAGCGGCTGGATACAACAGTGAAAATTTCAGCGTAAATGTAATGTCCCAATTTGACTTAGAAAATATAGTCATAACGGCAATATATCCGCCCTATTTGCATAAGAAATCAGAGGCGCTCTCACCGTTAGGTTCAATTACACTACCTATGGGAACCCAGTTAAAATGGTCTTTGTTGAGCCCAAATGCGACGGGCTTGAAGATAAAGGAACAACTAATTCCGGATGAGAATTCAATTTCCAATAAGGAGAAATATAGACAGTTAACTTCTGAGAATGATAACTTCAAGTTCCAAACCGTACATCTTGCTAATGAAATTCTCAAAATTTGGTCTGAAGGGAATGGTCTCACCTCTGATACCTTTACCAAGCAGATAACAGTTGTTCGCGATGCATATCCGGAAATACAAATTGAACAAAAAGCGGATGAATCCAATGAAAATGGGCATTATCTTATTGGAAACGCAATTGATGATTATGGAATAACGGAGGCGTATGTGGAATTTGAATTGGAAGAGGAAATCAAGGAACAACGGGGCAAACGTACATTGCCTATAACGCCGGGTAGATCTGTAGTGTTTTCTCATGCTTGGGATTTAAAAAACATGGGAGTCGCTCCCGACAAGGGTTTGCGATATCGTGTGGGGGTCAGCGACAATGATGGCGTGTTGGGTTCTAAAACGTCGTATTCGGATTGGTTTTATATCCGACGCTGGTCTGATGAAAAGTATGAAAATCAAATAAACGAAACTCAGAATAAAATTGAACAGCAATTGGCCGAGGCTCAATCGCAAGTTCAAAAGCTGCAAAAACAATCGCAAAAACTAAAGCAAAGCATGTCGGTATCATCAAAATTATCTTTCGATATGCAGGAAAAGGTAGAGGATTGGTTGCAAAAGCAAGAACAGCAACTGGAGCGATTATCGGAGATAAAAAAAGAGCAAGAAAAAATCGACCGCCAACAAAAAGAACAGTCGCCGAAGGATGAGGATTTAAAAGAAAGACGAAAAGATTTAAATGATAGAATGAATCGGTTGGAAGATCCA
>JALRKL010000068.1 GCA_023268875.1 Bacteroidia bacterium
CGTTACTTTATGAATGGGGAGTTAGCGGCAGAAAGTCCAGCCGAATCTCTTGTATTAGGAGGAGGGGCTCCAATTTATCACAGAACTTGGAAAGAACCCGAGTACCTTAAAGAGATTGCTGCTTTTGATTTAAATAATATTGTGGATATTACGCCGAATGAGGCAAAAGAAGTCGCTCTGCAAGTTGCGGCACTTCCGAACATAGCAAGTAAACGTTGGGTATACCAACAATACGATTCTATGGTGGGGACCGTAAATCAGTCTACAAATCTGCCTAGTGACGCTTCTGTTGTTAAAATTAAAGGAACCGATAGAAGTCTGGCCTTAACGGTGGATTGTAATAGCCGATACGTGCATGCCGATCCAAATAAAGGGGCTCAAATCGCAGTTGCTGAAGCGGCTCGAAATATTCGCTGTACCGGTGGTGTCCCAACGGCCATAACCAATTGCTTGAATTTTGGCAATCCCTACAATGAGGAAGTATATTATCAATTTAAATCGGCAATTGAAGGCATGGGAACGGCATGTAAAGCCTTTGACACCCCGGTTACAGGTGGTAATGTGAGTTTTTATAATCAGAACACCAACGGCCAAGCGGTGTATCCAACACCAACTATTGGTATGGTTGGGATAATTGAAAATGCGGATCGTGTAATGAGTCTGAATTTTAAGAATTCGGGCGATGCAATTGTTCTCTTGGGAAGCCCAAAGAACGACCTTGGTAGTTCTCAATATTTGGCAAAGGTTAAGGGTATATCCCTTTCGAATTGTCCCGATTTCGACATTCAGGAAGAATTGAAATTACACCAGATGCTTGAACAATTATCCCAAAGCGGTATTGCCCAAAGCGTGCATGATATTTCTGAAGGTGGTTTCTTTGTTGCATGTTTGGAAAGTGCAATGGCCGGGAGACTTGGTTTTGATGTTTGTACTCCTCGTGAGTTGCGCCTAGATGCGGCTTTGTTTGGTGAAAGTCAGAGCAGGGTTGTGGTGTCCGTTTCTTCTGAGAATTTAACACCTCTTATGGAAATGGCTGCTGCGCATAATATCGAAGCTTTACATGTAGGAACAGTGACCGAATCGGGTATTGCCGTAAATGGAGAAAGTTGGGGTGACCTAACGGAATTCGAACAACCCTACAATAATCGAATTGCGGAAATATTGGAGGCATAAAAGATTTGCAAATTTTGCAAATTCACGCTTTTAAAAGGTTTCGAAGGATTTTTTTTCTTAAATTTACGGAATGCGATTTTCAATAATTGCCTCACGAATTATTTTCATCTTGTTGCTGATGTTGACCGCTGTTGCGGTAGACGCTCAATCATCAGAAGGAGCAGCATCAGATGAAGCGGTAGAGGTAAGCATTTCAGTTGGAGATACACTGATTTTAGGTAAGGCTAAAAGTCCCACAGTATTCGCTTTCATTGATATATTTCGCAAAACTCGTTGGGATCCAGACCCGCTGCCGGATGATGCTTTCACCCGTAAGTATAAAACTTACGACTCTTCTACTGGAAACGGCTTTTATCGATATTTTTTCAGAGGTGATTTTGATGCCGCCGAATTACCGGTTTCCTTCGAGGGAAGGAAATTCCCTATTAAAGGCCTCGAAGTAGTAAAAAAAGAAAAAGACGGAACGCCCTTAAATGTAGTCTATTTAGCTACAGATGATGACAATACCATTATCTTGGTAGATATCGATAATGCAACTCAATTTGGTGAAATTGAAAATGTAATCTTAGCCAAACGCAATAAGCTCAAACTATGATGGATAATTCCGGTATTTTATCCCAGATTAATTTGTATGCGAAACTTGCTGAGCTGCACAACGAAAATCCATTTAAGATTAAAGCTTTTTCCTCGGCGGC
>JALRKL010000067.1 GCA_023268875.1 Bacteroidia bacterium
CAATTTAAAATACCTATTTGGGTTTTTAATGGCTTTGACTAATTCTTTTTTCTTTTTACCGTCCGACTTCTACGCGATACGCAATATTGTGTGAAGAAAAGGCATTCCCTTCTGATCAATATTTAATGAAATCTCAATTGAAGTTTCACGGATTTGATTTTGATGTAGGTAATCATCGACATGCTTTTTTACAAATTCCAGCATAGCCGATTTCAACGACACACCTCCAGGCTCCATTTCAGATGACCCCAATTTGGTTTTCGTCTGACTTTCAAATACAGGCTCCACAACTCTAATACTCACAGCAGCTGTAATAGAAGCGCGGATATCTGCTGCATCGTAATCTTTCTTATAAAAATCGCGAATGGTTTTAACAAATGCTTCTCTAAATGCTTGCAGATGCGTACCTCCTTGAGTGGTATACTGACCATTAACGAAAGAATAATATTCCTCACCGTAGGCTTCTGTATGCGTAAATGCAATTTCAAAATCCTCCGATTGCAAATGAACTACAGGATACAAAGCATTTTCTGCAGTAACTTTACTATCCAATAAATCTAATAAACCATTCCTTGAAGCGTACGACTCTCCGTTGTAGACTATGGTGAGCTTGCTATTTAAATAGGTATAGTTCTTTATTTGTTCACGGATGAAATCGTGTATGAATCGATAATTTTTGAATATGCTGGCATCGGGCTCAAACGTCATCCGAGTACCATTGCGCTCGGTTGTTTCGGCTTCAGGAGCGTCAACAATCAATTCCCCGCAGTTGAATTCGGCCAATTTTGTCTTGCCCTCTCTAAAACTTTCCACCCTAAAAAACGAACTCAACGCATTCACCGCTTTTGTACCCACACCGTTTAATCCGACACTTTTTTGGAATGCCCGGCTATCGTATTTACCTCCCGTATTAATTTTTGAAACACAATCGATTACCTTTCCGAGCGGAATTCCACGGCCATAATCGCGAACAATTACACGTTTTTCATCAATCTTCACATCAATGCGTTTCCCGTTGCCCATGACGTGTTCATCGATACTGTTGTCGATGATTTCTTTAATCAATACATAAATTCCGTCTTCAGGCGATTTTCCATCTCCCAATTTACCGATATACATACCCGGACGAAGTCGAATATGCTCCTTCCAGTCCAAACTGCGAATTTCGTTTTCGGTATATTGCGGGATTACGGGATTTTCACTCATTGCACAAGTTTACAACGTATTTCTCGTTAGATGTACCCAAGTTTTTCACAAGTATAAGGAGATTATTGTAAATTCGAAGGCATGAAAATACGTTTGTATTTAGGATTGGGAATCGCG
Source organism: Bacteroidia bacterium (assembly GCA_023268875.1). Classification (GTDB taxonomy): domain Bacteria; phylum Bacteroidota; class Bacteroidia; order NS11-12g; family UBA955; genus VMCP01. Next base: position 1,324 of record JALRKL010000067.1, read on the forward strand.
GCTATTTTAGGAGCTTGCAGCGGCAATATCGATAAAGAAATGGATTACATAGAATCTTTTTACGACTATGTATCACCTCAAATTCTTTTAGATTCCCTACCCCAAAATGCGGACAGTGCTTTGTGGCACTTTGCACAATCAAATCCACAAAATCGCCGATCTGATACGTTTGCCTATCAAGCTATTCAAATAAAACTTGCCAAGAACATGAGCCTACAGGCGGCGCAATGGGCGGAAGCCTATTTGGAAAAGTTTAAGAAGAGTCCTAATCATCGGGTAGACTTATATGTTATGGCCGCACATCACTACGAGCAACATCAAGTTTTTGACAGAGCCTTAGACCTTTACAAGGGATTTATTAAAGAATTCCCCGATCACGAAATTGCTCCTCAAGCCAAACAAATGATAGAATTTATTGAGAAAGGGCTTATAACACCTGAACAACAGTTAGAATACCTTCTGAATAAAAAACAGCCCCAATCATGACGCCACATATATTGGTATTGGGCGCAAACGGTTTTGTCGGATCTCACTTTGTGGAACAAGCCTTGCAATTGGGATGGAATGTAGATGGTGCGAAACGTGAGAGCAGTCATATCCAAGCATTTGAGGATATAAAAAGTTATTATTCGCCACAGTCAAACAGCGATATTGACATTTTGAGCAAGTTAAAAGCGAACTTGACTGAATATGCCGATAAAGGACCTTTTTTTAACCGAACTGCTTCTAATAAAAAAGGTCAGTTCAAATGGATAAACATTGATCTAAATGATACGGTAGAACTCGTTTCCACATTTAAATTCCCTTACGATTACATTGTAAATACCGCCGCCATGATTTCGTTTAATACTTCTCAAGACGATATCATGATCGAAACGAACACACAAATTGTAAAAAACCTTGTAAATGCGTGTATAGAAGCTAAATGTGAGCGATTGGTTCACTTTAGTTCCATTGCGGCTCTGGGACGCCCTGAAAACGATGAGGAAATCAGCATTGATACGATGTGGACCGATTCCAATTTTAACACGCCTTATGCCCTGAGCAAATACCTCTCCGAAATGGAGATTTGGAGGGGTGCACACGAAGGCTTGAATGTGCTCGTTGTTAATCCAGGAGTCATTATGGGATATAGCACATGCAAAACAAGTTCTACTCAAATAATCCAAGCCGCCAATAGCGCCAATCCATTTGTGCCCAATGGTTCAAACGGATTTATTTTCGTGGAGGATTTGGTTTTACGCACGATAAACTTAATGGTATCAACCGATACTTGGCAGCGACGCCATTTAATGGTAAGCCACAACATAAGCTTCCGTAAAATGTTTCAGATTATTAATGAAACTTATGGTGTGAAAAGACTTAAAACACCGCTAAAACAACCTGTTTATTCATTGGTTTTCTGTGTAGTCGCCTTCTTGCAATTTTTCAAAATACCGCTTCCTATAAGTACCCATCTCCTGAAGAGCACGAGAAAAATGAGCCGTTATAAGAATGAAATAGGGGCAACTCAGTCCCGAAAAATGGCATAATCCGATTCTTGATACTAAACTTTAGATTTAGCTAAGGTTTTGATATATGATTTCTACCATTTAAAGGTATCAAAAGAAATAGTTGGATTTACCTCACAAAAGCATACCACCGCAAAGTTGAGCCGAACAAACAAAGGGGAGAAAGAAAAAAAAGAGGCTGCTTCGAATGAAGCAGCCTCTAATAAATGATTCGTATTGTTATTAGTAACGATATTCGTCACGTTTGAATGGCCCGTCAACACTAACTCCGATATAATCGGCTTGTTCCTGAGATAGAACGGTCAACTCTGCTCCAATTTTAGACAAGTGCAACTTAGCCACTTTCTCATCTAGATGCTTTGGTAATACGTAAACTTTATTCTCGTATTTATCTGAATTACTCCAAAGTTCTAACTGAGCTAGGGTTTGATTCGTAAATGAATTACTCATTACAAAACTTGGGTGACCCATTGCACAACCAAGATTTACCAACCTACCCTCAGCAAGGATGATAATCTCTTTACCATTTACATTGAATACATCAACTTGTGGCTTCACTGTGTACTTGCTATTGCCGTGGGTCTTTTCGATCCATGCCATGTCGATCTCGTTATCGAAGTGGCCAATATTACACACAACAGTTTTGTCCTTCATAGCCTCAAAGTGCTCTGCACGAACGATATTGCAGTTACCCGTTGCGGTAACCACTAAATCTACCAAAGGAATAGCTGTTTCCAAGGTTAACACCTGAAAACCATCCATAGCAGCTTGTAACGCACAAATTGGATCTACCTCTGTAACGATTACACGAGCACCAGCACCGCGCAACGATTCAGCAGAACCCTTACCCACGTCGCCGTAACCACAAACAACAGCCACTTTACCGGCCATCATAATATCGGTTGCACGACGGATAGCATCAACTAAACTTTCTTTACAACCGTATTTATTGTCAAATTTACTTTTGGTAACGCTATCGTTCACATTGATACATGGTAACGGTAAAGTACCTTTCTCCATGCGCTCATACAAACGGTGCACACCTGTAGTTGTCTCTTCTGAGATACCCTTAATACCCGCTGCTAACTCTGGGTAACGATCTAAAACCATATTGGTCAAATCACCGCCATCATCCAAAATCATATTTAAAGGTTGACGGTCCTCACCGAAAAACAAGGTTTGTTCGATACACCAGTCAAATTCTTCGTCGGTCATACCTTTCCAAGCATAAACCGGGATTCCAGCCGCAGCAATTGCAGCAGCTGCGTGGTCTTGTGTAGAGAAAATATTACATGAACTCCAGGTAACGTCGGCACCTAAAGCCACGAGAGTTTCAATCAAAACTGCGGTTTGAATGGTCATGTGCAAACAACCAGCGATACGCGCTCCTGCTAAAGGCTTGGATTGTCCAAACTCTTCGCGTAGCGCCATCAAGCCCGGCATTTCAGCCTCAGCCATTTTAATTTCTTTCCTACCCCACTCGGCAAGTGAGATATCTTTTACTTTGTACGGAATATATGTTTCTGCTGTAGACATAGTCAATTTCTACCGCAAAGATAAACCAATAAATTTAAAATAATGTTGAAGTTAGGGCTTTAAAATATAATTAAAAACCGCAATTACAACCACCTTTTTTCTTAGGTCGGTGTTGCTGGGTACCACAAGAGTTTAGAGACATAGACAACCATAAAATTGCAGAAATCGCAAAAACCCACTTCACTAATTTTCCAGATATCATATAACGAAAATACGTATTTCATAGAAATATATGACCTTTGCACCTATTAATAAAGTATATGACCTATTTAAGCATTGTAGATTTAGCGAGCGATTGGCTGTTTCATTTGGATGAAAAACTTCAATATCTCGTTCAAGAGTATCGATATCTAACTTATTTTATTCTTTTCGCCATAGTGTTTACAGAAACTGGATTGGTCGTTATGCCCTTATTACCGGGCGACTCACTCTTGTTTGCAGCCGGTTCTATTGCCGCACTTGATAATACCTTAAACATATTCATTCTCATACCTTTATTAATAGCTGCCGCGTTACTCGGCGATAATACCAATTATCTAATAGGGTCGAAAATCGGAATTCGCATCTTCGATTTAAATTGGAAACTCCTAAAAAGAGAATATTTAACCCAAACGGAAGAATTTTATGAAAAGCATGGTGGATACACCCTAATCATGGCGCGTTTTGTTCCAATAGTTCGCACATTTGCTCCATTTGCTGCAGGAATGGGAACCATGACATATCGCAAATTCATCACCTATTGCATAGCCGGAGCCGTACTTTGGGTTACCTCTATCACCTCCTTGGGATATGCCTTAGGACAAAACCCCTGGGTGAAAGACCATTTTGAAACCGTTGTTTTTGCTATAATCGGAATTTCGCTCCTACCGATGGTTTTCCAATTCATTAAACACAAATGGCTGAAGCCAAAGTCATAGGCGTTCTTGGATTTCCAGTGAATCATTCACAATCACCGGAAATATTTGATGGCTTTTTTCAAAATGAAGGAGTAATCGATTGGAAGTACGAACGATTTCCTTTTGAACGTTTAGACGACTTTATCAAATACTTGAATCAAAGGCCAGAAATTCTAGGCTTCAATGTAACCATACCACACAAGGCAGCGATTATCCCATATTTAGACGATATAGACGAGTCTGCCTCAAATATTGGCGCAGTAAATACTGTAACTGTTTCAAGAAAAACAAACAACCAATTATTCCTTAAAGGATACAATACCGATTACTACGGATTCATGTGCAGTCTAGATGCGCTCCCTTTTATTCCAGAATATGCCATAGTATTGGGAACAGGCGGAGCCTCAAAAGCTGTTTGCGCCGTACTTAGAGACCGGAATATTTCCTTTGTAACTGTTTCGAGAACCCCTCAAATAGGATCCCAAATAGCCTATGAAGATGTCGAACTTTCCAGAAAAAAAACGAGGCCTTTAATAGTGAATACGACGCCGGTTGGCATGTTGGGATTCCCCCAAAAACATATAAATATCTCAATTGAGACTTTTCCAAATTCTGCACAAATTATCGACTTGGTATATAATCCCGTCCAAACCCCTTTACTATCAGATTGTAAAGAAAAGGGTTTAACTTGCATGAATGGCTCGTTAATGCTCCAAAAACAGGCAGAAAGAGCATGGGAAATTTTTAAAAGTAACGCATGAAAATCAACCCCTTATATATTGCGCTTTCCGCAATTGTTTCCATCTATTCTTGTGGAAGTTCGAATAAAATGTCGCTCGAAAATTGGGAAAATAATTCCCACATTGAAAAAACTTTATACACCTCAGAGGAGGTCGATGACATTGTAAAGGCCATTTTAAATTCCGAGCATAAAGACCGCCCCTATCAAGCACCTGCTGATAAAGTTTGGGAATTGCAACATTCAGACCTTGAACTTAAATTAAATCTCAAACAAAAAACTATAGATGGCACAGCCATATTAACGCTAAAGCCTTATTATTACCCTCAACGCGAGTTGCGCCTTGACGCGAAGGGTATGGATATTTTCTCTGTAGAACTTGCCGATCAAAAAAACACCCAAAACGGCCCAAAACCCGACCCTTTGTTGTGGGATTATAAAGATTCATTACATGTTAACATCAAATTTCCGTATATCATTAACTCGGGAGAACTCGTAAAGTTGCGCATAAGTTATCAATCTAATCCAGAACGAAAACTCTCACAACTTGCGGATGTTTCTCTAACTGCCGTTAATGACGATAAAGGCGTTTACTTTGTAAATAGCGACGGTCAAAATCCTTGTTACCCAACCCAAGTTTGGACACAAGGCGAACCCGAATCAAATAGCAGGTGGTTCCCAACTATAGACCAACCGAATCAAAAGCATACCCAATCGCTGACGTTGATTTTCCCAGATTCATTTTCATCAATTTCCAACGGCCATCAAGTGTATTCGAGAAAAATTAATAATGGCCTTAAAGAAGACCGTTGGGAAATGAACCTTAAGCACGCCGTTTACCTCACTATGTTCGCGATTGGAAATTGGACCAAGTTTGAAGATTCTCTCCGACTTCCAGAGCCTTTAAGTTTTCGAACAAGAACTTTACCTATCGCATATTATGTAGAACCTTCATATGCCCCATATGCAAAACAAATATTTGGGAATACACCAGAAATGATTCAATTCTTCAGCCAAATCACGGGCGTATTATACCCTTGGGACAAATACGACCAAATTGTTTGTCGTGAGTTCGTGAGCGGAGCTATGGAAAACACCACTGCCGTTATACACAACGATCGCCTCCAAGATCCGAGTAATAACATGGAGGATTATATTTCACATGAGTTGTTTCATCATTGGTTCGGAGACTACACTACTTGCGAGAGTTGGTCCCATTTGTCGATGAATGAAAGTTTCGCTACTTATGCCGAATATCTGTGGAGGGAATACAAATACGGCGAAAATAGCGCCCAAGAGTGGCTCTACGACAATACCACTTACCCCAGAATGAACGGAGAGGATTTGCCGTCTGATGAATTGAAAACTACCCCTTTAATAAACCCGCATTTCAAAAATGCCAACGATCAATTTGATGATGTTCGTTATAATAAAGGGGCACAAATTCTTCATGAATTAGATAATCTTATTGGGCGGAAAGCTTTTTATGAAGCCATGAGGTGCTATCTTTCAGAAAATGCCTTTGGCAATGGAAATGCATACGATTGGAAGAAATGCGTTGAAAAAGTTACCGGCAAAAACATGGATCACTTTTTCAATTCTTGGTATTTTCAGGGAGGAGAGTTTTTACTTCGATATTACGGTGAAATAGATTCCATAACGCGAACATCAAAACTGATATTAAATCCAGGTGTGGCCGAAAATTCAATGGCCGTAAATTCATTTAAACAATACGGTCGTACCAAACTTCAAAAAGTTTATCTACACGTTTTGGGCAAAAACATGGAGGTTTGGGATTCTACAATAACAGTTCTTCCTTTTACCAAAGAAACCACTATTGATTTACCCTTTGAAGATTCAATGGTTTTTGTGACCTATACAAACCCCCAAAACTACAACTACACCTTTAACACAAAACTAGAAGAACAAAGCAGTTTCTATAACCAAAGTCTATTTCCGGAATACGTAAAACAGAGCCATTATGTGATACTCAGCGACTCATTCTCATACTTTGAAAAAGTCAATATAGTCGGTAAAGCGATTCGAGAAATACCCACCTTCGGAATTTCCAGCTACGATTTAACAGACCTTTCCATTGAAACAGCTATTGCTGGATTTAAAATTGAAAGCGCATCTATCATGCAGAAACCACTACTTTCAAAATTATTATTTGAAATGGTAATTGAATTGTATCGTAATCATTCTCTAAAAAGTGCTGAGAAGTTGCAACTTTTGCAAAACTATTACGATACCATTTTTGCGAATTATACAAAAGAATGGCGCTTAGAGCATCAAGTATATTATTTGAATTACCTAAGACAATTGGAGCAAAACTTCCCGACCCTGAATAAAAAAATCGATATTGAATTCAACAAATTATTGACTCAAAAATGGATCAATGGAAACTCCACAGTTCTTTTTGATGCGGCCCTTATGGAAACTTTTTTCTCCAAAGGAAACGTTACCGAAACCATTGAACAAATCCTAACAAGTCCTAACAATACAAATCCAGTAAAAGCCAAATTCACAGGAAGTTTATGGAGTGAATCTATGTCAGGAATCGTTCATAGCGACATAAAAAAAGCGCTTATTCGCACTTTAGCGAGTCAAGATTGGAGTTCAGACCTAATTTTTAATTGGATGGATCGCGCATTTGTCAATCAAAGTCGAGAGGAATCGCAAGTATTGGATGAATGGATTCAACAAACAAAATCCAACCCCAAATATATTCGTGTTTCTCAGTACTATTTTCAAGATGAATGGGATACTTTGAAAGAACGAAGAAATCGGGAAATAGAATTGGATGTAAACGAACAACTCAGATTTTCTTTACTCGAAGGACTTTTCTCGATTAACTCAAAATAAAGCCCAAGTAAATCTTTGGTGTTTATTTAAAATCATTCTAAATTTGCAGGGCTTGGAAAAGACGGCTTATGACATGGATTTTGACACTCCTTGGGAAATTGATTCTCTCAAGTCGGGTTACTTAACTTCAAGGCTTGCCGAAATGGGATGCGTACCTGGAACTGAGATCACCAAACTATACCATGCCCCGGGTGGAGACCCAATTGCCTTTCAAATAGATTCTTACATATTGGGTCTGAGAAAAACGGAAGCACAAGAAATAATCATCCGTCCGTTAAAAAGAAACTAAAACACCGTGAAGCGAATCGCCCTTATAGGAAATCCCAATTGCGGTAAAACCACACTTTTTAATCGAATTACGGGTTTAGGTCAAAAAACAAGCAATTTGCCCGGCACAACGGTCGAAGCTTTTGTGGGTTCCACTAAAAACGAAGGTGAGGAAATTGAGTGGGTTGATCTACCTGGTATTTACAGTTTGTTCACAAATTCCGAATACGAACATGTCGTAAACACCCATTTATTAGCGCATGGAGTTCCAAAATTGGATGGAATTATTTTCGTATTCGATAGCTCCAATCTTCGTCGAAACCTACTTTTGTATTCTCAAATAGCCGAGTTAGGTATTCCCTCGGCCGGTGTATTAACTATGGGTGATACCGCGAAACGAAGGGAAATAGGCATCGATATCGACAAACTATCAAATGCCCTAGGGATATCCCTGATAAGCTTAAATCCACGGTCCGACAAAAGCATCAAAGCTATATGGGGCTTACTTCCCATTCTCCGAGTGGGTAAAATGCTCACCGTAAATGAGGGCTTTAAGGATCGTTTAACCCGTTTTACTGAAGGACAAATCGATCGCGGCATCAGCGAAGAAACGCTTAGAAGATACGCCGACATTGACACGGTTATCAAAGAAGTAATTCCTCAGAAAAAACGACTAAAAGCATTCAATACACTAAAAATCGATCGGATTCTAACCCATCCGTTTTATGGATTAACAGCGTTTGTAGTGGTGATGCTCATCTTATTTCAGGGCGTTTTTACACTTGCCGACCTACCCATGTCGGCCATCGAACAATTTTTTGCGTTCCTTCGAGAGAAATCTTCCGGCTGGTTTTCAAATGAATACCTTTTTAGTTTCTGGGCAAATGGCTTGTTGAGCGGACTAGAAGGCGTGGTGATATTTGTACCTCAAATTTTCATTTTATTTTTCCTAATCGGGATATTGGAAGATAGCGGTTATATGGTACGCGCAAGCTTTATCAGCGATAGGGTACTGCGCAAAGTTGGACTTAACGGACGATCTATTATCCCATTAGTCGGCGGTTTTGCTTGTGCCATACCAAGCATCATGGCAACAAGAACCATTCGCAATAAAAAGGAGCGTTTAGCTACTATGCTAATTGTACCCTTAATGAGTTGCAGCGCACGCTTGCCTGTTTATGTCCTATTGATATCTCTCGCCGTTCCAAAGGGAACATTTTGGGGTCCTATCCCCATTCAAACCGCATTAATGACGGCTGCCTATTTTGCGGGAATTGCACTTGCAATTGTATTGGCGTGGATATTCAAAATCTTACATCGCACACACGAAACATCTGAATTTGTACTCGAACTACCCACCTACCAAGCTCCTCGATTTCAAACAGTAATTCAGGGAGCATGGATAAAATGTAAGGCGTTTTTAAATGAGGCGGGAAAGGTAATTGTGGTGATTTCTATGATACTTTGGGCCTTATCTTCTTTCGGTCCGGGGGAAGCCTTTCAGAAGGCCGACCTGCGTGCTGAATTAGAATGTGCTGAAATTATTTCCTTTGAAGAAAAACAAGAAGAAATAGCCAAACTTAAGAGCACCTATCGCCTCGAAGAGAGTTATGCAGGTCATATGGGGAAATTTATTGAACCTGCGATTAAGCCTTTGGGTTACGATTGGAAAACCGGCATTGCCTTAATTTCCTCTTTTGCAGCACGTGAGGTATTTGTCGGCACCATGAGCACTTTATTTACCCAATCAAAAGGAGGCGAAGATGTTGTAGGAATCCGAAAGAAAATGCAAATGCAAAAAGATGCAGAAACGGGTGATCCATTATACGGCACGGCATATGCCATTAGCCTTATGTTGTTTTATGCCTTTGCACTACAATGTATGAGTACCATGGCCGTGCTCAAAAAAGAAACGGGCAGTTGGATGTGGCCTATCAGTATGTTCATTATCTATGGGATAGCGGCTTATCTAAGTGCCTTTATCGCTTACAATCTACTTTCCTAACAATTTTCTTCAACGAAACCCTTTAGCGCAAAACAAAATTGCTTTTTAGGGGTTCTTTTTGTAATTTTGCACGGCTAAAAATACACATTTGCAAAGCATATATGAGGCAGTTAAAAATATCAAAACAGTTTACCAATCGCGAAAACAAATCCCTTGATAAGTATTTGAACGAAATTTCCAAAGTTCCTATGATTGATGCACAGGAGGAGGTTCAACTTGCTCAGCGTATTCGTGAGGGTGATCAAGCGGCATTGGAAAAGCTGGTAAATGCCAACTTAAGATTTGTGGTATCGGTTTCAAAACAATACCAAAACCAAGGATTAACATTGGGTGACTTAATTAATGAAGGAAATATGGGCTTGATTAAAGCCGCAAAACGTTTTGATGAAACCCGCGGTTTTAAATTCATTTCATACGCAGTTTGGTGGATTCGTCAATCTATACTTCAGGCATTGGCCGATCAAAGTCGTATCGTTCGTTTGCCTTTGAACAAAGTAGGTAGCTTAGGCAGAATTACCCAAGCATCCGCTCGCTTAGAACAAGAGCTAGAGCGCGAACCAACTCCTCAAGAAATTGCAGATTCGTTAGATATTGCGATAACTGAAGTTGAAAATGCACTTCGTTCAAGTGGTCGTCACTTAAGCATAGATGCTCCGTTAGCAGAAGGTGAAGACAATACCTTGTTGGGCGTATTAGACAATAACGACGAACCCAATCCGGATATGCCCTTATTAAACGAATCACTTCAAAACGAAATTAACAGAGTTATTTCTACTTTGAGCGATAAAGAACGCGACGTCCTCAAGTACTATTTCGGATTAGACGGCAACCCCGCTCATACATTAGAAGATATCTCTGACAAGGTTGGTTTAACCCGCGAACGTGTGCG
>JALRKL010000113.1 GCA_023268875.1 Bacteroidia bacterium
TCTTCTCGATAAATAACTGCGTTTTCACGTTTCGCGACTTCTAAAATATTATCTGCACGATGAAGTCCCAAAACAAAGGTCCCTGCACCGTGAGCATTTGAATCATGAGCATCGCAATGAATAGAAACAAAAACATCCGCACCTTTTTTATTAGCAATTGGACCTCTAGCATATAGATCTACAGCAACGTCACGGTCTCTGGTTAAAGAAACGACAATATCTGCCTCTTTGTTTAAAATAGCAGCAACCTTTTTTGAAATAGCGAGAGTGATCGTCTGTTCATAATATCCGTTATGCACATTTCCCGGGTCTGTACCACCGTGGCCAGGGTCAAGAAATACTTTAAATTGATCTGATTGGGCGTAGATTGAAGGAAATCCCAAATAGAGTAATGAGGTGATAACTAATCCTCGCAGAAGCAACCGAATCATAGAGATGTGAAACATACCCTAAAATTAAGCATTCCCGGATAGTTTCGGCAATTAATCCGTAAGTTTGAACCCATTAATCAGGCCCTTTTTCACTTGGTTTAAATTTAGAATTACTCTTGTCGACACAAAGGCATTATTGGATCATTCTTTTTCTATGGATAACTACATTTTCAGTAGTTCATGCACAGAAGCAAATCGCTATAAAGAACTTACTCATTCGACCTATCGCGGCGTCAGATACCATTGTAGCTCCCTTATTGCCTCAAGTAGTTGCCTCCAATAAGGCCCTGAAAGATTCTTTAAAACAAGCCCTACCTAACGAGCAAGCATTCAAAGTAGCTTCAACTTTAGATGCACCAATCGTTTACAGCGCCACAGATTCGGTAGCTATAGATCAGAAGCTTTCGGCTATCATCTTATCAAACCAGGCAAAAATCACTTATGCAGATACCCAATTAGCCTCTGGGATTATTTCTATCGACTATGTAACCAACGAGGTTCAAGCTGGGAGAATTAAAAATAGTGAAGGTAACCTTGATCAGACGCCTAACTTCAAACAAGGTCCTAGCGTTGTGGTTCCTGACTCTATCCGATACAATTTCAACACAGAAAAAGCAATCATCTTTAATTCTCGAACCGAACAAGGAGCAGGTAGAGAGTTTGGGAGGAAAGTTCATTGAGGTTAAAGGCGTTGAAGTGGGATCGGAGGGAGGCTATGCCAAAGAGGCATCAGAGGAATACAGAAAGGCGCAACGTGAAGCGGTGAATCAATCGTTAGCGAAAAGCGACCTGGTGATTACTACGGCGTTAGTGCCCGGCAGAAAAGCCCCTGTTTTAATCGATGATGAACAATTATCACTGATGAAAAACGGAAGTGTTATAATAGATATGGCAGCCGAGCAAGGAGGAAATTGTACTCAAACCAAAGCGGGCGAGATTATACATGTAAATGGAGTAAAAATCGTTGGTTCTGTTAATATGCCTGCTGCCGTTTCGGGAAATGCGAGCGATTTATTTGCGCGTAATATTTGGGAACTACTCAAACTAATTGGTCCGAAAGGAACAGTTTCTTTGGATGAATCCGACGAGATTGTTGATGGTTGTTTGATCACACATCAGGGGAAAATACGTAAAACAGATTCTTAATTAAAGTAAAAAAAATGAACACCTTATTTCAATTTATTGGTGAAAATATCACTTATTTTTATCTCATCATACTGATGATTTTTGTGGGCATAGAGCTTATTTCTCACGTGCCAAGTGTTTTGCATACGCCGTTAATGAGCGGTGCAAATGCCATCCACGGAGTGGTAATTATCGGAGCCATTATCGTTTTAGGTCACGCCGATCCGCAAGATTATTTCTCCATTAGCATTGGTTTTGTCGGTGTTTTTGTCGGAACCCTCAATGTTATTGGCGGATTTGTAGTTACAGACCGTATGTTAGAGATGTTTAAAAAGAAACCAAAAAAATAAGCCATGAATTATTTACAAGAAATTGCCTATTTGATAGGTTCGGTTGGCTTTATAATTGGCCTCAAAATGATGGGAACGGCAGATTCTGCTCGAAAGGGTAATCTGGTAGCTGCTTTTGGTATGGCGGTTGCCGTTTTGGCGACCTTGTTCCTTGACAAAACAGGCTTTCATGTTATTGGAAACCTTGGATATATAATTGCGGCTATTGTTCTCGGTACCGTTGTTGGTACGCTAATGGCTAAGCGGGTGCAAATGACGGACATGCCCGAAATGGTTTCTTTGTTTAATGGAATGGGTGGTTTAGCGGCTGCTCTGATTTCTATTATCGAATGGACCCATCTCAAGCAAATTGGAGAAACGGCAGGTTTGGGATTGTTTATCCCTATAGTAGCGGGTTTAATAATTGGTACCGTTTCGTTTGTCGGTAGCATGGTGGCTTGGGGTAAACTCAATGGCAAATTGGGAGATTTTAGATTCCCCGCCCAACAATATATTAATGCATTGGTATTGGCGTTGATATTTGTTGCTGCCTATTTTACGTTCAGCGGAGAGGGAAGCGATCGCATATTATGGTTTTATATTACTATGGGTATCGCCGTTGTATACGGACTACTTTTTGTATTCCCAATCGGGGGTGCAGATATGCCTGTGGTGATTTCATTGTTGAACTCTTTTACGGGGGTGGCAGCAGCCTGCGGAGGTTTCCTTTATGATAATAATGTAATGTTAATGGGCGGTGTGTTGGTTGGTTCCGCTGGTACCATTTTAACGGTGGTAATGACCAAGGCAATGAATAGATCGCTTACCAATGTGCTTATCGGTATGGTGGGAAGTGGCTCTAACGGCGGCGGCTCTGGTGCCGGTTCGGGCGGGAGTGTACGTGAGGTACAGGCTACCGACGTCGCTATTATGATGAAATATGCCCAAAAAGTAATAATAGTACCCGGTTATGGTTTGGCGGTGGCCCAAGCGCAGCACGTTTGTCACGAGTTGGAGTTACTATTAGAAGATGAAGGGGTAGAAGTGAAATATGCCATACATCCAGTAGCAGGTCGTATGCCCGGTCACATGAACGTTTTACTAGCAGAGAGTAATGTGGCATACGATAAGCTCATTGAAATGGAAGATATCAACCCTGAGTTTAGCACAACCGATGTGGTTTTAGTTGTAGGAGCTAATGACGTAGTTAATCCGGCAGCCAAAACAGACTCTGGAAGTCCGATATATGGAATGCCTATTCTAGACGTAGACAATGCAAAGCAGATTGTGGTATTAAAGCGAAGTATGAAATCGGGTTATGCCGGAATTGAAAATGCGTTGTTTTACGATCCTAAATGTGGCATGTTGTTTGGCGATGCCAAAGACAGTATAGGAAAACTTGTTACAGAAGTAAAAGCACTTTAATCGGACGCTTCCTGACTGTATCGCTCATCAAGTAGTTCTTGAATTTGCGCCCATTGCTTTAGGGGTTCGTAACATTGAGATCCCGAACATAAATAATACCCTTCTTGCGTATTTGCATGGGCCTTCAGCCATGGTATTTGGGTTTCGGAATTCATTTTCAATACCGTTAACCACGATGGCCACTGGGCCAACTCCTTGGCATTGGGAGTGGGCAGATCGCCGGCAATACCAATGTGGGCATTTCCACAGGTTTGCATGGCATGCAAACGGGCCCAACCACTATACCAGCTGGGGAATTTTTCTATCTGTTGGGAATTATTCGCTAAAAGCTGTAAAAATAATTCACGGTAATGGGGCTCGGCAAAATGTAGGAAAAGGGCTTCGAGCACCTGAGCCATCATAGAGTTAGAACTTGGAATGACGTCGTCGGTAGAATCCGATTTGCGCAAAATTAATGCCTCTGCTTCATGCGAGGTGAACTGAAAGGTTTGGGTAGATTCTTCGTAAAAAATCTCAATTGCTTTATCTCCGAGAGATTTCGCAAAGGTTAAATATAGATCTTCTTGAGTGGCCTTGAAAAGTTGTAGATAGCCCAATGCGCATGCTGCATAATCTTCTAAATAAGCCTCGTTATAGGTTTGTCCCTGAGAATGAATACGGAATAGCCGATCGTTTTTCCATAGGTTCTTTTGTATCCAATCGCCGAGATTTTTGGCTTCCTCCAAAATAAAAGAGGCGTTTTCATCTTCGGAGGATACATATATATAAAGGTTACTGATGCCTGCCAACATGAGGCCGTTCCATGAGGCAATGATTTTATAGTCGAGTGAGGGTCGGTTTCGCGACTCCTGAGCCGTAAATAATTTCGCTGTAACTGAACTTTTTAATTCGTGATAGGTTAGGGCATTTATATTCAATATTTCCAGGAGTTGCAATGGGGCTATGGCGCTGTGGATGATATTCAAATCGTGCTCCCAATTGCCTGATTCTTGGATATTGGAATAGGCTTGTAGCCAACGGAATTCGTCTTCGTTTAATAGGTGTTGAAGTTCGGCTTGGGTAAAGGTATAAAAGCGACCCTCGATTCCGTCGCTGTCTGCGTCAAGTCCGGAATAATACCCACCATTAGGATCTCGCAATTCACGGTGGCAAAAAGACCATGTTTTGTAGGCTATTTCTTTGAATATATCTGCTTGACTCCAGGCGAAAGCTCTTGAATACAAAGACAATAGTTGGGCATTGTCATAAAGCATTTTTTCGAAGTGTGGGGCAAACCAGTAGGCGTCGGTACTATATCGGAAGAAGCCTCCTCGAACGACATCGAAGATGCCACCATTGCCCATTTTTAATAAACTCAATTGAAAGTAGTCTTTAGCGGCGGGATCTCCCGTACATAAGTGATAATCGAGGGCGTACTCAAATTGTATGGGCACCATAAATTTTGGCGCCCGCTTTTTGGCTCCCTCTTCCCAATCGATATCTTTTGCATATTCTGCAAATATTTCTGTCATGAATTTTCGCGAAAATTGCAAATCACCTGCTGCCGCTTGGGCATTCATTTTCTGAAGTTCGGTCATGAACTTTTCGGCATATTCCGCAAATGAATCGGGATTGCTTTTGTATTGGGTGCTGAGCTGTAATATGACCTGCTGCCATTGTGGTTTAGGGAAGTAGGTGCCCGCATAAATAGGCCTTCCATCGGGCAAACAAACCACATTTAGAGGCCAACCTCCTTTGCCGGTCATAAGTTGACAGGCATCCATGTATACCATGTCAATATCGGGCCGTTCTTCACGGTCTACCTTAATGTTAACGAGGGTGAGATTCATGATTTCCGCCGTTTCATGGTCTTCAAAACTTTCGCGTTCCATTACGTGACACCAATGGCATGTGGCATATCCAATACTTACCAATACCAATTTATTCTCGACTTTGGCTTTTTCCCAAACTGATTCGGACCATTCATTCCAATCTACAGGATTATGAGCGTGCTGTAATAAATAGGGACTGTTAGCATTTATTAGATTGTTCGGTGGGTTTTGGGAATTGCTCATGAAGATTGTACTTTAGTGAGGTGAATTTCAAAGGTCGTATTATTCGCTTGGTTTTTGAGGGAATTTTGGGGTGTTTTTTCATGTTTTGGTCTAATTCACTAGAAGGTCAAACCCCTCGAAAAATCGATTTTATGATCACAGATTCTATCGGTTATCAGAGTGAGAAAGAGGTTTTTGATAGCCTATGCGTGTGGTTATTTACCAAAGAGAAATACGCTTATCAGGGCCTTTTGTCCGAGCTGGAATTTACGGAAATGACCCGCCTAACGGATTCGGTTTCGCCCCCTATAATGGTGCACGGTCAGTATATGCAATACCGATTTCGGGTATTTAAAGGCATTGAAAAAGCCCAAAAGAAAGCCCGTAAATGGAATTTGAAAATCGACCGGATTTCGGCCGATTGGAAGAAACGTATATCTTACGAAAACAATGGTATTTACAAAATGAAAAGGGTAGAAGTGCCGATTTACTACCGAGATAAACAGTACATGTTTCGATTTGAAGCTTTAATGTGGAAAGGTCGCTGGTATCATGTTGGGGCGCTAGGGCTTCTAGCAGATTAATTCCAATAACAGATATAGATTTACTCCCAATCGGATTTGCGAAATTGTGCTTCTATTTTAACTTCAATTTCATCATCTAAACCTGGGAATAAATCGCGTCCCAATTTTTGTTCTAATTCATCGATGCTGATGGCATAATTCCATAGTTGTTCGCTTGGTATTTTTTTATTGGGAATTAAGAAAGCAACACCGCGCTTTTTACCAACGGTATCAATAACAGCTTTGAAAAAGAATTCTGGTACCGAAAGTGTATGATTCGGTGTGCGACTGATATTGGGGGCATTTTCTGTTATAATTGGACCTGTAACTATAAATAAATGAGGCAGACCCGTTGTAGAAGTGGCGCTGTATGTCCAATTTCTCACGGAACTTTCGAGTACTTTCCAAATTCC
>JALRKL010000203.1 GCA_023268875.1 Bacteroidia bacterium
ACCTTCTGCAACATCTGGAAAATAAAGCTGAATTCGATTCTCCCCTGGAATTATTTGCTGATATATCCCGCTAACCGCAGTGCCAAAAATTGAGAATATTTGTACTTGAACGTTTTCAACTTTCAATTTATTTAAGTGGATATTCGCTTTGTTATGGGCGGGATTGGGTAGCATTTGAAATGAAGGCGCCGGTTGCGCGTGTATGGTGCTGCATAGCAAAACCAAAAACATTAAATTGAAAAATTTCTTACCCATTTGAGAAATAAATACTCAAATAGTGTGCCAAAAAATCACAAAAGGCAGGCTCCACGTGACTTTTGTAGAATATTCAATCAATTTTTGTTTGGGGAATTCCCATTGGAACAACCATTTATCGGTCCGAAATTTTGGACTTTAGTAGTTTGGACTTGGTATTTGTGTCCGGCCATTTCAAGACCTCAGATTTTAGAAGTTGCGCCTTCTCGGTCTGGTTTAGGTAACTGTTAATTACCGACAAGGCCGAACTATTTAACCGAGAGTTGAAATTGGTTGCGCCTTCGAAAAGGTTCTCGGCAAAACGAGCATCGAGATAATTCATCCGTTGTAATGCTTGAATAGCCAAGCTGCGTGTTCTAAATTCGTATTTAGGTCCAGCCATGTCTACTAAAGCCCTGCGCATTCCAGCGCCCATCTTTGGATAAATTGCTTGCGCTTTTTCGAGATATTTTATTTTTATGCCGTGTGTATGGCCGTCTATTGTATTAATTTTATCGAGTAAACTGCTCTGTCTTGGGGCAAAAAGTGGGTGATCGTAAATGCGATCTAAAACGGTTTCGATGATAACATAACTTGAATCCATCAATAGGCTTTCAAATATGGACTCGGTAGACTTGATTATTGGGGCGTTTTGAGCAAATATCAAACGAACATGTGCTTGTTTATCAGTGGCAATACTTTTTATTACAAACAATGGAGTTTCGCTATCGGCCAAAAGCTGTGAGGCGATTTCCCCCCGAAGAATATGGAAAGTTTCTTTGTTGAACGCTTTAATCAGCGCATCTTTTTTTATTGCAGCCGGTGCTGTTCGCAGCGCTATTAGGGCGTCGTAGCGATCGAGCATAAACGATGCGTTTTGAAACTGCGAGAGCCATTCTTCCGTTTCTTTCGGGAAATCTACTTCTTTTAGTAAAAATGAACCTTCATCAAATAAGATGAAATCTATGGGGCCTTTTGACTCTACTGAGAATGATTCGGTTTGATTTAAGAGTGTTTTTGTGAATCGCTGTACGTCTCCATTTTTGTAATAGATGGCCATGTCTACAGGTATTTCAAACTGTCGCACTACCGCATCTTGTTCGTGGATTTGTTCTATTGTGAAGTGGATGTGTTTTTCATTTTGAAAATGGCGAACCCGAAATTTAGGTTCTCCACCGCGATGTATCCATTGGTCAAAAAAACCATCAACATTAATACCCGTTGCATCTATAAAGGCTTTCTGGAGGTCCCAAGTTTCTACCGTTTCATAAGCGTGTTTTTGTAGATAAAACTTAATTGCGCGATTGAAATTCTCGCGACCCACCTGATGCTGTAACATGTAAAGAATGGAGGCCCCTTTTGGATAATGTCGAGAAGACCCCGATTGCGAATGTCGCACGGGGAGTGAATTTTCACGACCTGCATTTATTGCGCTATTCATGTTATTTCTGAAGTACCACGCTTGATGATCCTCAGAAAACAAATGTCCTTCTACTAAACCTGGATAGTATGTGGCAAAACTTTCTTGCAGCCATTGTTCATTGTCTTTTCGGCCTGTAATGAGGTCGCCAAACCATTGATGAGTGGCTTCATGCGCATTAACGCTTACATAATTACGATTCAATAAAAATGCCCTATCGTCTATCCAAAAAAAGTCGCCAAACACAGTGGCAGAGGTGTTTTCCATAGCTCCGTACAGAAAATCTTGCACCATCACTTGAGAATAGCTTCCCCAAGGATAGGGGACGCCGATTTCATCGGCTAGAAAATCGAGAATTTCTTCACTGTAGCGACTCGTGGGTTCCAGGCGTTCGGGGTGTTCGGGATAATACCAAAACTGATGTTCAATGCCTTTTTTACTCTTGCTTTTTTTAATTTGGTATCGATCGATAGCCAGCATTAGGAGGTATCCGGCATGCGGCTTTTTTAACGAGTAATGCCAAGTTTTGGTGCCGTCTTTTTTGTTTTCTTTGGTGGAAATTAATTCGCCATTTGAAAGGACTTGGTAATCTTTGTCGAAGGTGATTATGGTTTCAGTGCTGAATTTATCGCTGCGGTCATCGATCATGGGTATCCAATGACGGTTATCTATGCCCTGTCCTTGGGTCCAAATTTGTCTGCGGGACATATGTGCGAGTTCTTCAATAGTATCTAAATCCCATCCAATAAAGTAAATTCCGCGTTTGGGATAGGCTTCGTATTGAATGTTAAGGCTGTGTTCAGAGTGGTAAGGCGCACTTAAATTTGATTCTACAATCAGGCCTTTACTATCAGTTCGAAAAGCGACCTTTTTTTGATTTAGCAATACCTGTGAAACGATAATGCCAGGCGCATCTAAGAAAATCGTATCGATTTGACTTTGAAGGGTTTTAAATGTGTGGGTAACGTTTCCTAGAACT
>JALRKL010000098.1 GCA_023268875.1 Bacteroidia bacterium
CACTAAACAAACCTGCATTTGAGCAATTTTTAAGCCCTAATTCTCAGCTTCAATACACCGTATTGCCCCAAATCAACCACTTGTTCCAGAAAGCCAAAACAGGCAATATTGCCGAGTACGGTCAAATAGAAACCACCATAGATGCATCGGTTTTTCAAGCAATTTTTGAATTCTTGGAAAACGATTAGAAGTCGATTCTGAAGCGCTCTCTGCGGAATTCGGTATACGGCAGTGGATTTTGGAAATCTTCGGCAAACTGCCAGCGATTTTTAACAAAATGAATGGCATCATATATGGCATTGCGCATACTCACAGTTTCGGCGGCGCCTTTGCCCGCTAAATCATAGGCGGTACCGTGATCGGGACTGGTTCTGATAATGGGCAAGCCTGCCGTAAAATTCACTCCATCGTAAAACGCCATTGACTTAAACGGTATCAAGCCTTGATCGTGATACATGGCCAACACCGCATCAAAAGGACGGTGCTGTCCGCTGCCAAAAAAGCTATCCGCCGCATACGGTCCATACACCAATTTACCTTGTTCAAAGGCTTTGTCAACCGCAGGTTTGATAATTTCAAGCTCTTCTTTTCCCAACAGACCGCTATCGCCAGCATGCGGATTCAAACCTAAAACGGCTATGCGCGGTTTGATCACATTCAAATCTTCACGAAGTGAATTGTACATCACTTCGAGTTTATTCAAAATTAAATCGGTATTTATTTTTTGGGAAATTTGGGAAACGGGTACATGTTCGGTAGCCAATCCCATTTTCAGCTCTTCAGAAACGAGGAACATAGCAAAATTTTTCACTCCAAAATGGGCCGCAATAAAACCGGTATGTCCGGTAAATTCTTTTTCGTGCACCGCCACTGTAGATTTGTCTAAGGGTGCTGTGATTAATGCGTCCAAATGATCGGCATCAGAAAGGGCTTTTTTCAGGCAATTCAAGGCCTCTAAACCAGCATTGGCATCGGCTTCGCCGGGCTTAATTTCTAGAGTTTCTTCACTAGAAACTACTAGATTCAGCTTTCCTTCGACCGCTTCACCCGCTGATTTTATCAAATGGTAATTCGGTAATTCCAATCCCAAAACTTTCTTGTAGTACGTAAACGTTTTCGGGGAAGCATACAGCACAGGAATGCCGTATTTAAAAATATTTTCGTCTGAAAAAATGCGTAAAATCAACTCCATCCCCACTCCGCTCGGGTCACCTTGGGTAATTCCGTATATTACTTTTCTTTGATCTGTCATGAATTTACTCGTTTAGAATCGGTTATACACGTGTCCTATTTAACCTTCAAAACCCAAAACATCAATAAAAATTGATATTTTGAAGCTTCAAACGTCCTTTAGGGCACGAATTTTAATTCAATGTGCAAATTAACGATAAATTCACTATTCCCGGTATTGGGTTATCGACTTAGTTAAGATTAAATTTGTGGAGCATGAGTAAAATTCGAGTGGGAATATTTTTTGGGGGAAGTTCGCGCGAACGGGAGGTATCATTCGCTGGGGGTCGCACCGTGTATGATAATCTAGATAAATCCTTATTTGAGCCCATACCGCTTTTTGTAGACAGTTTCGGAGGAATTGTCAAGTTACAATGGGAGCATGTGTACAAAGGAAGTATTCGCGATTTTTATCCGCCGGCTGAATTTTTGCCCGAATTACCCCATGGATTTCAAATCTACGCCGAATCTCTTGTTCCTGAGGAAGCCCTTGTTCGTGCAGGATTTCATGTTGCCGATGAAACGCTCGATCTGACCAAAGAGTTACGATTAAGGATGAATCAGAAAATTGGCGAACCCTTAAATTGGGAAGACCTGGGAAATTACATCGATCTAGCATTTTTAGCCTTACACGGAACGTTTGGTGAAGACGGCAGCATTCAAGGCATTTTAGAATGGCATGGCATACCATATACGGGATCTGGACTTTTGCCTTCTGCAATGGGGATTAACAAGTGGATACAAAAGAAATTCCAGCAAACCCAAAACTTATACATTAATGAATTCGAATCTATAAGTTACGAAGAATGGACCGAATCCGACACAGTGGAAAAACACCAATGGTTTCAGCATTTTTTGCAAAAATTCAATCATCAATTTGTTGTAAAACCCGCAAATCAAGGGTCTTCATTGGGTGTTTCTATATTAGAGGATCCCGGATTTGAGCGCTTCTGTGATGCCATCGATCTCGCATTCTTCAAATTAAGAATTGACAGCGACGAATACCGACAAAAAGACTTTCAAGAACGGATTACCTACATCAAGGAACTTACGGATATTCGTTCCGGATTGGGTCTGCCGCTGTTAACAGCCACCGCAATTTTGCACACTCCCGATGCTGTTATGGAGTTTCTTGAACAAAGCGAAGGAATTGTTGAACTACAAGCAAAAGACAGTGAATCAAGGGTATTGATTGAATCTAAAATCACCGGTAAAGAGTTTAGTTGCATCGTAATTGAACACCATCGGGGTCAACCCGTAGCCCTTCCACCAACTGAAATCAAAAAGAGTGGAGATCTATTCGATTATCGCAGCAAATACTTGCCAGGCTTGAGCAGAAAGGAAACTCCGATGGATGTTTCTACCGAAACAATTCTAGATATAAGGAATGCCTGTTGTGAGCTTTATCGCTTTTTTGGATTTGAAGTTTATGCGCGAATCGATGGCTTTGTAACGTCTGAGGGAGAGGTGTTTTTAAACGATCCAAACACTACAAGTGGCATGATGCCAAGTTCATTCTTCTTCCATCAAGCAGCAGAAATCGGACTGAATCCCAGTCAATTCCTAACATTTATAGTTCGTCAATCGCTCAAAACACGCATCCTTTCGCATCCTACAGGACGAAAGTTTACTCCGCTGAAAGAACAATTAGATGTACTTTTATCACAGAGCCAATTTCCTACAGAAGAAAAACGAAAAATTGCGGTAATCATGGGGGGGTACAGCTTTGAACGCCATATATCAATGGAATCGGGCCGTAATATCTATGAAAAACTCAGTTCAAGTGAGGAATTCGAACCCGTTCCTATCTTTTTGGTGGGGAATCGAGAAAATTACGAACTCTACACCCTTCCCCTTCCGTATATGTTGAAAGACAATGCGGATGATATCCGTAAAAAAGTTTTGGATCCCCAAAACCATGAGGCATTAGAGATAATTCGCGAAGAAACGGCGTTTATTCGCGACAAATACAATCCCAAAGGTGGTGATTTCAGTCCCGAAAAATGGTCGCTTATGGATCTTAAGAACCATGTAGAAGGTGTGTTTATCGCGCTTCATGGACGACCAGGAGAGGATGGCACTTTACAGCGCGATTTAAGTCAATACGGATTGTATTTTAATGGATCGCCGTCTCACAGTTCCGCAATAACCATAGATAAATTCACTACAAACCAAAAATTACGAGCGTCTGGATTTTTTGTCGCCGACCACATGCTGTTGAAGAAAGAAGCATTTCTTGAAAATCCAATTCTTGTTTCGGGGGAAATTGCCGAACGGTTTGGACTTCCCTTAATAGCTAAGCCCGCCGATGACGGTTGCTCAGCCGCTGTTCGTAAGGTAAAAACCATAGAGGAATTGTTAGATTTTGCAACATTGATTTTTAGAGATAATACCTCTCTCAATGTGGAAATTTCGCAACGTTTGAAGATTAATATTCACGACGAACTCCCTCAAAAACTAGAATTGCTCATAGAAAAATTCATCGATAAGGGCGAAGCGATGCACTTCCTTGAAGTTACCGGCGGTATGCTTACTCATGTGCAAGAAGATGGTAGGATTTACTACGAAGTTTTTGAACCTTCCGAATCTTTAGCCGAATCTGAAATTTTAAGTCTAGAAGAAAAATTCCTTGCCGGAGAAGGACAGAATTTAACCCCGGCACGTTTTTCTAAAACACCTCAACTGCAAAAACAAATTTCCCAAGAAGTAAGAAAAACATTAGAAAAAGTAGCGAAAACGTTGGATGTACAAGGATATTGTCGAATTGATGCTTTCGTAAAAATATTCCCAGATAACAAGGTTGAAACCCATATTATCGAAATAAATTCCCTACCGGGAATGACACCGGCAACCTGTATATACCATCAAGCGGCATTAAATGCATACAAACCGTTTGATTTTATAAGAGAAATACTGAACTTTGGTCGCGACAAATGGCAACTCGAAACACAACAGGCAAAAGCCTAAAAAAAGGACTCACCATCAAAGAAATAGCCATCCAAATTGGCCTGTTTTTGGGTGCTTCTGCTTTGGTATTATGGGGGATTTTTGCTGGTTTGGGTGCCTACACCCATCACAACGATTATATTTCCGTTCCCGATGTTTCGGGTATGTCATTCGATGAAGCGCGTATCCGATTGGAACAAGCCGGATTGCGTTCAAAAATCATGGATTCGGTGTACAACGAAAAGGCACTCGCTTATACCATCATTGAACAAAATCCCAAGGCAAGTGAAAAAGTAAAAGAAGACAGAACGATTTATCTGGTAATTAATACAGGCAATAAACCTAAAATTAAGGCTCCCAATTTGGTTGATATGAGCCTCACCTTGGCAAAAGCGGTAATAAAAAATCGTGGTTTGATTTTAGGGAAAATCGAGATGGCCTACGACCCAATTGGAAACAATCTTGTATTAGCTCAAAATTATAAAGGAAACCCTTTAAAGGAAGGAACACTTATTCCTAAAGGAAGTATTATCAATCTAACAGTTGCTTCTACCGATCAATCTCAGTTTCCCGAAAGCGATTCCACCCAAATCGATAATATCGAGATGCTCGAAGCTGAAGAATTATAGTTCTATACCCCTTACTAGCCTTTATTTTTCGGGCTAAATACAATATTTTTGCAATTCGTTCGTTACACAAGGGCGAGGGCATCACGTGAAAGGCAAATCATACTTTAGCAAAAGAGTAAAATCCGACGGTAATAACCCGGTTGGTTACGTGTATGCTTTAATAGTTGCAACGCTCGTAAATCTATTTCCCACAGTATTGCGCGCGCAATTCCTAAAAGTCAATCCGACAGAATATTCCGTTGTTGTGGCGGATGCCTACAAGCATAATCCAAAAATAGAGGTCTTAAGTTGGGGAATTCAAGACACTTTGGTACTGCCGTTCTTCGAGGATTTCTCTCAGCAGTTTGGATATCCAAGTCCAAACAAATGGGCCGATAAACAAGTTTGGATAAACAATTCATTTGCTCCGGATGCACCTAATGCAAATATTGCGACTTTTGACCATTTAAATGAATTAGGCAATCCATATCAGACCTTATCTACCCGAGAATCGGTTCATGCCGATAGCCTAACTTCTCAGCCGATTAATCTCCAGTTTTATCGTAAGGGAGCCAATACCTTTCCTTACAGAATTACCGACGGCATTTACTTAAGTTTCTTTTACAAAAATCAAGGATTAGGAGATGTTCCCGAATTAGAAGATTCTCTCATACTTTTCTTTAAAACCCAAAAAGGCAAATGGCGTAAAGTATGGGGAGTAAATGGGGCACATAACGAAAAGTTTACGGAAATTTATGTTGCTATTGATTCTATGGATTATTTAATTCCTGACTTCCAGTTCAGGTTTGTAAACTATTCTAAGAAAACAGGAAATTTAAACCATTGGCATTTGGACTATATTCGAATGGACCAAGGCCGCATGGCAGGTGGAGTATCTGATATCGAAGACGTTGGTATAGTAAACGCAGAAACTGGACTGTTCCGCGACTATCAAAATATTCCTTATTCCCATTATAAGTTGAATGCAAACCTGCACATGGGTAGAACGCAATTGCGTGTTAGGAACATGAACGAATTTGCGACCGTACAAACGCGTTATCAATTATCAGTATCGAATGATTTTGGACAGACCTTATTTAAACAAGATTTTAGCGCCAGTTCTAGAAATGTGATTGCGAATACGGATTCGAGCGAAATTTTCGAAACCCCTTATTTTGATACTCTTACAGGCAATACCCCGTCATTGCAATACCATTTTGTAATCGACCCTCAAAGTAATGATCAAACACCAGACAACTATAACGCTAGTGGTAATAATAACTCGTATTGGTTGAAACATCAATTTATGCCTTGGTATGCCTACGATGATGGCAGTGCTGAAGGCGGATTTGGTTTAGACTATGCTTATCTAGGCAATATTCCGGGTCAGTTTGCAATGGAATTCAATACCGCTCAGGACGATTCCCTTCGCGGCATTGCCATGTATTTCACACAGGTGAAAGAAGACGTTAGCTTTAGAAATTTCACGTTACGCGTTTGGAGAAAAATTTCTCCTGTAGGAACGGATGACCGTAAAGACGAACTAATGTATGAGTTTCCCGTAAGCAAACCCGCCTATCGCGATAGTATTAATCATTTTGAGTATTTCTTTTTTGATTCGGTTTTGTTTTTACCCAAAGGACAATATTATATCGGTTGGTACCAACGTCAGCCATTCGTTCTGAATGTCGGTTATGATAACAACTATCGTTATTCCGATCCAAATACGGCTAATCCCCATTTGTTTTATAATCTTTTGGGAAGTTGGGAACGCGCGGATTACAGCATCAAGGGCACTCCAATGATGAGAATGCTCTTTGGTGAACGTGTAAATTATCGTTTCTCAACCGAAAAAGTAAAGCCCTTACGATTACATGTTTATCCAAACCCCGCAAAGCAATGGATAAAAATAGACCTGCAGCCAGGGAAATCATTTAAAGAAATCATAATTCTTGATGCAACCGGTCGTAAAGTAATGCGGAGCACCGAAACCCAAATTTGGATTGGAGATTTACCAAGAGGAACCTATTACGTGCATGCGCTTTACGCCGATGGGCAAAGGAGCAGCGCACCAATTAATTTGATACACTAATGATCGAAGATATTTCCGTTATAAATTTAAAAAAACGCTTAGATTCAGGCGAAATCATTAATCTAATTGATGTTCGTGAAACCTTCGAATATGAAGAATTTCACCTTAACGGCAAATTAATTCCTTTGGGGGAATTACCCTCACGCCTCGAAGAAATTGCGCATCTAAAGGAAGAAGAGGTGATTGTGCACTGTAGATCTGGTAAACGCAGTCAAACCGCTCAGCAGTTTTTGTTGCAAATGGGCTTCAAAAATGTTAGAAATTTGCTCGGAGGCGTACTAGATTGGCAAACCCATTTCGGCAGCGACCCTATTTAATCGGCAATTTTCTGTAACTTCGGGCTTGTGAAATACCAAACCCAACTGCACGTTTTCTGGCGAAGCTTCCTGCTAATTCTGGGTATCGGAATTTCACTTTTTTTAAGTTTTTGTAATACCCAAGAAACTGCCATTAGCGCATCACATGATTCCTCCTTCTTTTGGAATTTACACGATACGGTTGATTACGTAGGCATGCAAGAATGCCGCACGTGTCACTACGAGATACACCAAACCTTTGTTCACACCGGTATGGGCCAAAGCTTTGATAGAGCTTCCACCGAGAAATCAAAAGCGAAATTTCCGATCATGCACCTACCTTCGAAAGAGCGCAGGGGAAAACCGATTTACGATCCTAAAACCGGATTTCATTATCAAGCATTTTGGAGAAACGATAGTTTGTACATCAGGCAATATGAGTCTGACGCTGAACAGCGAAATCTTGTGACCTTTATGCGTGAGGAGTATATACCTTATATTATAGGTAGCGGACAACATACCAATTCGCATTTTTGGACCGATGGGTCTTATGTGTATCAGGCGCCACTCACGTTTTATACGCAAAAAGGAATTTGGGATTTGCCGCCGGGTTACGAACAACAAAATATTGGCTTTAACCGAAAAATCGACATGGAATGCATGAGCTGTCATAATGCCATGCCAAAAGTGGCGAAAGATGCGAAAAATTTCTTTGAAAACGTTCCTCTAGGCATCGATTGCGAACGGTGTCACGGTCCCGGCGAGCTTCATGTAAATCTCAAAAAACAGGGTGTTTTAGTCGATACGTCAAAGTATGCCGATCGCAGCATTGTAAATCCAAAACGTTTACCTTATCGATTACAAGTAGATATTTGTCAGCGCTGTCATTTACAAGGAAATAACGTTTTAAAAGAG
>JALRKL010000063.1 GCA_023268875.1 Bacteroidia bacterium
ACAAACAACAGCAACGGTTATGCGTGGACCTTCCCCACCGGAACACCTAGCACATCTAGCCTACAAAATCCGTCCATAAGATTCTCAAGTGCAGGCACCCATTTGGCCATTCTATCTGTCTCGAATAACAAAGGAAAATCACAACCAGACACGATCAAATTTACGGTTTTAGACGCTGCCATCAAGCCTAATTTAAATATCAGAACTCCTACAGCTATATTATGTTTAGGAGACACGCTAAATTTCAGTATCGGAACGACACAAAAGCATACATACACTTGGAGTAATGGGTCAACAGGACGAAATAACCCTGTAGACACCACCGGATTTGTATTTGTCACAGCAGTTCGCGATAATGGATGTAGTGTCACCTCGGATAGCGTGTTTGTTGCGGGAATTCCAAAACCGACCTTTACGGTTAAATACGGCATTCCCAACGATAGTATTTGCGTAAACGAAAATTTACTAATCCTGCTACAAAACAATGGATTTGCTGATTCATATTCCCGCGTTTCGGCAATTGGACCTTATTTCCGTGATTCATTCTTGATTAATTCGATACAAAAGGGTAATAATTCCTTCAAATTTTGGGCAAAGAGTAAAATCGGATGTGTATCCGGTCCGTCGAACACTAAGGTTTTTTATGGAATTGACACTCCAAGCGCCCCGGTTGTTAAAGTCCTTACACGACTAAGTGATAAAATATTATTCACATGGGATAGTGTTTTATACTCGAAATATTTTGAATTTTCTTTAGATAAGGGCAAATCATGGAAAAAAACAGATAGCGCAATTTCAGTTCGTAACCAATGGGTTCAATTAGATTCTGCCACTCAACTTGTTGATTTTTGGCTCCGAGCACAAACCGGGGATTTTTGCACCTATTCGCATATCGGTAAGATTCAAGCTCGAGGTGCAGGATGCAATGAACCTAATTGGAATATTACGTTTTCTGATTCTATTGTATGCACGGATAGCATCATGGACATTAACGTATCAGGATTGTCACGAATCCCTAAATATCATTTTAAAGTTAACGGAACCACTGTGACGGATACTGCTTTAACTGAAATTATTCGCCGTAATTCAAATTTCAAGTTTGAACTATTAGATTCATCCCAATTACTCTGCGGTTATTTCGAAAAAAACATAAGGGTATTGGCTGACACACCTAGACAAATAATAAACTCCTATTCGCCAAATAATACTACTGTCGTTTGCGGTGGTGATGAAAACACCAAAATACCCATCACCATAAGCAATTTTAGAAGCGACTATATCTATTACGCGGATATAATGGGCAATGTAACAATACTAGATTCATCTAATGCTATATACGCTAAATTAGGTGAAAATGTATGGGCATTGAGCGGTGAAACGCCAAATGGCTGCCCGCTGCCGTTATATACTGTGCGGATTTATGTGGATAAGGCGATTAATACCTCCTTTACCAGTAAATGGATTTCTGATTTCAATTATCAGTTCACCGCAGCTTTAAACGACACGGATAACTACAACCATTATTGGATAGACAGTGTAACGAACACCCCTTTAACTAATCAGAATCAGTTTGAAATCACGATAGATTATAGTTCACAAGGAGAAGGCGACGCATTCATCACGCACACCGTAATCCCAAAAACATTAGATACCCTATTCGATTTAAGTAATTGTAATTACGAACTTACCCAAAAAGTAGAAATTCGAAATCTTGGTATTGGTGAAACTCCCAACAATACGAACGTCTTGTTATATCCAAACCCGTTGGCTTCCTTAGATAATCTAAAATGTATCAATTGTAAACCTCAGGATTTGTTTATACTTCAATCAATAAGTGGAGAAATTTACGGTAAATTCCAACTATCCGAATTAAAGAAACAAACCCTGGCGAGTGGTGTATATTTGATAACCATTGAATCTGGTGGAGTTCATTCCACTCAGAGAATTCATATTTCTAGATAGCTTATTTCAACTTATCTTTTAAATAATGCCCTGTTATACTAGCGGGGCATTTTTTAATGCCATCGCGCTCACCTTCATATACCAAGTTTCCGCCTTTATCGCCGGCTTCTGGACCGAGGTCGATGATCCAATCGGCGCATTTTACAACATCGAGATTATGCTCAATACAGACAATCGTATTTCCCTTCTTGATTAAGGCATTAAATGAATTCAATAGTTTTTGAATATCATAAAAATGCAGACCAGTAGTGGGTTCATCGAAAATAAACATCACGCCTCCTTCTTTAAATGGGGAGGCTTTGCTCAAATAAAATGCAAGTTTAACTCTTTGCGCTTCGCCACCACTTAAAGTATTACTCCCCTGCCCTAATTTCACGTAACCCAATCCAACATCTTGCAGCGGTTTAAGTTTTTCTGCAATGTTTTTTTCTTCATCGAAAAACAAAATGGCTTCATCTACGGTCATTTCCAATACATCGAAAATGCTCTTTCCTCGATGTTGGGCTTCCAATACTTCCTTTTTGAATCGTTTTCCATTACACACCTCGCATGGCAACTTTATGTCTGCCATAAATTGCATTTCAATTACTGTTTCGCCTTCGCCTTGACAGTTATCGCAACGTCCACCATCAACATTAAATGAAAAATGCGATGGTTTGTAACCCATTCTTTTCGATACCGCTGTTTTAGAATACAAATCTCTGATGTCGTCGTAAGCCTTGATATAGGTAACAGGATTACTTCTAGAGCTTTTTCCTATCGGGTTTTGATCAACAAACTCTACCGATTTTAACAAATGTAAATCACCACCCAAAGAGCGAAAAGAACCGGGTAATTGAGACGTGAATTGACCGAAATGACGAGATAATGCCGGGAATAAGACTTGTTTAATAAGTGTAGTTTTCCCAGAGCCCGAAACACCCGTAACGCACGTCAATGTTTCAAGAGGGATTTTAATACTCACGTTTTTCAAATTGTGAGCGGAAGCCCCTTCAAGATTTATAAAATGCGGTGTATTCCGTTGTTTTTGTGGGATAATCTCCTCTTTATTCGTCAGAAAAGCTGCAGTAAGGCTTTTTTCATCGCGTAATAACGATTGAAAATCACCTGCAAACACAAGTTCGCCACCCAAACTTCCCGCTTTTGGCCCTATGTCTACAATGTATTCAGATTGACGCATTATTTCTTCATCGTGCTCAACCACAATAACTGTATTGCCTTCATTTTGGAGATTTTTCAAAACCTCTATTAATCTATCCGTATCGCGGCTATGCAACCCAATACTAGGCTCATCTAAAATATACATGGAACCCGTAAGATTTGACCCTAAGTTCGTTGCTAAATTAATACGTTGACTTTCTCCACCGCTTAGCGAGTTACTTAAACGATTGAGATTAAGGTAGCCTAAACCAACGTTGGCTAAATAATGTAATCTACGGGTAATTTCATCAAGAATTCTTTTAGAGATCTCCTCGTCTACCGGGTTTAATTTCAAATTGGAAAAGTAAAAGTGGGCCTCTTCCACACTCATCAAAAGCACGTCTTGAATACTGGTAAAACCAGATAGTTTCTCATCACCTACATGTACCAATTTTACAAAAGAGGCATCTAAACGCAATCGAGTGCCCTTACATTCTGGACAAACTGTTTTACCCCTGTAACGCGCCGCTAATACTCTGTACTGAATTTTGTAATTATTATCTTCTAGATGTTTGAAAAAATCTCTAATCCCGAGTATATCTTTTCGCCCTTCCCACAACAAAGTTTGTTCTTGTTTTGTAAGTTGACTGTAGGGTCTATGAACTGGAAAGTCAATTTTTGAAGCTTTTTGTATAAAGTGTTTTTTCCAATCTCCCATAATCTCGCCCTTCCAGGGTGCAACACAACCTTCATATACACTCAAGGATTTATCGGGAATTACCAAATTTTCATCTATGCCCAAAACAGATCCAAAACCCTCACATCTTTTACAAGCACCATAAGGATTGTTAAAGCTTAAAAAATCTTTACTTGGAATTTCAAACTCCATTCCATCTAGTTCAAATCGATTATTGAAGGAATATTCAGATTTATCTGTGTAATTTAAAATCTTGCAATCGCCCTCTCCTTCCCAAAAAGCCGTTTCAATACTATCATAAAGGCGATTTTTATATTCATCAGATTGAGGTTCTGACTTCAAACGATCTACAATCACAAAATCATTTTTCGAGATCGTGGCCTTTTGCTCAATGGCATCCTCAATTTTTACCATAGCATTTTTCAGAAAAAGGCGATTGAAGCCTTTAGACAATAGTATCTCTAGGGTATTTTCCTCAATCGTTTTTATTGGATACATCACCAAGAGCATGTGTCCTTCGGGCAATTCTACAGTAGCATTGAATACATCCGTAACCGTATCGCGACGGACTTCTTTATTTGAAATAGGAGAAATGGTGTGACCAATACGAGCAAATAATAACTTTAGATAATCGTAAATTTCCGTTGAAGTAGCCACGGTGCTTCGTGGATTCTGTGTGTTTACTTTTTGCTCAATGGCAATAGCCGGACATAAGCCATCAATAGTGTCTACTGCTGGCTTTTTCATTCGACCCATAAATTGGCGTGCATAAGCGCTCAAACTCTCAACATAGCGTCTTTGCCCTTCAGCAAATAAAGTATCGAAGATTAAGGAAGATTTTCCAGAACCAGAAACACCCGTAACAACCGTGAATGAGTTTTGAGGAATACTTACGTTAACCCCTTTAAGATTGTGCTGTTGCGCGTTCTTTATGCGAATTTCTGACTCTTTGGACATATGATAATTCTGAGTAATTTAAAATGAAAATCTATTTTACAAAGTTGACGATCTCATCGAATGGTATCTTTGGAAATAGATGCTCCTGCACAAATCCCCACCCCTCCGTTAATATTATTAAATATGGCACTAGGGTCTGAAAACAAACCTCCCTCCAAAGAATAATCCTCTAAAGACTTGAAGTATTTAAAATATTCAGGGCTTAAACTTTTAACCACTACTAAATATTTATAAGGCGTACCTAAATTACTACCGAATGGGGTTGTGAATCGCAGTGTTTTTGATTGGCCGTTAAAACCGGCATCTTCTAAGATTAGGGCTCCTTCTGGGTTATAAATGGGATCGGCGGCAATCTCTGGGTTTTCAGGAACCACCGGCATGACTTCCCATGCGGGCCCCAAATCTTCAAATCTAAACAATGAAATTTCATAGAAGTTTCGGTCGTTTACATCATCATTAATTGTGAATGATATAGTTCCCGTTGGAAAACCCATTGAATCCGTTCCTGTATTATCCTGCCAACTAGCTCCCGTTGATTTAAATACGCTCGGTATAACAAACGAACTAGTGGCAGCTGGGTACTTCGGATGGGTTACAGATAATCTGTAAAACGTATTAGGCGTTGGCACAAAATCAGAAACATATTTACCCCCGTAAAGAAAGGTATATTTCAGTTCTGTTACATTGGCGTTATCATCGGTAATGGTAACTTTTGCATCTTCAATTTTCTGTTCCGCACTCGAATCAACAAGAGAAAGGGTTTTTCCAACATGCACCTTTAATATTTCGTCGTTGTTTGCCAACAAATTGACCACCATTTTTTCGGAAAAATCAATACTATCGGTAGGCAACTCTTGTTCACAAGAGAAAATCAAGACAGCAAACAATATGTAATAGATTTTTTTCAAAATTCGATTCTATAAAAAGCGGATGGGACAAAGGTGAAGTAAGAAGTGCCGATTAGTTTCATTTCGCCGGCATCGTTAAATTGAAATTCGGCGTTTACCGGATTGTTATTCCCCATTAAATTGTAGATGTGTATGCCATAAAACTCGCGTGTTTCAAAATGTTCCTCAGGTTTGATTTCCTTTGTAAAACCGACATCAATTCTTTGGTAGGTGGGCAATCTATAGTTGTTTATTTGTGAGAAATCATACACCAAACGGTTGTCAACGGTAAAATATCTTCCCGTGGGAACGGTAAGTGGGTTGCCAGACATGAGCACCGCATTTAGGTTAAAACTAATGGTAGGATTGGGTTGGAATACGAGCTGCAAGGCAAACTTATGAGTCCGATCCCATCTAAATGGAAATGCTACACCACCATTTACATCCTCAAACAAACGATTGGTTCTGCTGTAAGTGTAGGACCCAATAGTATTCAATCGACCCGATTTTTTAGAAATTAAAAATTCCAATCCACTAGCATTTCCTGTTCCTTGGGAAATCATTTGTTCCCAATAATCTTTAGATAATTTTTCGTCTCTACTTTCTTGTATATACATTAACCCCGTAAAATACTTGTAGTAACCTTCAATTGAGAATTCAAAACCACCTTCTAATGGATGTATGTATGCGGCTGAAAATTGTGATGTTTGCTGTGGTTTAAGTTCGCCACTTGTAGGAAACCAAACATCCTGAGGCAAGATACCCGTTACACTTGACAGTTGATGAATGCCTTGATTATTCACGGACACACCCAACTGAAAACGCCGATTACCATGTAAACGTTGATTAAGTGTAATCCTAGGTTCTATTCGAACATATTGATTATCTCTTCCGATATATGTCCATAATCTAGCCCCGATATTTATGCTTAGATAATTATCCGAATGAAAATCCAATTCTCCATAAGTCGACCATTCTGAGGGAAACTGATTATTGGCCGAGCCATATAAATTATCGGTTTCTATGTTACCATCGCGCTTCTCTCTGTATAGCAGTTCCCCGGGTTTCATATTATGAGTAACCCAATGTGTTCCATATCTTAGCTTCGTTTTTCTACCGTATAGATACTCTAAGTCAACCGATGCATTTAAATCAGTGATGCTATTATTCTCTTCAAATAACAGTTCTGCCGATTGGTTTACGCCGCTATTAGAGGTAGAAACAGAGAAATTTTCCGATCTAAAATACC
Organism: Bacteroidia bacterium; assembly: GCA_023268875.1. Classification (GTDB taxonomy): domain Bacteria; phylum Bacteroidota; class Bacteroidia; order NS11-12g; family UBA955; genus VMCP01. The sequence continues at coordinate 6,893 of JALRKL010000063.1, forward strand.
TATATCGCGAAATACCGATTGAAGCATGCATGAAGTGACGTTTGTTAATTTCGCGATAGTAATTTATACCCGAAAGTGTATTTTGCCATTGCCAACCCAAACCAATGTTCAATTCTAGAAGACGACCCAAAGAATCCGAATCTGAGGTTTCGAAGTTTAAACCGTATTTGTCCCTTCCGTTATAAATCCAAAAATTCCAATGTTCATATCGGCTTTTCTTATAGTTTATTTTCAGATTGATATCATGGATATTGCCGATTAGCGATTCGTTTAGTTCTGGAGCCATCGAGGTCAAAAGCAAGTCTAAATAGGACCTCCTGTACCCTATAGCTGCTGTTAATTTTCCTTGCTTGTCCAATGGACCATTTAAGGCAATGCCAACTGTTGCTAAATCCATATTAATAGATCCCCTCCAATTCTCTGCATTTCCACTTTGGGTGATAATATCTATTACCCCACCCCCTGCTCTATTGCCGTATCTAGCCGGTGAAACACCTCTGTAAATTTCAGCGCTATGGATAACATCGGGATTATAATTAGAAAGGAGGCCCCAAATATGCCCATTACCATACAAAGGCAGTCCGTTCATAAGCATCAAATTTTGATCGGAATTGCTGCCTCTTATATAAGTTGAGGACAGACCTTCAATCCCACCATTGACTCCTGGAAGAAATTGAAATATCTTAACCGGATCTGAAATTCCGAACAAAGACTTGTATTGCTGTACTTGTCTTGGTAAAACTTTATAAAAAGACGTTTTACTTGTGTATAAGGCTGCCAATTCGGCTGATGAATCCGACTCGTCGAAATCCACTGGCTTTAAAAAAACATTATTTAGAACAACACCTTTAACACTTATAACCACCTTATGCGCTTTATACCCTGGGGCCGCATACCATAATTCTCTTTCACCATTAGTAGTAAGCAATTGGTAATACCCTTCTGAGTTACTCTCTGTATAGAGATTGGTAGCCTTGTCAATTATAACAGCAGATGGAATGTTTTCTAAAGTGGCTTCATCAAAAACCCAACCAGTTACCGCTTGGTTTTGCGCCATAATGTTGGTGGAAATACTCCAAAAAAACAAAAGTAGCAGGCGCATTCGCATAGAATTCAAAAATACAATTTTTGAACAAGCTGAGAAAGTTGTAAATGCTAAAACACTCACAATTTCGACATATTAATCAAAAATCCATTCGCATTTCAACAGTTTGACCCGAACAACTGCTCCCAAACTCCAAGATTTGCGGCTTGGTAATTCTAATTTTTGCATATTTGAGATGAAGCGATTTGAATTTTTCCTGTATTTCAAGCAAACACTTTTCTCCAAAAGACTCAAGTAGCTTGTATTCATTTAAAGCCATTTTTTTCAATAAGCGATGGATTTCAGCGTAATCAATGGTATTGCTGAGGTCGTCGTTTATTTTTGAAGATTCGTATTGTACCTCCAAATCGATAAAAACTTCTGTTTTAATTCTAATTTCATCTTCATACCAACCTACGGGCAGAAAAATGTGATATTTTTGAACACTTACAAGGATTAACATACTGTTTATTAAAAAAACATACAGAACTCGATCACTTTATTACTTTTGTATTTCATAAATGAACCGTTCAAAGTTAGAGGAATTATGGCAATCTCAATCGAGTCGTGACACTTTTCAGGGTTGCGACTTTTATGAAATTGATGATTTGCTAACCCAAGAACATAAACAAATTCGCGAGTCGGTTCGAGGCTGGGTAAAACAGCGATTATCCCCTATTATTAACGAATGCGCCCAAGAGTCTTATTTCCCCAAAGAACTTTTACCGGAAATGGGCGACCTGGGATTATTTGGCCCTCATGTACCTAGACAATATGGAGGCTCAGGGGCCGACTACATTACCTACGGCTTGATGATGCAAGAGGTAGAACGGGGAGATAGTGGCATCAGAAGCACCGCAAGTGTTCAAGGTTCATTGGTAATGCACCCCATTTATTTGTTCGGCTCTGAAGAGCAAAAATTAAAATACCTTCCCAAATTAGCTACAGGAGAATGGTTAGGCGCTTTTGGATTAACCGAACCAGACCATGGCAGCAATCCAAATGGAATGCTCAGTCATTTTACTGAAGATGGAGATTACATCGTATTGAATGGTTCAAAAACCTGGATAAGTAATGCGCCGTTTGCAGACATTGCGGTTGTTTGGGCCAAAAATCCGCAAGGGAAAGTACAAGGTGTAATCGTTGAACGGGGAATGGAAGGATTTAGCACTCCCGAAATTCATAATAAATGGAGTTTGAGAGCAAGCGCGACAGCACGATGCCCAATTCGGCGGCGGCAATCAACGCGGCCAGCCAATGGAACCCGAGTGTCGGGGTAAAGCGGGCCAATGTAAAGGCCACAACGATCAAGGGCATATGAATATAGGGGGCCACAAACGCCGCGCGTCCAAATTCACGGGCAAATTCAACCGTGAACCAAAGGTTCAAGACTTCTTCAACACGTAGGAACGACAGGACCGCGTCCGCAATCCCAACGATGAACACGCTCCAAAACAGAGCGCGGACCAGATAACAGTTGAAATTGTGGATGGTTTGCGCATCCCACCGCAGCGATTGGTTCGGGGTCGAACGGACATATGCCAACGCAATGACCAAACCAACAACGTAAATACCAACAGTGATCAACGCCCCGCCTGACATCCCAACCGTCGGGATTTCAATAACGCGTGGTGTGCCATATCCAATGTTCAGGATGTTATTGATCAAAAAACCAGCAAGAACCGCCAAAGATCCCCAACCGAACAAACGCGGCAGGATGGCAGGTGTACCATGCTTTTCGACATTGGGGGAATTGCCCAAATCTGACATGTGCCCTCTCCAAAAGGAAAATGTGTCTGAATTCACAAAATTAAATTCTGCGAAATATCGCCGGACCGAATGTCATGATGACGGCGTATGTGGACCGGCACGATATAGGAATGGCGAGGCTTGCCAACACAAACCCCGCCATAGATCAGCTGTTCGCCGACTTAGGCACCAATGCCCAAGATACGGTTACGTTGGTTGATAAATGTACCTTCCAACGACGCGATAGTGCCGCCGATTTCACGCAGCTTTTGCTGGAAATGATCGTCGATTTTGGTCGCCAATGCAGAGTGCGCACGGGTTTCTTCGAACACTTCCGCAGATGCTTCACCGAACGCATCCCAGATGTCGTCGTTAAAGTTGCGAACTTGAACGCCTTGTTCGTCGATCAGCTTTTGCATGTACTCGCCGTTTTTCGCCATAGCTTCGTCATGTGACGCAGCATGCTCTTCATAGGCTGCAGCTGTGATGACTGTGCGTTCCCAATCGGTCAATGAACCCCACCAAGATGCGTTCAGACCTAGTGCAAGACCGCCGCCTGGCTCGTGCATACCACCGGTGTAGTAGTACTTCGACGCTTCATAGAACTTCATGAAATAGTCGTTGTATGGACCAACCCACTCGGTCGCTTCGATCGCGCCAGATACAAGGTTTTCATAGATTTGGCCGCCTGGCAAAGATACCGAAGACGCGCCCATTTTTGTGATAACCTGACCACCTAGGCCTGGCATACGCATTTTCAGACCTTTAAAGTCGTCTGGGCTTTCCATTTCTTTGTTGAACCAACCACCCGCTTGGGTACCTGTTGAACCAACTGGCAATTTCACTGTACCAAATTCGCCGGA
>JALRKL010000090.1 GCA_023268875.1 Bacteroidia bacterium
GTTAATACGCTCGGTAAACATGGCAACTTGTGCCTCTGTACTGCCAGTATTGCGCTCATCGCCACCAAATTTGGCAAAAATCTCTTTCTTTTGTTCTGCGGTTAAATGCATATGCTACTCAATTGGAGGGCAAAGATACAAAATATGGATAACATGTGGAAACCACTTTTAAAAATATTTTAAAATCTTTCCAAATTCCCTTAAAAAGCAAAATCCCGGGAATTACCCCAGGACCTTGCCAGCTATGAAAACTTAAATCTACCCCAAGTAAAAAACAAGGAAGGGTGCAAAAAGTTTTCAGGGATCAGAATTTTTTTCAAAGTAACTTTGTGAATCTCTAAAACGTGTCTGAACTAGCTTCCCTCAATAAATACTTAATCCGTTACAAATGGCTCATCCTATTAGGAATTGTTTGTGTAGTGCTCAGCAATCTCTTTGCCATATATATTCCGGTATTTGTTCGTTTAGGCATTGACGATGCATTATGGATTTCGCAGAATATATCTTTAATCGAGAATAATCTACTTTATGAGGCGGCACTACAAACAGTATTAGGATTTGGATTATCTATTTTGGCAGCGGCCTTATTAAAGGGAGTTTTTCTTTTTTTAATGAGGCAAACCCTTATTGTAACCTCTAGGAATATTGAGTACGATCAAAAGAACGAGATCTTTCAAAAATACGAACGTCTGGGCGAGGAATTTTATCGCAATCATTACACGGGCGATCTTATGTCGCGAATCTCTGAAGATGTTTCAAACGTAAGAATGTACATAGGTCCCAGTATTATGTACTTTGCGAATATCTTGTTTTCGTTTGTGATGATCGTGACTCAGATGCTTATGATTAATGCCTCATTAACGGCTTGGGTATTGCTTCCTTTGCCTTTTTTATCTTATTCCATTTATGTAGTAAGTAAAAAAATAAATGTCGGCAATAAGCGCATACAAGAACAACTATCACAAATTACGACTAAAGCTCAAGAAACATTTGCCGGAATCCGGATTATTAAATCCTTCGGTGCAGAACGACATTTTAATCACGACTTTTTTGAATCGGGTAAAGTTTTCCAATCCAAAAACTTAGCCTTAGCTAAAATCAACGCTATTTTCTTTCCGTTGATGACTTTGCTAATGGGACTGAGTACAATTTTAGTTCTATATATCGGAGGTTGGGAGGTTAAAGCAGGTCGATTTACACCCGGGAATGTCGCGGAGTTCATCATTTATCTAAATATGCTTATTTGGCCGGTTGCTAGTTTAGGTTGGACCACCGCTTTGGTTCAAAAAGCAAGTGCGAGTCAGAAAAGAATTAATGAGTTTTTAGATGAGGCCGAACAACCCGACAACGGTTTGTCGCCGTTCCCAGATTTCCACCAAATCACATTAAAGTTGCCTCGTTACCAATACTTAGACAAGGATTTTCCTGCTTTGCAAGAGGTTGAAGTACAGTTTAAAAAAGGCCAATTTATTGGGGTTGTGGGAAAAACAGGTAGCGGTAAATCTACATTGATTCAGTTATTAACGCGTCAGTTAGAAATGCAAGGGGGCACTTTTGAAGTGGACGATAAGAGTATATCGGAATACGCACTTTCTGCATTTCGTTCTAAAATTGCTTATGTACAACAAGATACTTTTTTGTTCAGCGATACATTAAGAGAGAATATCTTGTTTGGAAGTGAAATGGATAGTAGCGAAGAAGAAGTACAAAAGGCGATTCGATTTGCTTCACTTGATAACGATATCGCTCAGTTTCCGAAAGGATTAGATACCATAATTGGCGAGCGAGGGGTATCGCTATCGGGCGGACAAAAACAGCGAATGTCTCTGGCTCGCGCGCTCATGCGGGATGCTGACATTTACATATTCGATGATTGCTTGAGTGCCGTAGATGCAGAAACCGAGTCGGTGATTATTGAAAGGCTGAAAACCGCCTTGAAAGGGAAAACGATAATAATGAGTAGTCACCGGATAGCTCCAGTACTAAAAGCGGATGAAATTTGGGTATTGGAAGAGGGTCGAATTGCCGCTAAGGGTAATCACGAAATGCTCGTTGAAACAAACGAATATTATTCTTGGTTGTTTGAAAATCAATCACTTGAGTCTTAGTGGCGTCTTGACACTTAGTGAGGTGGGGTATAAGCGTGTGCAATAAAGTGGAAAGGATATAAAAAGTGTTTAAAAACCTTCACAAAAAAGTCATGAAATTGAGGTTTAGCTCAATATTTTTTGCATATTTGCTAATAAACATAAATGAAAGGTATGCCTATGCATGAAGACAACTACAAAGATCAAGATCACCAGGAAGACATTTTCTCTCGTCGAGTAAGAGCCGGTAAACGGACGTATTTTTTTGATGTGAAAGCCACTCGAAATAACGACTATTACATCACAATTACCGAGAGTAAAAGAAGTCGATTCGACGACGGGTCCTTTACGAAAACCAAACTTCACCTTTACAAAGAAGACTTTAATAAGTTCTCCGACGCATTGAATGAAACGATTGGGCACGTGAAGTCCAATTTACTCCCCGAATATAATTTCGATGAGTATACACGTCCTGAAGAAAGCGACGAATCCTAGGTTTCTTGCCATTCAAAAGGTCGGTAGCATCCGACCTTTTGTTTTCCATTATTTTCCTTACATATAAAATTAAATCCTACGTACCTTTGTCTACATGTTAAAACGTGTGATAGTGTACGGTCTCGCCTTTGGCTCACTGAGCGCGAGCATGCTTCTAATTAATTTCTTGAACCAATTATACTTACATCGTAATTTCTTATCAGCAGTCCCGACATTGGGTAATATTTTCATTTTGGGAATTGGAGTGTATCTATTGGTCAAAAGTTTTATGGTAGAAGACGCAGAAACACCCATTACTTTGGGTAAAACGTTATTTGCAAGTTTGACGATGGCACTTATTGCTGCATTGTGTAATGTGGGTGTGTATAAACATATTCAAAGTAACCAGCCCGTGCAATTTGAACATTTTAAAAATAGCCAGGTTCAAGCCATTGATGCCTATATCGCAAAAGATACCACACTAGTTACCACGGTCGCCAAAAAGAAAAAAAGAGAAACGGCAATAGCCAACCTGGAAGAAAAATTAAAGGTTGGGACCTATGCGAGTTTCGAGGTTCAGATGTATTTATCCCTTTCGATGATTATTACCTTATTGGTGTATATTGCAAAGAAGAAAAGATGATCAAAAAGTATTTAGGATATATTTATATGGGATTTTATGGCCTTGTTTTCATAGGCATCTTTCTGATATTATATCCTCTATTATGGATTTTGTTGTCTCGCGAAAGCACGTATTATTACGCTGATAAAATTCGCAAATTTTGGGCGCATGCGGCCAGTTTGCTTACAGGCATGTTTCCAGATATTAGATACGCCGAAAGAATAGACCCCCAACAACAATATGTTTTTTGCGCCAATCATATTTCATATTTGGATATTGTTTTAATGGGTGGATTTTTACCCACTTTTAATTTTTTTATGGCAAAAATGGAGTTGAGCAAAATTCCACTTTTTAACATATGGTTTAAGACAATTGACGTGCCAGTGAAAAGAGAAAGCCTTAGAAACTCGCACGAAGCATTTCTAAAGGCCGGGGAAAAACTAGATAAAGGAGGGAGTTTGCTTATTTTCCCTGAGGGTAGAATTCCAGATAATGCGCCAACTATGAAGTACCCATTAAAGTTGGGAGCTTTTAAGTTAGCAATAGAAAAAGGCTTGCCGGTTGTACCCGTAACTATATTCGATAATATGAAGCGATTTAATGTTTTTACAAATTTTATGTCGCCCGGTAAAATGAGAATGAAGGTACACGCGCCGATTCAAACGAAAGGCTTGTCGATAGATGACGCAAAAAACCTTGCCGAACAAGTATATTCGATTATTAATAAGGACCTAATAGACGCCAAAATAGTATGAAAATCACCGACGAAAAAATAGATACCCTTGCCCATTTATCAAGACTTTCTTTTGAAGGAGCCGAGAAAGAGAATATTCGAAAAGACCTTGAGAAAATTTTAGAGATGTGTGAGAAGTTGAAAGAGGTGAATACCGAAGGCGTAGAGCCCTTGATTTACATGAGCGATTCACACACGGTACTGCGAGAGGATTCGGTGATCCAGGAAATTAGTAAAGCTGAGGCACTGAAAAATGCTCCAAAAAGCGATAGCGACTTCTTCCGGGTGCCAAAAGTTATAGAACAGCATGACTAAATCGCTAATTGATATTAATGGTGTTACCAAACGCTATCAATTGGGCGAGCAAACCGTTTTTGCATTAAACGGTATCAATCTTACTATTGAAAAAGGCGAATATGTTGCTCTAATGGGACCTTCTGGTTCGGGAAAAAGCACATTGATGAACATCATAGGCTGTTTAGATACGCCAACGTCTGGAGATTATTGGTTAAATAATAAAGAGGTAAGTAAAATGTCGGATTCCGCTTTAAGTGAAGTCCGAAACGCGGAGATTGGTTTTGTTTTTCAAACATTTAACCTTCTTAATCGAATGAATGCAATCGACAATGTTGCATTGCCTTTGGTTTATTCCGGAATTTCCAAAAAAATCAGAGAAGAACGGGCGAAAGACGTGCTAATTAAGGTAGGTTTGGGAGATCGAATGAATCATAAACCTAACGAATTGTCGGGAGGGCAAAGACAACGTGTGGCAGTGGCGAGAGCGCTCGTTAATAAACCAAGCATTCTGCTTGCCGATGAGCCTACTGGAAATCTTGATACAAAGACCAGTCATGAAATCATGGCTCTTTTTGATGAAATTCATCAGGCGGGGAACACCATAGTTTTGGTTACTCACGAAGAGGACATTGCCCAACATGCGAAACGAATTATTCGTTTACGCGACGGTGTAGTTGAAAAAAGCGAAGTCAACGCTTGATTCTTCCAAACAAAATCGCCACTTTGCAGGGGATTTAATCATGTTATCTAGCGCAATCAGTTGGTATTTCAAACAAAGACACCAAGAGCTTTGGCAATTGGCTTTAGAGGCGCGTAAAAACCAAGAGGAATTACTCGATTATTTTGTAGATAAGTTGGTGCGTATTGAATATGGACAGGGTCTTGGTGTAAAGGGCAACCACCTCTTGGGAAAGCGGTGACTCGATAGTTAGTCGTTGATTTGAAATTGGATGGTTAAATTCAATA
>JALRKL010000186.1 GCA_023268875.1 Bacteroidia bacterium
TGTATCGACTCAGGCCCTGAACGATTCGCTACATCGCATTCATTGGAGGCATCGTTATCCTATTGTAACCTATTTAATTGCCATTGCAGTTAGCAATTATGATGAATCTTTAGATCACGTTCATTTCCATAACCGAGCGGATTCGTTACCCGTTTTGAATTATGTTTTTCCCCAGTTCTTAAATTCAGCTTCCCAAGAAGCAAAAGGCGTACTGCCCATGTTGCGTTTATACGATAGTCTGTTTATACCTTATCCATTTCCTTCAGAGAAATACGGTCATGCTCAATTTACTTGGGGGGGTGGTATGGAGCATCAGACCATGAGTTTCATGGTGAACTTTTCTTACGACTTGATGGCCCATGAGGTGGCGCATCAGTGGTTTGGAGACATGGTAACTTGTGGTTCATGGAATGATTTATGGTTGAATGAAGGTTTTGCTACGTATTTGACGGCTTTAGCATACGAGTTTCTAAAAAGTAAGGAGGAATTTCGCTTTCAAATGCGCGTGATGCGCAACAATATTACCCAAAACGACAATGGCGCTGTAAAGCCCAGTGATACTTCTAAAGTAAATGTATTGTTTAATGGCCGTTTGACTTATCGCAAAGGGGCTTGGTTGTTGCACATGTTGCGGCATCAGGTAGGTGATTCGATGTTTTTTGAAGGGTGTCGTCAATTTTTAACTGGGGGAAATCGGGCTTACGGCTTCAGCACTACCGATGAATTCCGGCAGGTGATGGAGCAAGTTTCGGGACAAGACTTAAAATGGTTTATTAAACAGTGGTATGAAGGCCAAGGTCATCCAGAATTGAAGATAAATTGGCAGCAGAGAGGCAATGAGGTACGGATGACGGTTCAACAGACGCCTTCAAATTCGACGGTGCCCTTTTGGAGGATTCCCATACCTGTTGAATTTCGAAATTCAATGGGTGAGTCGTCATTGAGGGTGTTTTATCCGGATTCGCTCTTTGAAAAATTTGAATTTGATTTACCCTTTGCGGCAGATACCGCGATTTTTGACCCAGAAGTAAGTGTTTTGGCAAAATTTAGCATTGGCGGAATGAATTTAGATGCAATTCAAAAGGAAGACATCGTAATTCAGCCTAATCCAGGAATAGAGATTTGGAATTTATATGCACGAAATCCGGTTATCCAGCGAATCGAGGTTTATAACTTGGTTGGACAAAGGATTTGGAGTCAGGAATTGGATTCGGCATTAAGCGCAAAAATCAATATTACGAAGTGGCCTTCTGGAACCTATGTCACTAAGATTTACACCGAAAATTTTGTATATTCGAAGAAATGCATAAAAATAGATTGATACTTCAGACGCTTGTGATTGCTTTGGCTGCCTTTTCTCTTAGTTCTTGTGAGCCGGAAGATACCGATGGAGGCAGCGGTGGGTGGAATACCCCAACATCACAGTTAGAGCTTGCCTTTGTAGGACAAATATCGGATGAGCCATTATATGCAATTGGTCAGGATGTATATAAAGAAAAAAGCCATGGAGAATATATGATGGTGACTAATTGGTCTTTCCTTATGTCGAACTTGGCATTAGTAAAGGAAAACGGAGATACCGTGCAATTAGGCGATGGATACCAATGGGCAGATTTGACGGGCACGAGAAATGTTTTCAATTACAAGGGAATTCCTCAAGGTAAATATACAGGTTTGCAATTTACAATGGGTTTTGACTCTGCTACGAATCACGGAAATCCGCAGGTTTGGCCGGCAGATCATCCTTTGAATCCCAATATGAATGGTTTGCATTGGGGTTGGTCCGGTGGATATATTTTCCAAGCTATGGATGGCCGTTACAAAGAGAACGAAAATGCCACTCCCGGTAGTTTTAGTTTTCACACTGCTACAATGCAGTTTGTAACGAGGTATTTTTTACCCATTGATTTAACTGTTTCAAATGACAAACATCGGGTGGCTGTCCGAATAAATGCCGACCGTTTTTTTGGTGGCGCACAACCGATAAAATTTGCGGAGAAATCGGTTAGTCATTCAGAAGGGGATCACGATGAATTGTTGATGAGAATCTTTCTGGATAATTCGCTTTATGCATTTCGTATAAACGAAGAATAAAACGCGTTTTTTAGTTTCTTGTCTATGAAGAAGATAGGATTTTTACTTTCAGTTGGATTTTTAGTATTCGTTTCCTCATGTACAAAGGAAAACGGCGCTGTACCCGATAACGGTGGGGTGTATAATCCAACTATTGTCGATCCTACAGAAATATTCCCTGCAGAGTTCGGCATGCCCTTGCTTCCCAAGGACAATCCCTTTACAGAAGAAGGAATAATGTTGGGGCGTATGTTATTTTACGATCCTATGCTTTCTATTGATAGCAGTATTAGTTGCGCGAGTTGCCATCGTCAGGAATATGCTTTTGCAGAGCCCTTAGACAAAAGTGTTGGTTTTCGCGGTCTTCGTGCCTCAAGAAGTTCAATGCCTTTGTTTAACTTGGCGTATCACCACAGTTATTTTTGGGATACACGTGTAAAAACACTTCGAGAGCTGGTATTTGAGCCCATACAAGCGCATAACGAAATGGCCATGACGCTACCGACATTGAGAGATAGGTTAAAGCGCAACAAAAGGTATGTTGACTATTTTAAGAAAGCGTTTAATCACGAACCGAATTTACATGATATGTCCTTGGCCATGGAGCAATTTTTATTAAGTATCGTTAGTAAAGATTCACGGTTTAATAAATTCTTTCCAGGTGATGATTTGAGTGTTTTATCTCCATCTGAATTACGAGGTGCATTCATTTACAATGGCTTAATAGAGTTTGACGATAATGGAGTAACTAAAGGTGCTGATTGTTTTCACTGCCATGGTGGGGAATTATCGCAGCAGTTAAATGCAAGTATGGGTGGAATTGCGAGTAATGGATTGGATCCAGAGCCGGTAGATTTGGGAGTTGGTGGAGTAACTAATCGGAATCAAGACATGGGTGTTTTTAAAGCTCCGAGTTTGCTGAATATTGCCGTAACTGCTCCTTACATGCATGACGGTCGTTTTCAAACGTTAGAGGAAGTTATAGACCATTACAGTGAAGGCGTGAATTTTGACCATCCAAATATCCATCCTCAGATGGCAGCACATGGCGGTATGCAATTGAATTTGTCTAAACAGCAGAAAGAAGATTTAATCGCCTATTTAAAAAGCATGACAGACTCTACGCTACTAGTTAATCCAGCGTATTCCAATCCATTTTAGCTATAGGTCTAGAATAGGATAGGACCTAGCCATCTACGCATTTCGTCCACTGTTTTGCCTTTGCGTTCGGCGTAATCGACTAACTGATCTTCATTGATTTTACCGATTCCAAAATACTTTGCTTCCTCTCTGGCGAAGTACCAACCGCTAACACTTGATGCTGGCATCATGGCCATGCTTTCGGTAAGTGTGATGGCGTTATTCCCTAAATTTTTATTGAAGAGTTCAAAGAGAATCTCTTTTTCAGTGTGATCGGGACATGCAGGGTAGCCGGGTGCGGGTCGGATACCTTGGTATTGTTCTCTAACCAAGGCTTCATTATCAAGTATTTCGTCTGTGGCATAGCCCCAATATTCTTTTCGTACTTTTTCGTGTAGATATTCGGCCAAAGCTTCCGCGAGCCTATCGGCTAGTGCTTTTGTCATGATGCTGTTGTAATCGTCATGTTCGGCCTCATATGCCTCGATAAGCGGTTCCAGACCAATTCCAGCGGTAACGGCAAAGCCGCCCATATAATCCAATTCTTTTTCAACTAGAAAATCTGCTAATGAAAGATTTGGGACACCGTTTGACATTTTACGCTGTTGACGCAAGAAATGGAAAACAGCAAGCGGCTGTTGATCGTTTTCTGTGGCATAAACGGCGGCATCATCATGGCATCTACGTGTGGGAAGTATAAAGAAACTAGCCTGTAACTTCATCGGAGGGTTCTGAACCCATGAAGCGAGCATGTTTTGTGCATCCTTGAATAATTTCTGTGCTTCAGATCCAACGATTGCATCACTGAGAATATCGGGATAGCGGCCTGCTAATTCCCATGTCTGAAAGAATGGGGTCCAGTCGATATAGTCAATAAGATCCTTTACACATAAATCGTTGAGCTGAAAAAATCCTATTTGTTTCGGGGCGACAATCGGGCTATTTAAGCTTAAGCCGTTCCCTCTAGCTTCCTCATAGGGAATTAAATTTTTTTGTTGTTGTCGGTTTGCATGATTTTCAGCGAGTTTTTCGTATTCGTCGCGTAGTTTTTCTGAAAAAATATGATAGGTATCGGGACTTAATAACTGTCCCGCGATAGGAACAGAGCGACTCGCATCGGTTACGTGGATAACGGGATATTGATAGTTAGGAGCAATTTTTACGGCGGTATGTACTCGGGATGTCGTGGCTCCACCAATAAGAAGAGGTTGTTTCATATTAAGGCGTTGCATTTCGCTTGCGACATGAACCATTTCGTCAAGAGAAGGAGTAATTAGACCGCTTAACCCTATGATATCCGCGCCCCACTCACGTGCTCGTTGTAAGATTTTATCGGCAGGCACCATTACGCCCATATCTTCAATTTCATAGTTATTACAAGCTAGAACCACGCCTACAATATTTTTCCCAATATCATGAACGTCGCCTTTTACGGTTGCTAGTAATATTTTTCCTTGTGGGCGTGTATTGGGGTCGCTGATTTTCTGCGCCTCGAGAAAAGGTTGTAAATAAGCTACTGATTTTTTCATTACTCGGGCACTTTTTACCACTTGGGGTAAGAACATTTTACCTTCCCCAAATAAGTCTCCAACGTAATTCATACCAGCCATTAGAGGTCCTTCGATTACTTTTAGTGGCTCGTGTAGGAGGTCTAGTGCCTCCTGTGTATCGGCATCAATAAATTCGGTAATTCCTTTAACCAAACTGTGCTTAAGACGTTCCTCAATAGGCAAATTACGCCATTCCTGAACTTCCGCTTTGTCGATTTTTTTCCCTTTAACCGTTTCCGAGAAACTTAACAGACGTTCGGTTGCATCGTCGCGGCGGTTTAATAATACGTCCTCGACGTGTTCTAATAAATCTTTGGGAATCTCTTCATAAACTTCAATCATTCCGGCATTCACAATACCCATATCCAGGCCTGCTTTTATGGCGTGGTATAAGAATGCGGAGTGCATGGCTTCTCGGACGGGATTATTTCCCCTGAAGGAAAATGAAATATTAGAAACGCCACCAGAAACCTTGGCACCTGGGAGATTTTCTTTAATCCAGCGGGTAGCATTGATGAAGTCAACGGCGTAATTATTATGTTCTTCGATACCCGTAGCTACTGTTAAAATGTTGGGGTCGAAAATGATGTCTTGTTGGTTGAATTTAACTTGATCGACCAGGATGCGGTAGGATCTTTCGCATACTTGAATTTTTCGCTCGAAACTATCGGCTTGGCCAGTTTCGTCAAATGCCATAACGACTACGGCGGCACCGTAACGTTTCACGAGTTTAGCGCGCTTAATAAATTCGTTTTCGCCGTCTTTTAGAGAAATTGAATTGACGATACCTTTACCTTGGATACACTTTAATCCTGCTTCAATGACTTCCCACTTCGAAGAGTCAATCATTATTGGCACCCGAGAAATATCGGGTTCTGCTGCAATTAAGTTTAGGAATGTCGTCATGGCTTCGACACCGTCGAGCATTCCTTCGTCCATATTTACGTCGATAACCTGCGCGCCGTTTTCAACTTGTTGACGGGCAACATCTAATGCCGCGTTATAATCACCGGCTAAAATCAGTCGTTCAAAAACCTTACTACCGGTTACATTGGTTCTTTCACCAATATTTACAAAATTGGTTTCAGGGGTGAGGGTGAAGGGCTCAAGGCCGCTTAATCTCAGGTAATTCGATATAATTGGTGTTTCCAAGGTTGTTTTGTTTTAGAATAGGGAAGGGAATTTCTGGGGATTCACTTCGTTCATGAGCTGATAAATTTCGGTGTATACATCGTCTACCGATGGTTTTGAGAAATAATCGCCATCGGAAGAATATGCAGGTCGGTGTGCTTTTGACGTAATAGTTAGAGGTTTGCTATCTAAGTATTGATAGCCATTTTGAACCTCAAGTATTTGCTGTAAAATGAATGCAGAAGCACCACCCGGTACATCTTCATCAAATACAACCAAGCGATTCGTATTTTTTAAACTTTCAACAATAACGTGATTTATATCGAATGGCAAAAGGGTTTGTACATCGATTAATTCTACGTTGATTCCAACTTCTGCCAATATTTCTATAGCTTGTTGGGCAATTCTGCAATTTGATCCGTAGGTAACTAGGGTAACGTCATCTCCAAATTTGAGTGTTTCAGGAACTCCTAAAGGTATAGTAAAGGTGCCGATATTCTTAGGCATTTTCTCCTTATTACGGTACCCATTTAGACACTCAACAACTAGAGCCGGTTCGTCTGCCTTTAATAGTGTATTATACATTCCTGCCGCACGAGTCATATCGCGTGGAACACAAACATGCATACCACGAACGGCATTTATAATCATACCCATTGGAGATCCGGAATGCCAAATTCCCTCCAATCGATGTCCTCTTGTACGGATAATCAAAGGCGATTTTTGTCCTCCTTTAGTACGATATTGCATGGTTGCTAAATCGTCGCTCATGGGTTCCAAAGCGTATAAAAGATAATCTAAGTATTGTATTTCGGCGATAGGGCGGAGTCCGCGCATTGCGGCACCAATTCCTTCTCCTATAATGGACCACTCGCGAATTCCTTTGTCGGTTACGCGTAATTCGCCGAATTTTTCTTGTAATCCGGAAAATCCTTGATTAACATCTCCAATTTTTCCAACATCTTCACCAAAAGCAAAAATACGTGGGTCTCTTTCCATATTGGCTTCGAAACAAGCACGTACGACTTGATACCCGTCGGCCATTTCATCGCTTAATTCTAATGGGATTTGAGAAACGGCATGAATATTTTCATCACTTTGGCTGTATAAATGCGAACTGTAGCGGTTGTTATTCTCTTCTGTAAATTGTTCGTGATAACGCAAGATTTCAGCTTTCTTTTCTCGGGGGAAATGGGCCAAACGGCGTAGCACTTGATGCAAAGCATTGCCTAAATCGCGTCGAATCGGGTCGCTGATATTTTGGATTTCGTTGCGAATTTCGGTTAGCGACTGTATTTCGATTCCTTGAGAAATCAAACTGTCGAGCACAGAAATAAACGCTTGCACATCTGATTTGATATCGGTTGTAAAATCAATCCATGCTTGTTTTTGCTGTTTTTTAACTTCGCTCAGATATTCTTTTTCAAGCTCATCAAGTTTTTCTGCGGTGATGATGTTGTTTTCTGTCATCCACTGACGCATTTTCTCGATACAATCGTATTCGCGCTCCCAATCGAGTCGTTCTTGCGTTTTGTATCGTTCGTGGGAACCAGATGTTGAATGCCCTTGGGGTTGTGTTACTTCAGTAACATGTACCATTACGGGCGTATGCTTTTCGCGGCAGATATCCGCCGCCTCTCGATACGCATTACACAGTTCGGGATAATTCCAACCGCGGGCTGTAATAATATGCATACCAACACCGTCTTCATTGGTTTGAAACCCTTTCATGATGGCACCGATATTTTCTTTGGCTGTTTGGTATTTGGCAGGCACGGATATTCCGTAACCGTCGTCCCAAACGCTCATTAACATGGGCACTTGCATAACGCACGCGGCGTTCATTACTTCCCAAAAAATCCCTTCAGAAGTTGATGCATTACCGATGGTTCCAAAGGCTATTTCACGACCCTTTTGAGAAAATTGACTCAATTCGTGTAATAGTTCGTTTTGTCGGTAAAGCTTGGAAGCGACAGCCAATCCAAGTAAACGGGGCATTTGTCCCGCTGTTGGTGAAATATCGGCGCTTACATTATAGCGATCTGATTGGCTGAGAAAATGTCCGTTATTGTCTAGTAAACGGGTTGCATAGTGGCCGTTCATGGATCGACCGCCGGAGGCTGGTTCCTTTTCGACGGAAGCGTGAGCGTATAATTGGGCGAAGAATTTTTGAACGTCGGACAGGCCTAAAGCAAACATAAATGTTTGGTCGCGGTAATAACCGCTGCGCCAATCACCCGGTTCAAAAACTTTAGCCATGGCAATTTGTGCAACTTCTTTACCGTCACCGAATATGCCAAATTTAGCTTTACCTGTGAGCACTTCTTTTCGACCTATTAAGGATGCATGTCGACTTTGATAGGCGATTTTGTAGTCTTGAATGACTTGTGCAATGAAATCTTCTTGAGACAGATCGTTGGTTTTTTGGGCCACTTCTTGCATTACTGCAAAGATAGGCAAAAAATGCGGCGGGGATGCCTTGGCGGCAGGGCTCCACATATACTTTCAGGTATACCCAAACCTTTGTCGGCTTTTTGCGTTAATTTCGAAGGATAAAATGCCAGAATTTCAATTAGTATCGCCTTTTGAGCCCAGTGGAGACCAGCCTGATGCAATCAAGCAGTTGGTATCGGGATTGGAGAATGGGGCGCGGGCTCAGACACTTTTAGGAGTTACGGGATCCGGAAAAACCTTCACGGTTGCCAATGTTATAAAAGATGTACAGCGGCCAATTTTGGTATTGAGTCATAACAAAACTTTGGTGGCCCAATTATATGGGGAGTTTAAACAGTTCTTTCCGAACAATGCTGTGGAATATTTTGTAAGTTATTACGATTATTACCAGCCGGAGGCCTTTATTCCTACGACAAATACCTACATCGAAAAAGATCTTAATATAAATGACGAGATCGAAAAAATGCGACTGAAAACGGTTTCAACCTTACTTTCAGGTCGTAGAGATGTAATTGTGGTGGCGAGTGTAAGTTGTATTTATGGAGCAGGTAATCCATCGGATTATGAGGCTACCATTATTCGTTTAAGCGAAGGGATGCAAATCTCTCGGCAGCAATTACTTTATCGATTGGTAGAATCGCTGTATTCGAGAACCACGATGGAATTCAAGCGGGGAACGTTTCGTGTAAAGGGAGATACGGTTGATGTTCATTTGGCTTATAACGATTTTGCCTACCGTATTTCTTTTTTTGGGGATGAAATAGAGGAAATATATAGTTTTGAGCCCGAAACGGGACGAAAAATTGATTCTTTGCTGGATTGCGCTATATATCCAGCTCAGATATATGTCTCACCTAGAGATCGATTGGAGCAAGTAATTCACGAGATTCAGGACGATCTGCTTGAGCAGATTGCATTTTTTCAGCAGCAACAAAGATACTTAGAAGCCAAGCGATTGGAAGAACGGGTTAACTTCGATTTGGAGATGATACGGGAATTGGGCTATTGTAACGGTATTGAAAACTATTCGAGGTATTTCGATCGAAGAAAGCCTGGAGATAGGCCTTTTTGTTTGTTGGATTATTTCCCAAAGGACTTTTTATTGGTAGTAGACGAAAGCCATGTTACCATTCCTCAAATACGCGCAATGTATGGCGGAGATCGATCGCGAAAGATAAATTTGGTTGATTATGGATTTAGACTTCCTGCGGCAATGGACAATAGGCCTTTACAATTTGAAGAGTTCTATCAAATTGTAAATCAGAGTATTTATGTGAGTGCCACACCTGCAGAATCCGGGACTTCGCGAGCCGGGTCAGCCGTTCCACGATCTGACACCCGAACAAGAGCGCGAGGTGATGGCTCGGATCAGACCCGGTGAACTGGCCGAATCGGCGCGCATCATCGGTTTCGACGAAGT